>CANQVG010000013.1 GCA_947627235.1 uncultured Clostridia bacterium | reverse complement strand
GCTGTAAAGCTTTTTCGCTTCACCATCCCTCGGAGACAGCTTCGTTACTATACCACGTTTTTAATAAGTTGTCAAGCTAAAAATCAAAAATTTTTTAAAAATCGCAATTTGCGCGATTTTTCCGACGAAAGTCAACCGGTTTTTTACTATTTTGCCAAAAGTTTTACTATATTTGCGTCAAGCGCAAACGTCGAGGCATTGTACAGTATCAGAACGCTGTCATATTCCGAGACGTTGACATAGTCCGAGAGATTCATCATATATCTGAGGTCGACAAGCGCTACCTTTGAAAAATGCTTTGTTAAAAATGGCGCAAAACAGTTTGCATAGGAGTCCTTTATTATAAGGAGCGACCCGCCGCCGGCGTCCGACTCTATCTCAACAAGAGGCGAGTTTTCGCCGAGAAACGTAAGATATTTGTCTTTATTTTCGAGATATTCCCTGAAATATACCGATTTATGCTCAGAAGTGTTTCCGTCTGCGTCAGTCACCCTGACGGACGTGACCTCGGCGCCGCCTGAAGTGTAGATATCAACGGTGTCGGGTTCCGCCTCGTCGGAAATCACCTTGGAATAGTAGGAGCCCAAAAAATCGTGGCTTGCATGCTCAATGTTGATTTTGTCAAGGCTCACCGGACTGTATCCGATTCTGCGGACAAACTCGCCGTAGGCGATATATGCGCCGCCTGTTGTCCAATGGTGATCGGTGCGGTAATAAATATAATCCTCGCGCGAACGGTAAAGAAGGTCGTAGACGTCTATTGTACGAACGTCTTCCGAGAGCGCGGAATAGACGTAATTTATCATACGCCGCTGACCCTGTTCGGGTGAATAGTCGGGCAGACGGTCGACGTATATCTGTGCTGAGGTCGGGACTATCATCACGCTGAGTCTGCCGTCAAGCTTCTCGGCAAACGAGTTTATTGCCTCGACGGAGCGGTCGATACGCGAGTAGTCTATCGGCTCCGACGCCTCGAAAAACCTGCCGTCGGCAAAATAAACTCCGTTCACTTCATCGTGACCGGCGAGGCGTTCAAGAGAAGTGCGCAGAGATATCCAGCGCGGGCGAAGCGCAAAATGCTCCTGCAAATACTTTCCGAGGTTTCTTGAGTAATCTTCCGAAAACCACGACCTTAAGCTCAACGCCGGCTTTTCGGCAAGAAAGCGGTTTTCGAGTTCCGAAAAGTCCGACTTCGGCATAAGAAGCGTCGCCACAGCCAGTATGACGATTATTCCGAAAAACAGCGCGGTGTTTACTGCCGCAATGAGCTTTTTCAGCTTCATAAAGTCTCCTCCTATCCCCTAAAAGTTGAAGTACAGGAACGGGTTGTAGCTCTGATTCACAAGGTAGGCCGTGGACGCCATTAGAAAAACAAACGTTATCAACGGCTCGGCGAGTCTGAAAACGTCGGCTCTAAGACCGATTCCCGAAATGAGACTTTCAAGCCTTTGGCGAAAGTTTTCGGGAGCCTGCGACGCAAAGAAAACGCAGACGGATATCGTCAGCGAATATTCGCAAAGAAGCCAGAATGAGTGGACGTCGCTGAATGAGCCTGACGCTCCGAACATCGCCCCGATAAAATTCAGCGCCGAAGGTATACTGTCGGTCTCAAAAAGCACCCACCCGAATATGACGGCGAGCATAGTATAAAGCCAACTGAAAAATCCGGGCAGCTTTTCGAGGAGCTTTCCCAAAAACAGCCTTTCCGCAATTATCAGTAATCCGAACCACGCGCCCCACAGCACAAAGTTCCAGCTTGCGCCGTGCCATAGTCCGGTAAGAAGCCAGACTATCGCAAGATTGCGGACGGTCTTGAAAGTACCGCCTCTGCTCCCTCCAAGGGGAATATAGAGATAATTCTTAAACCACTCGCCGAGAGTGATGTGCCATCTGCGCCAAAACTCGCGCACGCTCTTTGATACATAGGGATGATCGAAGTTCTCAGGAAATCTGAATCCCAGCATCTTGCCGAGTCCGATTGCCATATCGGAATAGCCGGAAAAGTCGAAATAGAGCTGAAGAGTGAACGCGACTATGCCGAGCCACGCGGTCAGCGCGGGAAGAGTGGAGTAGTCTAAAGCTTTGACCTCCTCCCAGAGCGCGCCGATATTGTTGGCAAGAAGCACCTTTTTAGCAAGACCTCTCACAAACCTGCTTATTCCGTCGGAGAAGCCGACAACTGTCAGCCGCCTGTCGGAAAGCTCAGACTCGACGTCCTTATATCTGACTATCGGTCCTGCGACTATCTGCGGAAACATTGTGACATACGCGGCAAAGTCTACAAAGCTGCGCTGTACCCCGATATTTCCGCGATAGAGGTCTATCGTGTAGGACATGCTCTGAAACGTGAAAAAAGAAATGCCTATCGGCAGCGGCAGCGACGAGACAAGCGACGTGCCGAATACGGCGTTGATATTGCTTATTATAAAAGGTGTGTACTTAAAGATTCCCAGCAAACCGAGGTTCATAACCACCGATGTGATAAGGCAGAGCTTTCTTATTTTTGTATTTTCGGAGTATTTTGTCATAACGATTCCCGCAAAGTAGTCTATAAGGCAGGAAAGAAGCAGCACAAAAACGTACATCGGTTCGCCGAAAGCGTAAAACACAAGTCCCGTCGCAAACAAAAGAGCATTTCTGAATCTCTTGGGACACACGCAGTATAAAGCCGTCACAACAGGAAGATAAAAATACAGAAATTCCACCGATGAAAATACCATATATCCCCCTCCTCTCCTTTCTAAAGCTTTGAAACAGCCTCTTTGTAGGCTTCGTAGGTATAAGCGCAGTTGAGAACGTCGATAAGACCGGACGTCGAAAGCCTCTCGGGCAAACCGAGACTTTTGAGCAGCGCGGCGCGCTTTTTCGAGGAATCCTCGCCGCCGAAAAGCCCGTCCTCATATAAATCCTGCCGCCCGATGCGGCGCTTATTCTCAGCCGATGTCCCGCAGACGCCCGCCTTTTCAAGACACTCCCGCAAAAGCGCGATATCTATCCCCTCGACCCCGAGCTTGCCCTCGGCAGACGGCTTTTCCTTGCGTCTCTCCTTGCCGAACACGTCGGGGATATAGGCGTTGCGTACCACGCCCTTCGATACTATTCCCTTTATATAGCCGCGAATTTTAAAGCCTGCGGAATCGCTGTCGGTAAGTATAGTAATCCCGCCGTTGCGAGCGTACCACCTGAGCAGCGACTTTGTCTCGGCGCTTTTGAACACGCCGAAGCCGCCCGTTGTGATTATCGGGCAGTCCACAACCTGCGAAAGCTTTATCTTGTCGTACTTTCCCTCGACGACTATCGCTCCGTCAATATGTATCATATCTATCCTCTTTTGTTTGCTCCCCGCCCGCGCGCTAACGATGTTTCCTGACCCAACATTTGCCGTAAATCCGCACATCTGCGGGGGCGAAGCCCCGGCAGCCCCATAAAGGGGCTGCCGTCCCGCGAAGCGGGGCGCCCGTCCGCCGGCGGCGGACGGGCGGGCTTCGCCGCACGGCTCTCTCCGGCGCGGGCGCAATCAGTCGCTCAAAAGCTTTGTCACCGCGGTCTCAAGGAGCACTCTTTTGTCTGTCCGCTTCGACTTCAGATCGGCGTCGCAGTCGGAAATCACCCGCAAGCACCTTCTGAGCCTGTCGACGCTTACTCCCGAGCAGTCTCTAAGCGCGTTGCGCACTGCAAAGCTGCGGTTGCGGTAATCAAAGTCGGCGATGACGTCTTTTTCGCCGCGCCCGCTCATAAGCGCGAGTTTTGCGCGGTACAAATCCAGAAATGCCGTCCCTATCACCGCGAGAAGCTGCACCGATTCCTGTTGACGGTTATAAAGCTCAGAAAGCATCGCAAAAGAATCCGTCCTGTTTCCCGACGCTATGGCCTTTGCAAGCTTGTAGGCGTCGGTGTTGAGCTGACCCGCCGCCATCAGCGAGACGTCCTCCTCGGTCACACATTCCCCTGCTCGGTAAGCGCAGAGCTTGTCCACCTCGTTATTTATCATAAGGACGTTGCAAAGGCACGCCTGTGCAAGACTCAGCGCCGCGCCATCGGTTATGGACGCGCCTCCCTTTTCGATTCTCGAACGGATATATTTCACAAGCTCCTGCGGCTTTTTGTACGCAAATTCAACGACCGTGCCGCCTTTTTCCCCGATATATTCCGCAAAAGCAAGATTCTTTTTTGTGAGCTGCTTTTTGCCTCCGCAAAGGTCGACGCCGGTTGCGTAAAATATCACCGTAGTAGTTTCGGGGTCAATGTCGGCGATAATGCTTTTCAGAAGCTTCAGGTCGTCAGCCCTTGCGGTTTCGGCATTAAAATCGTTGACCGACGCCACTATTCTGTCTGAAAACATCGGCAGCGAAGCGCAAACATCGGCAAGCTCCGAAAAGCTCATTTCCGAAGCCGGGAAAAAGTGATAATTAAGCGTCCGCTCTTCCTCCGGCACAAGCTTTGCAATAAGCCTTTTTACCACGCTTTCAAGCGTCGCCACGTCCCTGCCGAAGAAGAAATAGCAAGGCTTTATCTGTCCCGAACGTATCTGGCGGTACAGTGCGGTCTCCTCGGTAAGTATCAGCGCCAAAGTCATCACATCCTAAATTCTTTAATAAATCCGTCTCTGAAAATATCCGTGTCTTCACCGTCGTTTATCACTGTAAGACCGTCGAGCAAACTTATGCAAAGCCCGTCGCCGTCGGCGGCGCGTCCTTTACAGACCGTTGCGTTCTTTTCATTACAGAAAATTTTCACGCAGTCTTTTTCAAACAACAGCTCCGCGCCGAATATTTCTGCCGACGAACCGCCGTATATGCCGTACTGCGGCACTTCTTCGCCAAAAACATACGCCCCGCCGTAACAGTAAACGGCGTCGGGGTTTAATGAAAGATACGCGGAATATCCCGAGTCTGTTCCGTCAAGCAGAACCACCGCGCGTATATCCGAGACTCCGAAGCGCTCGATAAAATTCTCGGCTTCAGAGGACATTCTTCCGTCAAAGTCAATTATAATACATTCTCCGCCTTTTCGCAATACCAAAGCCTGATAATCCGAACGGCTCATTACCGTAAGATACAGGTTTTTCTCGGCAGAAACTGTCCGCACGCTGTAAAAAGTCATTACAAGCGCAGTGCAAAGCGCCGCGGCAAACGCGCATACCCGAGGCTTTTTGGTTATGAGATAAGACGCAGCCGTAAACGCCGCACCGCACATCACCGCAGTCCCCACAATCCGCGTTCCGAGCGGGATATATGTAAACCCGAGAGACGAAACCGCTTCGCTCAGCTTTACCGCCGCCCCGCAGAAAATTCCGGCGAGCTTTATTATCGGAGTGAAGACACTTAGCGTCGCGGCGTATATCATTCCCAAAACAAGAGCCGCAGAACATAAAGGCACGGCGGCTATATTGGTTATCGGAGAGACGAGCGAAATCTCGTTGAACCACAGCATCACGAACGGCGCGGTTACGGTGCTTGCGCAGAGTGAAACCACACCCGCACTCAAAAGCTTTGCTTTTATTCCGAACTCTTTTATTATGGCTGGAGCCGCGACCGATACCCCGAAAACTCCCGCAAGCGACAGGCAAAGAGAACTGTCCGCCGCAGCAAACGGATTAAAAAGGGTCATCGCGACCGCACATATACATATCGTATTAAATGCGTCGGTTCTGCGCTTTGCGAGCGCCGACGCCACCGAAATAGCGGTCATAATGCCTGCCCTTATCGCCGACACCCTCGCTCCCGAGAAAACAATAAACGCCATGACAAAAGCTATCGTCACCGCCGCAGACAGCCATCGCGGGGCTTTCAGCCTTTTAAGAATCGTGACAACAAAAAGCGACACCACGGTGACATGAAGTCCGGAGACAGCAGCAAGATGTGCAGTTCCGGAGCGGTTGAGCTTTAATCTGAGTCCGTCGGAAAAAGAGGAGCGGTCGCCGGTAAGAAGGGCGCTTAAAAGCTCACCCGCTTCGCCTCCTACGCTTCTTCGTATATTAAGCGATACTTTTCTGCTGTATTCACGAAGCGCTGCTATTGCCGTCTGCCCCGAGCGCGTTATATTCACATCCCCGATCGCGGTTCCCGAAAGAAGTATCCCGTCCGGAAGATAATATTCACGCGCTCTGAAAAAAGGCGTGTCCTTGATTTTTCCGACCCGCGCTGTCAGTCTCACAAAATCGCCGCATCTTCCCGAAAACCCGCCGACATATATGACTGACTTAGCGGGAATCCCGTCGACGCTGCCCTTTATCACCACTGCCGAGAGGTCGTCCTCGGTATAAGAAATGATTCTTCCCGATACTTCGGCTTCGCTTCCGTCGAGCGCCTCGAGCGGCCAAAGCCGCGTACAGGCATATACCGCGGAACACGCCGTCGCTGCCGCAAACGCCGAGCAAAACAGCATAACCCGCGCGCGAAATTTCATTTTAAATACCAGCGATAAGAATCCTAAAAAGAGCGCGCACACGGTGAGAACAATAAATCCGGCTCTGCCCAAAAGGCCGTTTACGCACAGGTAAAACGCCGCAAACAGTCCCGCGAAGTAGCCCGCGCCGAGCGGTATCATACGTCTTGTCACGGCATCGCCCCCTTAAAATGGTGATTATATTATACAGCTCATCGGTAAAGCCGTCAACTGCGTCGGCGAAAGCCTTCGTAAGTAAGGCACATTTCGCGCCTGTGATAACGCGCTTATAAAGCATCTGCGGGAGCCAAAGTGAGGGCGAAGCCCGCGGACCGCCGCAGGCGGTCCGGAGCACGGCGAAGCCGTGCTCCCGCGCTGCGCGCGGCGGGCTTCGCCGTCAAGGCACAGTCTTCGGCTTCACAAAACTAATACACAACATATAGCATCAAATCGGCCCCGCGCTTTCGCACGGAGCCGCGAGCTGCTGTATCACTTGAAGAATAACGGAAGCTCCTCCAAAAAGATGATGTCGTCGCGCTTAGCGGCGTCGCCCTCGGCGAGTACCGCTGCCTGACCGACAATCCTGCCGCCGGTGTGGGAGATGAGCTTATTTAGCGCTTCGAGAGATTCTCCCGTCGAAACGACGTCGTCGACAATGAGAATCCTCTTGCCATTGAGATAGTCCGCCTCGTTTTTGTCAAGCCAGAGCTTCTGCTGCGCGGCGGTGGTTATCGAGCGCACCTCAACACAGATAGGTTCCTTCATATACAGCTTTGCCATCTTTCTTGCGACGATGTATTTCATACCGCCGCCTACCTGACGCGCCATTTCGTAAGCGAGCGGGATTCCCTTGGATTCAGCCGTCACGATAACGTCAAATTCCGGAACCTTTTTCAGAAGCGCCTCGGCGCATGCGACCGTAAGCTCGACGTCGGAGAACATAATGAACCCCGCGATGTCAAGATGCTCGTTTACTTCGCAGAGAGTGAGCCTGCGCTCAAGCCCCGCAACCTTAAGATTGTAATAATCCGCCATATTTTATCCTCCTCAATCGTCACACATAACCCCGAGCGGTTTTCCGCCCAACAGGTGGAAGTGCAAGTGAAAAACTGTCTGACCGGCGTCGGCTCCGCAGTTAGAAACAACCCGCCAGCCTCCGTCGAGCTTCTTTTCCTTTGCGACTTTTGCTATCGCCTCGTAGATTTTTGAGACAACCTCTGAGTTTTCGGAATTTATCCCGGCAGCGGAGGCGATATGCTTCTTGGGTACAAACAGAATGTGAACGGGCGCTACCGGCGCTATATCCTCGAAGGCATAGCAGCAGTCGTCCTCATACACCTTTTTTGAGGGAATCTCCCCCGAAACTATTTTGCAGAACAGACAGTCGGACATAATCATCTTCCTTTCAATCAGACCTTAATAAATTCAGCAACAATATCCTGAGCGGCGGCGAGGGCTTCGTCTATCTTGAAAATGTCGCCGACTCCCGCCATAGCGCTGTCGGGACGTCCGCCGCCTCTGCCACCGGTAACAGCGGCTATCTTTCCGACGGCTTTGCCCGCGTTTATTCCCTTTGCGACCGCTTCCTTACCCGCGGTGACGCAGATATTCGCCGCCTTGCCGTTCACACCCGCGACCACACAGACTATTTCTGGGTGAGCGTCGCGTATCTTTTCGGCGAGAAGCCTTATTTCGTCCGGCTTCATCGGATTGAACATCGCGGTGATGAGTTTGACGCCCTTGACGTCTACGGTGTGGTCCAAAAGCGACTTCGAGCGCATCTCGGCAATGGTGGAGCTCAGCTCGTTCTTGTCTCTTTCGAGCGCCCTTATCTCCTCCATTAGTCCCTTGACCCGGGCTACAAGCTCGTTCTGATTAGTGAGCTTCAGAAGTCCTGACGCCTCGTTGAGCATATCTATCTGATGCCCCATAACGTCGAGGACGCCCTTGCCGGTCACGGCTTCGATTCTTCTTACACCCGCCGCCACCGAGCTTTCCGAAACTATCTTGAAAAGACCTATCTTTGAAGTGTTGTCGAGATGAGTGCCTCCGCAAAATTCCATAGAGGCATTTCCCATAGAAACAACCCTTACGGTCTCGCCGTATTTTTCTCCAAAGAGTGCCATAGCGCCAAGCTTTCTTGCCTCATCTATCGGCAGAACCTGCGTGGTGATGTCGAGTGCGCGGAGGATAAAGCTGTTTACGAGCATCTCGGTGCGCTGGATTTCGTCGAGGCTCATCGCGCTGAAGTGCGAGAAGTCAAACCTCAGACGCTCGGCGTTCACGAGTTGACCCGCCTGATGAACGTGATCGCCCAGAACCGTTCTCAGAGCAGCCTGCAAAAGGTGAGCGCAGGAGTGGTTTCTCATAACCGAAAGGCGGTATTCGCGGTCGACCCTGAACTCGGCGGTCTGACCGACCTCTATTGCCCCCTCGACAACTCTTACCTTGTGCGCAGTCTTGCCGCCGACTGCCTTCTGGGTGTCGAGCACTTCGCATCTGCCGGTCTTAGTGGATATCTCGCCGATATCGCCGACCTGTCCGCCGCTTTCGGCGTAAAAAGGCGTCAGCTTTGAGACGATATAAACCTCGTCGCCTGCGCCCGCCGCTTCTACAAGCTCGTCGTCGGTCGCAATGAAGTCGATGACCGACTCCGCCTCGAGCTTTTCATATCCCACGAACTCGGTTGAATACTCGCGGTCAATCTTATGAAATACGGTTTCGTCGGCTCCCATATATTTCGAGCCGCCGCGCGCCGCCCTCGCAGTGTCCTTCTGAACCTGAAGCGCCTGCTTAAAGCCCTCCTCGTCACATTCAAGACCCCTTTCGCCGAGTATCTCACGGGTGAGGTCGATGGGGAACCCGTAGGTATCAGAGAGGAAGAAGCACCTTTTGCCGTCGAGAACTTTCTCGCCGTTTTCGGACATTTCGTCGATATAGCCGTTAAGCATAACCAATCCGCGGTCTATGGTTTCGTTAAAATTGCGCTCCTCGTTGGTAAGAAGCTTCACGATATAGTCGTATTTTTCCTCAAGCTCGGGATATTCGCACTTCGAGCAGTCCACGACGGTTTTAACGAGGTCTTTGAGGAACAGCCCTTCGATTCCGAGAAGCTTGCCGTGGCGGACAGCTCTGCGGAGCAGTCTGCGCATAACGTATCCCCTGCCCTCGTTCGACGGCAGAACGCCGTCCGAAGCCATAAAGGTGACGGTGCGTATATGGTCAGTGATGACGCGTATAGAAACGTCCTTTTTATACTCCGCGCCGTATTCGCAGCCTGCTATGCGGCAGATGTGGTCCCTTATCGCCTTTACGGTGTCAACGTCGAATATCGAGTCGACGCCCTGCATAAGAGCCGCAAGCCTTTCAAGACCCATTCCGGTGTCGATATTCTTCTGCTCGAGCGGAGTGTAGGTGCCGTCCTCGTGGCGCTCATACTGAGTAAATACGAGGTTCCAGACCTCCATATAGCGGTCGCAGTCGCAGCCGACGGTGCAGTCGGGCTTGCCGCAGCCGTATTCGGGACCGCGGTCGTAATAAATCTCTGAACAGGGACCGCAGGGACCGTCGATGCCAGCCTCCCAGAAGTTGTCTTCCCTGCCCATTCTGAAAATCTTTTCATAGGGCAGTCCCGCTACCTCGTGCCATATTTCGCGCGCCTCGTCGTCTTCCTCAAATACCGAGACGTAAAGCCGTTCTTCGGGGATTTCAAGCACCTTTGTAAAATACTCCCACGCCCACGATATCGCCTCTTTTTTGAAGTAGTCGCCGAAGGAGAAGTTGCCGAGCATCTCGAAGAAGGTGCCATGGCGCGCGGTCTTGCCGACGTTTTCGATATCGTTTGTCCTGATGCACTTCTGACAGGTGGTCATTCTTGTTCTCGGCGGGACCTCCTGCTTAGTAAAATAGGGCTTCAGAGGAGCCATACCCGCATTTATGAGCAGGAGGCTCTTGTCGTTCTGCGGAACAAGCGGGAAGCTCTTGTGCCTTAAGCAGCCCTTGGACTCAAAGAACTTAAGGTAGCTTTCCCGAAGCTCGTTAAGACCGGTCCATTTCATTTTTATCAAATCCTTTCAACTTTTCTGAAAATAAAAACACTCGTCCCAAAAAGCTTGGGGCGAGTGTCAGTCGCTGTACCACCCAAATTCGCCGCCGAGGCGGCCTCTTTGCTCCTTAACGCGGAATACGCCGCGGTTTGCCGCGGTGCTCGGGGGAAGCACCCGAAAGCTCACAACGGGCTTTCACCTGCCGCCCGCTCTCTGAATGATCACTTTTCGGTCAATCCCGTCAACGCATTTGCCTATATGATTATAGCGGCTCACAGCCGTTTTGTCAAGCGTTTTTAACCAAGTGTTTCTATTGTTATATCCCCCGAAACGGTGTCAACTTCAACCTCACCCGAACCCGAATGGCTTTCCGACTCATATTTCAGGAGTGTCTCGGCCCCGTTGACGTTCAGCTTTCCGCCCACGCTTTCAAGGTCAACGTCCTCCGGCTCGCGCGGAAGAGTCAGCTTCACGTCTCCGGAGACGGATTTTATATCGACCTCGTGAGGCTGAGAGGCAAAAACAGCGCTCACTTCACCCGAGACGCTGTCGACGTCAAGCTCGCGACATTTCACGTCCTCAAGATTCACCGACCCGCTCACGTCACTGACCGTAATATCGCCGAAGGAGCCGCCCTCAAAGGTTATCTCCGAGCTAACGGTGTTGATAACTATGCTTTTTATTTCAAGCGAGGCGGGAATCTCCACGGTGAGATCCTTTTTATACATGACGGCATAATATCCCGACGCTCGGAATTTTACCGTCAGCCTTTCGCCGTCGGTCTTGTGGCGCATTATGTCCTCGGGGTCTTCGGAATCCGAGCTTTCGTAAACTCGTACCGAGTCGCCCTCGCCCGTTTTTACGGTTATGTCCCCCGCGATCCAGTCGATTTTTATATTGCTTATGTTATCGTCGACAGTGAAGTCGGAGCTTGCAGTATATCTGTCGGCGCCGCCGTAGGTATATTCTATGTAGTCCGACGCCCACAAACCGAGCTTCGTCTGAACGTTGAGGACCGTCCCCACAACGAGTATCCCCGCCACTACGATTCCGCCGACGACAAGCGCGACGGCGGCTATTACCGAAAGTATAATTGCGACGATTTCTCCCGTCGGTCGATTTCCTCTTTTCATAATAAGTCCTCCGTTCCGTAATACTTAACATATTTTACCACCGATATAGCAAAATGTCAATTTAAAAAGCAGCGCCGCTTACCATTCCCCGCGTGCAAAGAGCGCCTCCACCCTTTTTCGCAGCGAGTCGCACTCAGAAAGCTGAAATCTTTCGTTTAAAAGCTCCGCAGCGTCCTGAGCAAGCTTCACAAGCTCGGCGTCCGCAGCGAGGTCGGCTATTTTGAGAGGCGGCAGACCGTGCTGTGCCGAGCCGAAGAAATCTCCGGGACCGCGCAGTTCGAGGTCGGCTTCGGATATCTCAAAGCCGTCGGAAGTGGAGCTGAGTATTTTAAGGCGCTTTCTGCTTTCCTCCGAAACGTTGTCGGTAATGAGAATACAGTATGAGTTTCTCGAACCACGCCCGACACGTCCGCGAAGCTGATGAAGCTGCGAAAGCCCGAAGCGGTCGGCATTTTCTACCATCATAACCGACGCGTTCGGCACGTCTACCCCGACCTCCACAACCGTCGTGCAGACCAGAACATCAAGCTCTCCGTCCTTGAATCTGCGCATCACTTCTTCTTTTTTTGCGGCGGGAAGCTGACCGTGAAGCACTCCTATCCTGTAGCCTGAAAACTCGCCCCGCTCAAGTTCTTTTGCGTAATCGGTGACGTTTTTTATGTCTGCGGTTCCCTCTTCCACTGCCGGACAGACCACATATGCCTGACCTTTGCGGTCAAGTTCCTTTCTGACGAAAGCGCAGGCTCGGCTTCTCAGTTTTCCGGTAACGGCGTAAGTCTCGGTCTTTGCGCGACCCGCCGGAAGCTCGTCGAGCACCGAAATGTCAAGCTCACCGTAAATCATAAGCGCCAAAGTGCGCGGAATAGGCGTCGCCGACATAACAAGCCGGTGAGGATTGTTCCCTTTTTTTGCAAGCGCCGTGCGCTGAGCAACGCCGAAACGGTGCTGCTCGTCGGTGATTACAAGTCCGAGGCGTTCATAACCCGCGCTCTCCTGAAACACCGCGTGGGTGCCGACGATAACGTCGTATTCGCCCCGCGAGGCAGCCTCCGAGACCTCGGATTTTTTCTTTTTCGTGAGCGAGCCGGTCAGCAGTCCGACCCTGAGTCCCGACGGCTCCAAAAAAGTCCTCAGAGAGTCGTAATGCTGAAGCGCGAGGATTTCGGTCGGCGCCATAAGCACCGCCTGCGCGCCGTTTTTCGCGGCTATGTAGCAGCAGGCAGCCGCAACGGCGGTTTTCCCCGAACCCACGTCGCCGAGAATCAGCCTGTTCATCGGCGCGGACTTCTCCATATCCGCCATACACTCCGAAACGGCGCGGCTCTGCGCCCCCGTAAGCTTAAAAGGCAGCGCCGAAGTAAAGCCGCTCATATCTACCTTTTTCATAGAATACGCGGTTAAACTGCGCACTCTCTCCCGAAGCCGCATCATTCCGAGCCTGAGAGTCAAAAGCTCGTCAAAGGAGAGTCTGCGCCGCGCCGGAAAGACGTCTTCCCGCTCTTTCGGGAAGTGTATCTTCACGAGCGCCTCAGACTCCGGCATAAGGGAATATTTTTTCAGAATATCATTGGGAAGTGTTTCAACCTCAGCCTGCGTGACCGCCGAAAGCGCCGACTTCACGCAGCTCCTAAGAATATTCTGCGTAAGTCCGGCAGTCAGCGGATAAATCGGCTGGATTCTGTCGCCCGATGAGCTTTTTTGAACCGTCGGCGAAGACATTTCGCGTCGGGTGAGATTGCCTGTCACCTTGCCGCAGAAGATGTATTTTTCTCCGACTTTCACGGAATCAAAAAGGTACTGCGAGTTGAATATCGTCACATTCATATCGTCCGAGCCGTCGGTGACAAGAAGCTTGTAAAGAGTCATACCCTTGCGTATCATAGCCGGACGCTCTTTTTTTACCACCTCCGCCTCCACGACATTGACCTCGTCGAGAACCGCCGACGCGATTGCCGTAGGAGACGTGAAATCCATATAGCTTCTCGGAAGGTGATAAATAAGGTCGCGGACGGTATTTATGCCGAGCTTTTCAAACAGCTCCGCGCGCTTCGGTCCGACGCCTTTCAGATATTTCACGCTGTCATCAAGCTTTGCCATTTTTTCGCCTCCCGTTTGAATATCGGTATAATTATATAACTTTTTATCGCGTTTTGCAAGAGATGCCGCAGATAAAGCCGTCCGGACAAAAAGCTCTTGACAATTCGACGCGTTTTTAGGATAATTATATACAGAAAATCGTAAGGAGGCATAACTGTGGCAAACGAACACGCAGGGCATCGCAGCAGACTGCGCCGGCAGTTTTTAAAAAACGGCATCGACAGCCTCTACCCTCATCAGATACTCGAACTGCTGCTGTTTTATGCCATTCCTCAGAAAGATACCAACGGTCTCTCGCACGCGCTGATAAACCGCTTCGGCAGCCTTTCGGGCGTGCTCGACGCTTCCTTTGAGGAGCTTATGACGGTGAACGGAGTAGGCGAAAGCACAGCCATTCTGATAAAAGCGGCGTCCGAGGTGTATCCGGAATACGGAGTCGGAGAAAAAAGAAGGATTTGTCTGAGCAACCGCTTTATCGCCGACGCATATTACGGCAACATTTTCAGGCCGTCAGACGGCGAACAGCTTGCGGTTACGCTCGTGGACGACGGACTTGCGGTAATTCTCACGAAAAAGTTCGGCTATAAGAACCCTGTTTTGCAGTGCGACGCCGCAGTGAGAAACATTCTCGCCGCCATATCGGAAAATTACGGCTGCCGATGTATAATCGCGCATTACAGACCGTCGGGACTGAGCCTGACAAGCGCCGAGCTTGAAGCCGCCGAAAAAATAATAAACTCCGTACGCGCGGTTCACGCCGTGGTGGAGGAATACTTTATAATGAGCGAAAACGAAATAACAACCCTGAAAATGTACAGATAAAATGACCCCCGATGCTTTTTCGGCCCGGGGGTCTGAAACGTATTGCAGGAGAGGGCAGAAGTCTGACCCAAGTCCTCATATATAATACGCGCGAGCGGCGTAAAATGTTGCACAGCAAAAAATTTTTTATTCGGCTATTAGTCTCATAACGGCAGCGTTTTTCTCGACGAGCTTGAAGACGATAACCCCGACGACGGAAACGCAGACAAATTCGCCGAACGCAACCTCGAATGCGTTTATCCAGAACGGAGTCTCAAAGCAGTAACTCAGCTCAGCGCCCACTATAACGGCGTTTGTGAAAACGGGCGCCAGCGATGCGACGAAAATGTTCGGGCTTATGTAGATAAGAAGCACTGCGAGCACCGTGGCGGCGGTTCCGAAGACCATATCAAGCGCCATCGGACTGAACATATTTGCGATGAAGCACCCCACCGTAAGCGCAATTCCGTAGTCCTTCTTGTAGAAGCAAAGAAGCATAAGCGCTTCCGCAACCCTAAACTGAATGTTCCCGTATGCCATAAAGCCGAGCGCGTATGTGAGAGCAACGTATACCGCCGCGACAAACGCAAGCTTTACCAACCTTTTGGTTGAAAATTTTCCGGTCTGTTTTTTCTCTGACATAATTTCTCCTTTCGGGCAACGCTTCACATTCAAAAACCCCTGATTCCTTTTGGGATTCAGGGGCTTATTTGCGAAAAAACGTTTACTCATCGCGGAAAAATCCGCCGAATGAGTATTTACCCCTTGTTTTTTTATTTCGGGGTGGTTTTCAAGGTGACACCCCAACGACAGACAGTATAGCACCTGTCCCGGTGTTTGTCAATAGATATTCTTATTTCAATAAAATGTCAGATGCCCTGCATAAAATTGAAAATCCCGCTAATACTTAACTTGAACAGCAAAGACTGTTAGCATGTATCAAGTTTATCCTTGGAGGTAGCTATGAAAAAGGTTAAATTCAGACATCCCGGAAGCAAAGCGCTTTATATCACACTTTGCGTAGGCATACTTGCGGTAGGCATCGCTTCGGTTGCCGGATACCGCGCGGCCGTCAATTCCATAACCGACGGTCTGATTACCCAACAAGACGAAGCGGATATCCCCGATATCGACTACTCCGCGGTGGACGCCGTCCTTGACGGAATCCAAAAAGACGAAGCGGACGCCCTTGGCAACGCGGCAGTGGAACCGCCGTCTGACACTCCCGCGCCGAACACTCCCACTGATGAAGCCATAGTCGATATCACCGACGAGCTTGAAGCGCTCTATTACGAGCAGGCCATTATGATGCCGGTAAACGGCGAGATCGTAAACGCATATTCTGACGGCGAGCTTGTAAAATCCTCGGGCGGAGTATGGCGCACCCACGACGGAATCGACATAGCCGCTGACGAAGGCTCGTCGGTAAAGGCTATGACCTCGGGGACAGTAACACAGGTATATGACGATCCTCTTTGGGGAACCTGCGTAGTGGTCGACCACGGCAACACAATGTCGGGATATTACTTCGGTCTTTCCGCCGCTCCCGCCGTTGCGGAGGGACAGGCTGTAAACGCCGGCGACGTAATAGGCTCCGTAGGCAACACCGCCGATATAGAGTCGGATCTCGGCTCACACATTCACTTTGCCTTGAAGTATCAGAATCAGTGGATCGATCCCATAGGGTATATCGAACCGATGAAGTAAAAACCCAAAACAGCAGTCTCAAAAAGACTGCTGTTTTTTTTATCGGAGAATGTCCGTTGCAAATACATAAAGAAAAAGTTTCAGATCGAGCTTTTTTAAAAAGAAAACTGTTGTTTCCTGCTACTCGCTCTTTCTCACCGTCTTGGATTGACCCGAAAAACTTGCGAAGCGCAGGGCAGTAGGCAAAACTGTGTGAACCCTCCCCTGCATTCGTCTGTCAGAAAGCAAACACTTGATAAATCGCCTTAACAAACTATGGATTTCTTCACTTTCAGGTGGTATAATGTTAAATAATCGGGTACGGTCGCCCGAAAATGAGCCTATTTCAGGAGTGAACAAAATGAATCAAGCCGAAAAAAATGAAATGAATATCCTCGTTACGCTGGACGAGAACTATATCCCATACCTGAACGTAATGCTTTCCACACTTATACGCTTTAACCCCGACTGCCGTTTTAACGTGTACCTGCTCCACTCCGAAATACGCGAGAACGCTCTGCTTCCAACAAAAAGTGTAATCGGAGAAAACGGTATTCTTATTCCGATACAAATAAAAGACCTTGCCCTCGGCGACGCTCCCACAACTCAGCGTTACCCGAGAGAAATTTATTTCAGAATCTTCGCCGCGCATTATCTGCCCAAGACCGTAGACCGCGTGCTTTATCTCGACCCCGACCTTGTGATAAACGGCTCGCTGCTCAATCTGTATCGTATGCAGATGGACGATTATTACTTCGCCGCTGCGTCGCACACAGGTCTTTTGCTGCAAAAAGCCAACGCTCTGAGGCTTGATATGGACGAAGACAGCCCATACATCAATTCCGGCGTTATGATGATGAATCTCTCGCTTTTAAGAAAAGAACAGGATTATGCGGAGGTTCTCCGATTTATCGAAAAGAGAAAGAATTTTTTAATGCTGCCGGATCAGGACATTATCAGCGCGCTTTATGGCAGCAAAATCTATGCTCTTGACGCTTTCCGCTACAATATGACCGAGCGTCTGTATCAGCTTCACGCGCCGTTTGAGAAGTCTCTTAATCTTGAATGGATACGCAAAAACGCAATTATTATTCATTACTGCGGGCGCAACAAGCCCTGGAAAGAAAACTACCACGGTCAGCTTGACGTTTTTTACAAAGAAGCTGTCGCAAAAATGAAGTCCGAGTCAGAGATTTAAACCCTCCGCCGGTGCAAAAACGCCATGACTCCTTTTCGGCTTTGCATATTCCGCCTGACCCATATAAACAGGTCCTCTCCCTGAAAGGGGACTGAAATATCATCTTATTCGCTATTCAGTCCCTCGAGCAGACCGCGCATTACCGGCTCTGCGCACTCACAGACTCTCAGATTCTCACGGTCAAAAAGCTTATATTCCCTGCCGCCGTTGTCCCACCAACAGCAGGCTATTTTGCACTCGCGCGCACGTCTCACAAAATATTTCGCCCACCTGTATCTATCGTCGGGATTATTCTTGTCCCAAATGCCCATTTCGCCGATTACGACGGGAATCCCGTTTGCAATAAAACGGTCATACAGCTTTTGGGTAAAGCTGTCTATAATCTGCTCGCCCTCGGCGTTAAACTCTCGGATATCCTGCTTAGGCGTGAGGCAGAGGTCGATAGGCTCATAGGAATGAACCGAAACTATCAGCCTGTCCGCCGGGTCGTTTGCGACCCTGAACTCCGGAATATATGCGTGATGCGGCGCGGCGTCATAAGAGGGCGTCATCAGAAGCCGCGGCTCGCCCTTCTCACCGGCTCTTACGGTGTTTACAAAAATCTGATTGTATTTGTTGACGTATTCCAGCGCGTCAAGGCAAACCTTCTCAGAAAAATCGAGCTTCCACTCATATTTGCTGCGCAATATTCTCGGCTCGTTCATCGCTTCAAATATCAGCCGTTCGCCGTATCCCTCAAAGCGAGAAGTAAGCTGCGACCACAAAGCCCTAAGATAGCTCTTTCCGTGTTCAAAGCCCTCTGCGGTGGGCTGAAAGCAGATGTCGTCGTGGTGGGTATTGAGAATCACATACATTCCGTCGCCGTAGGCGTAGTCTACGACCTCGTTTACCCTGTCGAGCCACTCGGCGTCAATCCTGAAGCTTTCGTCCATATGGCGGTGCCACGATACAGGGAGCCTGAGAGTATTAAACCCGAGACTGTGTATTTTGAGAATCATCTCACGCGTTGTAACAGGGTTGTGCCAAGAAGTCTCTCCCATCGGCGCGTCGAGAGTGTTGCCGAGGTTCCAGCCGAGTCCGATTTTTTCTGCAAACCGCATTGCTTCCTGTCTGTCCATATCCGACTCCTTTCACAAAAGCGCCTATTTTTCAGGCTCCGAAAACTTTATCTCGTCAAGAGGAGTCTCAAGTCCTGCCATCAGCCCGTTATAAGGGGCTTTTCCGGAGGGATAAATCTCGAGCTTTGTTCTGTCAAACAGCCCGAACGACTCGGAACCGGTATTGATTCCTCCGTTGTCCCACCAGCAGCAGACAATGCCGAGACTCTTTGCCTTCGCGACATAATACGTCGCCCAGTCCTGACGGGCATATGGGTTGTTCTTGTTGATAATTCCCATTTCGTCTATTATCACACCGACGCCGTTTTTGACATACTTCTCGTAATGCTTTGTCATAAAATCGTCGATGTCGCTGCGGCAGGCTTGGTCAAACTCGGTGTATCTCATATCGGCGTTCATAGCCAGATTGTAGGGACTATATGCGTGAACGGATACCAGAAGCTTTCCCTCTACGGTGTCCTCGGGGAGCTTATACGGCTCCTGTAAGGAATAGTAGGGCGAACCGCAGTATACCCCGCACAAAAGGAAGCGGTCGGCATTTTTTCCGCCGGAGGCCCGCACGGCGTTCAGAAACTTCTGATTGCAGTTGCTGATGATTTCGAGCGCGTCAAGACACTGCCGGTTATTATAGTCTATCCACCACTCGTAGTTGGTACCGGTCAGCCGCGGCTCGTTCATAGACTGGAAAATAAGGTGCTGGTCGTAATCCTTAAAGCGTTCTGCAATCTGCGTCCAGAGCTTTTCTATGTAGTTATAGGTCTCCTCCTCGTGCTCGCGCGAGGGGTAGTAATAATCGTTGTCGTGATGAGAATTGATAATGACAAACATATCGTTGTCGAGCGCGTAGTTGACTACCTCCTCGACCCTGTCCATAAAATCGGCGTCTACGGTATAATCGGGCGCGCCGCTCGTGTGGAGTCCCCACGACACGGGAATACGAATTGTATTAAATCCGAGTTCGTGGATCTTATCTATCATCTCGTGAGTGGTGACCGGCTGACCCCAAGCCGTTTCGCCCTCTGGAGCGTCAAGGGTGTTACCGAGGTTCCAGCCTATTTTCATCTGCTCCATAAGCTCTGATACGGTGTATTTTTCCGAATCTGCGGTCGGGTCGGAATGGACATTTGAGGCAGCTCCGCCGGACGAGCAGGAGGCGGACAAGACCGTCAGCAGAAATGCTGTAATAAGCGCAAGCAGCTTTTTCATATTTACATCTTCCTTTCGAAAAACTGCAATATCGTTACAGAATATTAACAAAAGAACCGAATTTATTATAATTCGGTTCTTTGAATATGTCAATAATTTTATGCTCATTAGGAATATGCACTCAGCACATTTTTCAGGGAACCCCCGGCGAGGGTTCCCTACGGCAAAACAGTCCGCTGGACTGTTTTGCCTACCCTCCTGCGCTTCGCTGCGCAAGGATTTCGCAGCCTGCGGGCTGCGCCGAGGGGTGCCGCCCCTCGACCCCGCGAGCCTTTTGAAAAAGGCTCGACCGAAAACTTTTTATTTTATGAACTCAAAACGAACGCTCACCTGCTCATTTATTCGGGTCGATTACCTTCCAGTACGCCTTGAGATACTGAAGCCCGGAGCCGACGGTCAGTGCCGCCGAAGCCCATATAAGCACTGCGGAAACGGCGTAAATATACGGAACCGCAGCACCCAGCGCTTCAATCCCGCGCAAAAGCAGTATCACAATAACAGAAGTCATAGTAAAGGCGGTTTTTATCTTTCCGAACCACCCCGCCGGCACCACAACTCCGTCGCCGGATTTCACCACGAGCCGCAGAGCGGATACCATAAACTCGCGGAACAAAATTATCATAACCGCTACCGCCGAACACCACCCAAGTCCCACAAACCCGACGAGCGCCGCCATTACAAGCGCTTTGTCGGCAAGGGGGTCGAGAAACTTCCCGAAGTCGGTCACAAGACCGCGCTTGCGCGCTATTTTGCCGTCAAAGAGGTCCGTCAGCGACGCCGCGGCAAATATCGCAAGCGATATCAAAACGTTCCACGCCGTGAAATGCCACAGCAAAAACAGTACAAAAAACGGTATCAGAATAACTCTTAAAAGAGTGAGCTTATTCGGCAGGTTCATTTATAACACTTCCTAACAGGTCATAATCCATAGTCTCACCGATGCGGACCTTCACATACTCTCCGACGGTGCGCGGGTTCTCTGACGTAAAGAATATCTTTCCGTCAATCTCGGGAGCCTCGGCAAAGCTTCTGCCGAAGTAGCAGTCTGCCCACTTGTCCCAGCCTTCGACTACCACCTCGATATCCTGCCCTATGCGGTCGGAATTGAGCCTGTCGCTTATAAGCATCTGCGTATCGGTGACTATCTCCGCGCGGCGGATTTTTTCATCATCGTCAATCTGGTCGGGCAGGAGCGCGGCAGGGGTTCCCTCCTCCTGAGAATATGCAAAGCATCCGAGACGGTCAAAGCGCATTTCGTTGACAAACTCGCACAGCTCCTCAAATTCCTCCTCGGTCTCCCCCGGGAAGCCCGCGATGAGCGTGGTCCTGAGAACCACTCCGGGTATCCGCTCACGGAGCTTTTTTACGAGACTCACAAGCTCTGCCTTGGTACTCTTTCTGTTCATACGCTTAAGAATCCGGTCGCAGCAGTGCTGAATCGGAATGTCGAGATACTTCACGAGTTTTTCCTCCGAAGCGATGAGGTCTATAAGCTCGTCGGTGATGCGCTCGGGATAACTGTACAGAGTGCGTATCCACTTCAGTCCGTCGATTTTGCAAAGCTCCCCAAGAAGCTCGCATATCATAGGTCTGCCGTAGAGGTCGAGACCGTAGACGGTAGTGTCCTGAGCGACAAGGATTATCTCTTTAAAACCAACCTTTGCAAGCCATTTCGCCTCGTCGACAATGCTCTCGATTCTGCGGCTCCTGAGCCTGCCGCGTATTGAAGGTATGGCGCAGTATGTACAGTGATTGTCGCACCCCTCCGCTATTTTGAGATAGGCAAATGTCTCGGTTGAGACAATCCTGCGGGCATCTATTATCATCGAATACTTGTCGCCGCCCATATCGACGGTCTCACCTGCAAGGACTTTTTTTATTATCTCGCCCAAAAGCTCATTGGCGCCGAGTCCTACAACGGCGTCCACCTCGGGAAGCTCGCTTCTTATTTCGGATTTATACCTTTCGGCGAGACAGCCGGTAACTACTACCGCTTTTATTCTCCCCTCCGACTTTAAGGTGCAGAACTCAAGTATCGTGTCTATTGCTTCCTGCTTGGCGCTCTCGATAAAGCCGCAGGTGTTTATCACCGCGACGTCAGCAAGCGCGGCGTCTGGGATTATTTCATAGCCCTCCTCGCGGAGATTATAGACGATATGCTCGGCGTCGACCTGATTTTTCGGGCATCCCAGCGACACCAGTCCCACTCTCACCGACATTTTACTCCTCCTCATATTCGGCAAGCACACGCTTAATTTCGTCGTAGGAAAACCCCTGACGCGCAAGCGCCGCCTTTACCTTGTTTACCCCGTTCTCCTCCGAAAGCTTGCGCGCATACTTCTTTTCCACAAGCTCCCGCAGTCTGTCTTGGCTGCCGTCGTCGTATTCCTCAAGCGCTTCGTCTATAAGCTCGGCGGGAATCCCCCTGCGGCGCATTTCCTCGCGGGCGCGGTATTTGCCCCAGAGCTTGCGGGTCAGAAAATACTCCGCGCACTTTGCGGCATATCTTCTGTCGTCAATAAGCCCGAGACGCGCAAGGTCGTTGACCACACCGTAGCAGATTTCCTCCGGATAATTGTTTTCGAGCTTTTTAAACATCTCGACGTAACCGTAGTCGCGCTCGTCAAGAAGATACAGCGCCCTCTCGCGGGCACGGCGGAAATCGTTGCGCCTGACGGCGTCCTCAACGTCCTCCTCGCTCATAAGCTTCCCCGCACGTATGCCGAGACTTCCTGCCACCGACGAGTTTATAAAAATCGGCTCGCGGCAGTCAAAATCAATTCTGAGGGTCTCGCCTTTGAATTGCGAGACCTCCTCGACTCTGTAATCCATATTACTCCTCGGTCACGGGAGTAAATTCCTCAAAATCGTCCTCGGGGTCTACTACCACGGAGAACCCGCCGTTTCCGCTGTTTTGAGCCGCAGCCGCCGAAGACGCCGCAGCGCTCAGCTCGGCTTCCTTTCTCGCGTTCTTTGTGGCTATCACAACGGCGTCGCGGTTGCTGAGTATCTTCTTCTCAATCTCGTCGCGGATATCGGGGTGTTCCGCAAGAAACGTCTTGGTGTTTTCGCGTCCCTGACCTATCTTGTTGCCGTCGTAACTGAACCACGCGCCCGACTTGTGTATGATATCGAGGTCGGTCGCGAGGTCGACTATCTCGCCGATACGCGAAATGCCCTTTCCGTAAATCATATCGAACTCGGCTTCCTTGAACGGCGGGGCGACTTTATTCTTCACAACCTTGCAGCGGGTGCGGTTGCCTATCGGCTCCGAACCGTTCTTCAAAAGCTCGCCCTTTCTGACCTCGATTCTGACCGAGGAGTAAAACTTGAGAGCGCGTCCGCCGGGAGTGGTTTCGGGGTTACCGTATATAACTCCTATTTTGTCGCGAACCTGATTTATGAATATCGCAACGCAGTTTGACTTTGAAATCACGCTTGTGAGCTTTCTCATCGCCTGAGACATAAGCCTCGCAAGCTGTCCGACGTGAGTGTCGCCCATTTCGCCGTCGATTTCGGCGCGAGTGACCATTGCTGCGACCGAGTCGAGAACTATAACGTCAATAGCTCCTGAACGGACCAACGCCTCGGCGATTTCAAGCGCCTGCTCACCGCTGTCGGGCTGAGAGACAAGCATCGAGTCAATGTTGACACCGAGCTGCTCGGCATAAACGGGGTCCAACGCGTGCTCAACGTCGATGAACGCCACCTCGCCGCCCAGCTTCTGAGCTTCGGCGATTATGTGAAGCGCTACGGTGGTCTTGCCCGAGCTTTCGGGACCGTATATCTCAACTATCCTTCCTCTCGGCACGCCGCCTATCCCGAGCGCCATATCGAGGGTAAGCGAACCCGTGGATATAGCCTCGACGTTGAGGGTCTGAGTCTGCCCGAGACGCATAACCGCGCCCGCACCGTAAGTCTTCTCAAGCTGCTGAATCGCCGTCTCGAGAGCCTTCTGCTTTTCCTCCTTGGTTGCCGCTATCGGCATTGCCTTTTTTTCGGCGGGTTTTTTACTTGCCATAATCTGTCCTCCGTAAAATATATTTCACATTCGGGCGTGCCGCCCATATATACGATATCATATCATAAGTCCGAAAATACGGACTTATTTCTGTGCCGTCGCCACACGCGGCTTTCCCGTCAGGTCGTCTTCAAAGCGAACCTCACGCCAGCCGGCTTTTTTGAAAATAAGACCTACCGCTTCCTTCTGACCCAACCCTATTTCAAGCGCAATGTAACCGCCCTCGCGCAGTGCGCCGCGCCATATTTTCGCGAACGCGCGGTAAAAATCCAGACCGTCATCGCCGCCGAAAAGCGCTGTTTTAGGCTCAAATTTCACTTCGCGCTGAAGATTTTTCATATCATCGGCGTCAAGATACGGCGGGTTTGCGGTAATTAGGTCGAGCCCCGAAAAGCCTTCGGCAGTTTTTTCAGCGAGCGCGTCGGCGCAAAGAGGTGTCACGCCGCCGTATCTGCGGCAGTTTTCCGAAAGCACCTCATACGCCTCGGGTATGAGTTCGAGCGCCGTCATATCGGCGTCTGCACGGCGGCTTTTTATCGCGAGAGCGACGCATCCCGTGCCGGAGCAGAGGTCGAGTACGCGCGGAGACGAGATATCCTTTATCAGCTCAAGCGAAACGTCGACAAGCCGCTCGGTGTCCTGCCGCGGTATCAGCACTCCCTTTGAGACCTTAAGCCTAAGCCCGTAAAATTCCCATTCTCCGACGATATATTGCAGCGGTTCGCCCAAAAGACGCCTTTTTGAAAGCTCCCTGAGCCTTTCAAGCTCCGCGACAGACGGTTTTGCAAGCTTTCCGGAAAGCTCCCTAAGTCGCCAGTCGCGTCCGAAGACGGTCTGAAAAATCACGTCCGCCTCAAAGCGCGCGTCCTGAGTAATCCCGGATAAACAGCCGGTAAGCTCACGAAAAAGCCGTTTTACCACTTATCCGCACCTTTTTCCTTGGGGATGCAGGGCTTGAACGCCGCTATGGCGCACTCTATCTGAGAATCGTCGGGTTCGCGGGTGGTGAGACGCTGTATCCAGAGCCCCGGTGCGGAAACTATCTTTGTGAAGATATTGTCGTATCTGCCGGCGAGCTTTATAAGTTCGTACGCGAGCGAAACTATCACCGGAAGAACGCACAGTTTTATCAGCACCCTGAGAGCGATATTGTCCCACGGCACCCTGAAAACGGTGAATACGATTATGCTTATAAACAGCACGAGGAACATAAACGAAGTCCCGCAGCGGGGATGGAAGCGGCAGTGCTTCTTAACGTTCTCAACGGTCAGCTCGTCGCCGGCCTCGTAGCAGGCTATCGTCTTGTGTTCGGCGCCGTGATACTCATAGGTGCGGCGTATGTCTTTTAGAAGCGCGGTAAGAGCGATATATCCGATGAAAATGGCTATCTTTATGACGCCCTCTATGCAGGTTTTTGCGAAGTCGGGCAGCGCGACAAGAAGCGAGATTCCCTTTGTTATAAGCGCGGGGAGCCATATGAACAGCGCAAGCGCCATAGCCACGCCGAGTACCGAGGCTATGACCATAATTATCGCCATAAGCTTGTCACCCAGCTTATCGGTCAGCCACTTTTCAAACTTCGACGGCTCCTCCTCGATTCCCTGCATCGACTTGTCCGCCGACTTCGAGAGACATTTGTAACCGTCGACCATCGAAACAACAAAGTTGAAAGGTCCTCTGATAAACGGTGTCTTGCGGTACCATTTCGCGGGCTTTAGGTTCCACTGCTCGACGTCCATTTCGCCGCTCGGCAGTCTCACCGCCATCGCCTCGACCTCGGGTCCGCGCATCATAACACCCTCGATAAGCGCCTGACCGCCTATCTGGGTCTTGAATTTTGCTTTTTCAGCCATTTTAATCTCCTTTCGCGGGTTTATTTCCGCTCATAGCGGGTAGGGTTATCATAACCGTGGTACCCTTTCCGAGTTCACTGTTTATGATAAGGCTTCCGCCGTGCATTTCAACTATTTCGTTAGCGACCGCAAGTCCTATCCCCGAACCGCGGCGCGTATGGTTCGCCTTATAGAATTTTTCCTTTACTTTCGGCAGATCCTCCGCCGATATCCCGACCCCTATGTCGGAAATCAGCACGATTATATTTCCGCCGTCGGCGTAAGCCTCTATAGAGACCTTCCCGCCCTCGTTTGAATACTTGACGGCGTTGTCGATGATGTTTATAAACACCTGCCGCAGCCTCGAAGCGTCGCCGTAGACAAACGGCAGCATCTCAGGCTCGAAGTATTCTATCTCTATGCCGAGCTCCCTTGCGCGCTCGGTGTATATCAGCACGGCGTCGCCCAGCTCGGCGAGAATATCCGTAGGCTCCTTTGTGAGCGAAAACCGTCCGTCCTGAATACGCGAGAAGTCCAAAAGCTCCTCCACCATTTCGGAAAGACGCTCGGTCTCACCGGTTATTACTCTCATTCCCTTTTGGAAAGTTTCGGGGTCGTCTCCCATTTCGCAGAGAGTTTCGCTCCACCCCTTTATCGCGGTAAGCGGAGTCCTAAGCTCGTGCGACACCGACGAAATAAACTCGTTTTTCATCTTATCGGTGTTTTCAAGAGCCTCCGCCATATAGTTTATAGAGTCGCAGAGGTCGCCAAGCTCGTCGTCGCTTCGCTTCTCGATTCTGTCCGAAAAATCCCCGTGCGCATAATCGCGTGCGGTCTCGCTTATCTGCCTCACTGGCAGAACTATCGACTTTACAAAGTAAAGCCCCGAAGCGAGCATCAGAAGCACTATCAACGCGGCGACTCCCGCCAAAAGCAGTCCCAGCTCGGTAAGCTGAGTGTCGATATTGTCGAGCGAGGTCATTATCATCATCGCCGAATACTCCTGCGCGAGCGCGGGAAGCATCGCGGTGTAATACATAACGTGTTCGCCGCTCTGAAGCGTCGTGTCCGAGACGGCGGTACCGTCCTCAGAGGACTCCGCCACCCAGAAGTCGCCGGTTCGCACCCAGTCCGAGGGCTGAAAACCGGAGCTTGTTATTGTTACTATACCGTCGGAATTCAGTACCAGAAGCTCGAATTTATCCTTTTCGGTAAACTTTTCGACAATGCTTCTGACCTCGGAACGGTAAGCGTTTGCGGAGGTGAACCTCGAAAGCGCGGAGTTTATGGTCTCCATCCTCGAAATCAGGTACTGCTCGGTAGTGCTGATATAATAGTTTTTCGCCATTATAAGAAACATCGCCGCGACAACGAGCAGTATTACTATCACAAGACCGAGGGTGTTTACCGCCCAGCGTATTGTTATTGACCTTTTTATGCCGATTTTCTGCATCGGATATTACTCCTCGGGCGAGCACCATTTATAACCGTATCCCCATATGGTGGTGATATATTTCGGATTTGAAGGCTCGTCCTCTATCTTCATCCTTATTCTTCTTATATTCACGTCTACTATCTTCTCTACGCCGTAGTAGCTTTCGCCCCATATATGCTTTAAAATGCTCATTCTGTCGAGAGCGGTGTTCTGATTCTTGAGAAAATACTCCATTATCTGATATTCGACCTGCGTGAGGTCTACGGGTTCGCCGTTTTTTCTCAGCGTACGGCTTCTAAGGTCGATTACAAACGGTCCCGACTCTATCGTACCCGAGAGGTCGGCGGGACGCCCCGCGGTCATACTCACCCTGCGGCAGACGGCGTCGACCCTCGCTATCAGCTCCGTGACGGAAAACGGCTTGGTAATATAATCGTCGGCGCCCATCATAAGCGAGCTTACCTTATCTATCTCCTGCGACTTGGCAGAAAGCATAATTATACCTATCTTGTCCGACATTTCACGCAGCCTCTTGCAGACCTCAAAACCGTCTATTCCCGGCATCATAATATCCAGAAGCGCGGCGTCAAAATCCCCTCCGGCGTCTTCAAACGCTTTTATAGCCGCTTCTCCGCAATCGACATCGGTCACGTCATAGCCGCTTCTCTTGAGATTGAGGACTATAAATTCCCTTATCGAAGCCTCGTCCTCACATACAATTATTCTTTTCATGTCACGTCATCTCCGAACTATTCGATTATATGAAAATTGTCGCGTATTTCGTCCATAGTCAGCACCAAAGGCTCGTCCTCGCCGGCTATAATCTTAACATAGTAGGTTCTGAGGTCGGTTTCGGATATTTCGGTATACCCTGCCGAATCATACGCCGCCGACGCCTGACTGTCGGCAGAAGCGAAGCTTATAAGCGGAGTCATGTCCGAAATCTTTTCCACCGACGGGTCGTATTTATAGAACGTGATTTCTCCGGTACCGCGGTCTTTTGCAACTGTGACCACATTCATCCAACGGTTGGGAATTGTAAAGCCGTAGCCTCCGTCGAGACTGAGGTAGGCGTTTGCCTTTAATTCAAGGGACATATCCGCAGCGTTGTAGCAGTAAAGCCCCGTAAGATATTCCGCCTCGCCCCAGTTGGCGGTCTCGTAGCCGGTAAACGGCTGAAGAAGCGGTATTTCAATAATTCCGTCGCCGTCATAATCGCGCGAAAGATAGCCGGTCGGACGCTGCGTCATATAGAGCAGTCCGTTTTGAGAAATCGGCGCGACTATCCCGTCGTCAAGATATATTATTTCGGTCAGAATCCCGTATGATTCAAGCGCAAAGTCGATATAAAGGGCGTTGACGCCGTCAAGCTGTGAAAAGCCGTATCCCGCAATGGTACCAGTGCCGAGCGGTATCTCGGTAAAATAATGACCGTAAACCTCGCTCTCAGACGGCTTCAGCACGTCTACTCCTATGCCGACGCCGCTTCTTTTTACAACAAGCGTTTCCTCTGTTCCGCAACCGTCGAGGTCAGCCTTTTCAAGTACTGAATAGGTGTCCTCATAAATCGGTTCGAGCATTCCCTCGGAATAGCGGTACATTCTTACGGCATTGTCCTCGTAATCCTGCGACGAATAACCGACTATGAGGTCGCGTCCGGAAAACATCACCTTGTCCACGGAGCTTCCGGCTCCCGCGACTTCGTACATAGAGCGCCAGCGCCCGTCTGCGCCGCTGTCAAGCACCGATATTTTGACGTTGGATTCGTTCACCGAGCTGACAGAATAAAACGCAAGCGTTTCCTCGGCGCGGTCGCCGTCGATATCGTATAAAACAAACGCCGAACGGTAGTCGCCGTTGCGCGGATACTCAAGAGTGATGCTTCTGCCTGCGCTTTCTATAAGCGCCTGATATATCGCCGACTGCTCGTCTGCCACATTGGGCGCGCTCAGCAGCCCGTCCACAGAAAAGGTAATCGCCTGACAGCCGGTCAGAATTATGCACAGAAAGAGTATCGCCAGCCTTTTCAAGCAATCGCCTCCCAAAAATCAGACAGGGCATAAAACGCCTTATTTCATTTTATCACAAATATTCTCAGGTTGCAAGCGATATTGCAAATTTAATGCTTATCTTGAGATTGCCTTAGGGTTTTTCCTTTGAAACGCTTGCGGCAGTCGTTCTCTTGCAAATAAAAAAGCAGGGAGCGCTGATCTCTCCCTGCTCTGAAATTATCCTCTTTTCGCCAGCGGCGTATACTTTCTCGGCTTTTCCACAGCCTTGTACGCCGGACGTATTATTCTCGCACCGGTCAGACGCTCCTCAATTCTGTGCGCCGACCAACCCGCGATTCTCGCTGTTGCAAACAGCGCCGTCGCAAGCTCATCGGGAATCCTGAGCATCCTGTAGCAGATGCCGGAATACATGTCTACATTGGCACATAGCGTCTTCTCGTTGCCGGTGACTTCGGTGAAAATCTCACCGGTGTTGCGCTCAACCGCTTCAAGAAGCCTAAGTTCATCCTCATACGGGGTACCCTCGGCAAGCTTTCTTGCCTCGCGCTTGAGTATGACCGCGCGCGGGTCGGAAATCGTGTAAACCGCATGACCCATACCGTGTATGAGTCCCGAACGGTCGCCCGCCTCTTTGAGAAGAATCTTTCGTAGCATATCACGTATTTCGCCCTCATCGTTCCAGTCACGGATATTGGCTTTGAGATAGTCAAGCTGTTCAAGAACCTTGATATTCGCGCCGCCGTGGCGGGGACCTTTCAGCGCTCCTATCGCTGCGGAATATGCAGAGTAAGGATCGGTACCCGACGACGTGAGAACCCGACATGCAAAGGCTGAGTTATTGCCTCCGCCGTGCTCGGCATGAAGCATAAGCATAAGGTCTAAAAGCCGCGCTTCTTCATAGGTGAAATTGCGGTCAAACCTCAGAAGCGACAAAAGAGCCTCTGCGGTGGTCTCCTCCGGGCGCACCTGATGCAAATACATAGTCTTGCCTTCATAGAAGCGGCGCTTGACCTGATACGCCGACGCCACTATAACCGGCAGTTTCGCAATTATCGAGATAGCGGTCATCAGCTCGTCTTCGGGAGTTTTCGTCTCGGGCGACTCGTCATAGGAATAGAGCGCCAGAATCGAACGCGCAAGTTTATTCATAATGTCTCTCGAAGGCGCCTTGAGCATCATATCCTCAAAAAAGCCGTCGGGAAGCTCGCGGTTTAGGGAAAGCGCGGTGTTGAAGCTGCGAAGCTGCTCAACAGACGGCAGTTCTCCCATCAAAAGGAGATATGCCACCTCCTCAAATCCGAAGCGACCGTCCTTTTCAATCGAGTCGACGATATCGTTGATACTGTAGCCGCGGTAGTAAAGCTCGCCGTCTATGTTCTGCTTTTCACCCTCGTTCATAACATATCCGTGAACGTTGCATATATTTGTGATGCCCGCCACGACGCCGGTGCCGTCGGCGTTTCTCAAACCGCGCTTGACGTCATAGCGCTGGTAATACTTAGGGTCAATGCGGTTGCTGTCGTATATTCTGTCGCTCAAAGACTTTTTGGTTTGTTCGTCGATTATCAGTCTCATCGGTTATCCTTTCGTCAAAAGCACATGGGGTGGATTGTTTTTATTTTAACATAGTACAGCCCCGCTGTCAACCGATTTTGAATAAATTTGCACTTGATTATTCATACTTTGGCGTTTTGAACTATATGGACGTGCATATTCCGAGGATTTTTGCAGGATTTTTGTATAAATGTGCATTTTCAAGTGGAAACAAGGCTGAAGAACGACTGCAAGACCGTGGAAAAAGGCAAAAACATAAGCGTTATTTTAATCCGTTCGACCTCCCACGGTCGTCTTGCGGAGAAATAATTCGTGTGCGCGCGAAGCGAGTGCAGCGGCGTTTTTAAATGCGAAGCAAAAAACGCCGCAAGCGATACGTAGCTTGCGACGCCGTGGTGGGAGAGGATGGATTTGTAACCATAATGTAAGCGTTATTTCTTGCCGTTCACTCTCGCTCGCGGAGCTCACGGAGAAATAATCGCGTACATATGCCAAAGCGCTCGTACTTTTGCTCTTTTATGTTATTCGTAGCTTTCATACTTCCTGCTGCTTGCCGACTTTTCGGGCGCTTTGGCGGATGCTTCTCAGACACCCACGTTCGACCACTAAAAAAGCACCCGTTGGGTGCTTTTTTAGTGGTGGGAGAGGATGGATTTGAACCATCGAAGCGTTGCGCAACAGATTTACAGTCTGCCCCCTTTGGCCACTCGGGAACTCTCCCATATTCAATTATATTGGTGGAGCCGGTGGACGGACTCGAACCCCCGACCTGCTGATTACAAATCAGCTGCTCTACCAACTGAGCTACACCGGCATTGGGTGCATTCGCAACGTTGCTATATTACCATACCCGACCGAAAATGTCAAGCGCTTTTTTAAAATTTCCGCAAATTTTTTCTCCGCGCTTTCAAAATTAAAAACGCCGGCACGAAAACCCATTCGCACCGGCGTAGTTTTTGCTGATCAGTGATGACCGCTGTAAGCGCTTTCAACGATTTGAGCAGAGTCGACAAGCGTCAGCGAATCTCCGACCACCGCCGAACTGATTCTTCCGTCAGAGAAGATATACAGCACTCCTCCGTTAAGAATAGACTTTCCGAATTCGTATACGTCGTCAGTTTCATGGAACTCTATCTCGCCCATCGGGCTGAAGCTGCCGTTTGCCGCACGGTAAAGCGCGTATCTGTAACAGTAGTCATAGCCGTCGTAATAGCCGTATGGCAAGCCGACGATGTTGCCGCTCACAAACAGCAAGCCGTTGTTTTCAAGAGCCTTTGAGACACATGACGGTTCATCGCAGACAGTGGTCTTATATTCAAGCCTGAGTTCTCCGGAAGCGTTCTTGATTATCTTCGCGAGTTGCAGGCTGCCGTCGGAAGCTTTTGTGAGGGTGACGTATCCGCCGTCGAACCCGACAAGTCCTTTCGCCGGGTCGGGCTTAGGTTCTTCCGTGATCTCAAACGGCTTCGACGGATTGCTGAGGTCTATTCCGTATCTGCGCTGCGCACCGCTGAGATAAAGCCTTGAGTCAACCTTTTCCGCAGTGGTCAGGGCGCCCGGAATAACCGCGCGTGAAATCATATTCATAGTCCCGTCGGTTCCGTCGTAAACGCCGAGATTGGTGACATAAGAATCATTGACATGCTCTATTGCCGCCACTGCTATGGCATTGCCAAAGCAGGAGATTCCGTCGCCTCCGAGCGCCACGCCGTCAATGTAAACACATCTGGCATAGCTTACGTTCCCTCCCGAAAGGCTGAATACCCGCACCGATGTACGGTCGCCCAAAACGGAGCTGTCATATCCGAAGAGATAAACCGCGCCGTCGCGAAGTATCACTCTGCCCTCATATCCGAGGACCGCTTTCATCGAAACGTTTCCGTCAAGGCTTATGCCGGAAATGACGGTATAGTCGGTAGTTGAGATGTAATCGGGTATCATAATGTCCGAAGCCTGAATGTAACGCTTTTCTCCGTTGACGGTATAGCTCGGAACATAGCTTTCAAGGTCTTCGACGCCGATTATCGGCGCGACACGGTAATCGTTATAGGCGGTTACGAGGTAAAGCGAACCGCTCGCATAAGTCATATCAACAAGGCTGCCGCTCTGAGATGTGACCGATACGGGATACGCGGCGCCGTCCTGAATGTTGTAAACGCACACCTCAACCGAGCTGCGCGGCTCGGAGGGCGAACCGTAAAGACTGTCAATAAGACCGTTTACGGGGTCGTTTGCATACGGCGCACCGTTCCTTGCAACCGAGTATACCGCGATAACTCTGCTTCCGTCCGCATAAAGCCCCGCAAGAGTCTTGGAGGTCATTTCCTCGTATATCGGGAAGATGTTTCCTGTATAATCAAGGGAGCCGGCGGAGGTGACAATAATTCTCACCGTGTTCTGCTCTTTTCTGAGAATAAAGCCGTCACCGAAAACTATATCCGAATTATCGTAGACCGCGTCGGAGGAAGGGAGCAAAACGGTATCGTCAACCGTCTCGTTCGGGGTGACCGCAGGGGTCTTAGGCTCATCGGGCTCAGAAACGGGGGGCTTGGGCTCGTCGGGAACAGCGGGCTCAGAAGCATCGGAAGACACCAAAGGCCCGGCAGGTTCGGGAGCGTCCGTAACCGTCGGGTTCGAGGGTTGAGCGCTCTGAGATTCGTTGTCGTTTTCGTTATATGAATGTTCGATATCCTTTATAGCGGAGTCGAGGGTCTTTTTGCCGGTTGTATCCACATAATACTGCTCAAAGGTCTTGTGAACGTCGTTGTAATCGGAAGCGTAAGCGCCGCCGTCGGGCGTGTCTTCGGAGGGAAGAGCGGTATCTCCTATTCCCATATATCCGATTACTCCGATGGCAAGAGCTGCACAGGCTGCCATAGCCGCCACAGTGCGGTAAAGAGAAGACGTTCTGCGCTTTCCGCCCGCGGAAACTTCAATCCTGCGTTCTGACGCAGCCTCCTCGACCGCTCTTACGGTTTTCTCGGCTTTTGTCTGCTTACCGGGGACTTCTTCCGCGCGAACGGTCTTTACGCCCATACGCTCGTCAAGCATCGCGGCGATATTCTCCGGCTCGAGCCTCGACGGAATCGGTATTGATTCAAACAGCTCGGTATATATGTTGTTTGCCTTGTTCGCCACGTTAAGTCCCCCTTTCGTTTTAAGTATCGTCCAAAAGCTTTCTAAGCTTGGTTTTGCCGCGCGCCAGATGGGTTCTGACGGTGGCGGAATTGATTCCTGTAATCTTACTGATTTCTTCGCTTGTGTAACCGTAAATCGCGTTGAGCGAGAAGCATAGCTTTTCGGTCTTGCTCAGGCTCTCTATATGGTCTAAAAGCTCGATTCCCTCATATTTTGACTCTCTGTAGGGTATATCGAACTCCTTGTTGTCGTCGTCATCCGAATTGCCGTAGCCCTCGGATATATAGGTGAGGTTTTCCCTCTCGGCGATATATTCCGCCTGCTTTCGCTTTATCTTGGCGGTGAGGATTCTTATCATCCAGCCCTTGAAAGCTTCTTCGTTGCGCAGGTTCTTTATGCCTACGAACGCATCGAGCACGGCGTCCTGAACGGCGTCTGCCGCGTCGTCCTGATTGTTGAGGTTGCATAGGGCGTAGTAATAAAGCTCTTTGTAAATGGCGGAATAAAGCTCGGCAAACGCCGCGCTGTCGCCCTTCTGAGCTTTTTTAACAAGCCCCGAAAAGCCGGAATTCAATTCTCTCACCTCGCTTTGCAGCCATACAGAACCGCATCGCGGGGCTTCTGTATAGTAAGTGTCAAAATTGCGCGTTTTTGTTGCACCGTGAAAAAATTATTTTTTGTAAAACTTCGGTAATTATTACCCTCGGGAATATTTCCCCTTCAGCGGTGCATACGCATTTATTATATACTATTTTTCTTTGGATTACAAGACTTTACGGCAAAAAATCACAAAATCATTTATTAATTTTTACATAACAGCAAGGGGAAAGCTGATGCTCTCCCCTCGTCTGAAGGTATATAAAACAGTGTGAAAAATTCATTGCTTTGCTTTGTGGCACTGCCCGTGGAGCGCGCAGTTTTCACAGCCGCACCCGCAGCCGCCCTTGCCCGACTTTTTGTCCTTTATCATCGAAAGGAACACCGCCGCGACGACCGCAGCCACTATAATCAGCACTATCAGCGTTCCGAGATTTGAAACCAGCCAAGTCATAATGTCACCCCGCTTACCTTGCAGTTACTTTCACCTTTTTATCGGCGGTGAAAACCGTTGCTTCCCTATAGGGTCTGAACAGCATGTAAATCATCAGGACGGCTATAAGCACCGACGCGGCAAGTCCTATGAGGTTGGGCGTACCCGTAAACAGAAGCCCGAACTGATTTATCATCAACGCAACTGCGTAAGCAAACGCACTCTGATATCCTATTGCAAACCACGTCCACTTTGCGCTGTTCATTTCTCTGCGTATGGCGCCTATCGCCGCGAAGCAGGGCGCGCAGAGCAGATTGAACGCCAAAAACGCGTATCCGCTGACCGCCGTAAACGCCGTCCCCATAGCCGCGTAGACCGAGGATTCTCCGCCGCCGTAGAGTATGCCGAGCGTGCCGACTATATTCTCCTTGGCTACAAGTCCCGTAATCGAAGCCACCGCCGCCTGCCAGTTGCCCCAGCCGAGAGGCGCGAATATCCACGCGATAGCGCCGCCGAGAGTTGCAAGAAGGGAATGACTTATCTCGTCCTCGGCGAGCATACGGAAGCTCCCGTCGACAAAGCCGAAGTAGGTGGCAAACCACACGACGATAGTCGAAAGCAAAATTATCGTTCCCGCCTTTTTGATAAAGCTCCAGCCGCGCTCCCACATCGAACGCATAACGTTTGAGACAGTCGGCCAGTGGTAAGCAGGAAGCTCCATAACAAAGGGTGCTGGATCTCCGGAAAACATTTTTGTCTTTTTGAGCATAATGCCGGACACGATTATCGCCGCAACGCCGAGGAAGTAAGCCGACGGCGCCACCCACCATGCGCCGCCGAATATGGCTCCCGCAATCATAGCTATAAAGGGAAGCTTAGCACCGCAGGGGATAAAAGTCGTGGTCATAATGGTCATTCTGCGGTCACGCTCGTTTTCAATCGTGCGCGAAGCCATAATTCCCGGAACTCCGCAGCCCGAACCGATGAGCATAGGTATGAACGACTTGCCCGAAAGACCGAATTTGCGGAAGATTCTGTCCATAACGAACGCGATTCTCGCCATATATCCGCAGCTTTCGAGAAACGCGAGGAAGATGAACAGTATCAGCATCTGTGGGACGAAGCCCAGAACCGCTCCGACACCCGCGACAATGCCGTCGAGTATAAGTCCCTTGAGCCAGTCGGCGCAGTTGATTGCGTCGAGCGCCGACTCTACAAACACGGGTATGCCCGGTATCCACACGCCGTACTCGGCGGAGTCCGGCTCCGCAAAGCCGTATTTATCGAGGACTGTACCCGCAAGAGCGAGGTCTTCGCCGGTGTAGACTACCTCTTCTTCGGCAAGGGTCTCCTCGTCGACAACGGTGAGAACCGCCGTATCTCCTGCGGAGAACTGCGCGGCAAACTCGTCTACAGCCGCTTTGTCCGCCGTTTCAAGGTCGGGCGCCTCTACTCCGTACTGCCCTGCAAAGGCGTCGATGGCGTTTACAGCCTCGCCGTATTCTTCGGCGGCTTCTTCGTAAGCACCCGTGCCTATTCCGAACAGATGCCAGCCGTCGCCGAACACTCCGTCGTTTGCCCAGTCGGTGAGAATACCGCCGAGCGTAGTCACGGAAACGGCGTAGACGATTATCATTACCACCGCAAATATCGGAAGCGCGAGCCAGCGGTTGGTAACAACCTTGTCTATCTTATCCGAAACAGTCAGGCGGCCCGCTCCCGCTTTTTTTGAGCAGCCCTTTATCACCTCGGCTATGTAGACGTACCTTTCGTTGGTTATGATTGATTCGGCGTCGTCGTCAAGCTCGGCTTCGGCGGACCTGATGTCTTCCTCAATGTGCGCGAGGACGTTTTCGGGAATACTGAGCTTTTCCAGCACCTTTGAATCCCGCTCGAAAATCTTTATGGCGTACCATCTCTGCTGTTCGGCGGGAAGACCGTGAACTGCTGCTTCCTCGATGTGTGCGAGGGCGTGTTCCACAACTCCCGAAAACGTGTGCATCGGGACGGTTTTGCCGCCGTTTGCAGCCTCTATAGCGGCTTCCGCCGCCTCCATAACGCCGTCTCCCTTTAGGGCGGAGATCTCCACTATCCTGCACCCGAGCCGCTTTGAAAGTTCCTTGGTGTTGATTTTATCTCCGTTCTTTTCCACGACATCCATCATATTGACAGCCGCCACCACGGGAATACCCAGCTCCGTAAGCTGCGTCGTAAGATAGAGATTCCTTTCAAGATTGGTTCCGTCGATAATGTTGAGAATCGCGTCGGGACGCTCCTCTATCAGGTAGTTTCTCGCCACGACCTCCTCGAGCGTGTAGGGTGAAAGCGAGTAGATTCCGGGCAGGTCGGTGACAGTCACGCCATCGTGTCTGCGAAGCTTTCCCTCCTTCTTTTCAACCGTTACACCCGGCCAGTTGCCTACAAACTGGTTGGAACCGGTCAGCGCGTTGAAAAGCGTCGTTTTTCCGCTGTTTGGGTTGCCCGCGAGGGCTATTCTTATACTCATTGTCTTGTCCTCTTTTCTTTATAAATAGATATGCCGAATTTTCGCCGTTTACTACTCTACTTCTATCATCTCGGCGTCGGCTTTTCTCAGACTCAGTTCGTAGCCGCGGACGTTCACCTCAAACGGATCGCCCAGCGGCGCCACCTTGCGCACATAGACCTCTACGCCCTTGGTGATGCCCATATCCATTATTCGGCGCTTGACCGCGCCCTCGCCGTGAAGCTTGACGACCTTTACCGTGTCGCCTACTTTTACCTGATTCAGTGTTCTCATAGCTGCTCCTCCTTGTGATAAACTGATTGCAAGCGGTTAGCCAAGGCTAACGCGCCGGCGTTAATTTCGGGGGACATAATCCCCCGGATTTTACAACGCGGTCAAACCATTATCTTTGCCGCCATTTCGCGGCTGACCGCCACTCTTGAATCCTTTACCTTGACGATCAGATTTCCTCCCAGATCGGATATCAGCGTAACGGTTCCGCCGACCACAAACCCGAGATCCGCAAGGTGCTGCTTGACTTCCGGACTGCCGCCGACCTTTTTTATTATAATTTCGCTACCTACGTCGGCAAATGTCAGAGGTATCATAAGCCCGTTCCTTTCCCGCCGGATGACGTTGTGCTTGGTTAGCGCTTGCTAACTATCTATATTTTATTCATCTTCGCGAATTTGTCAACTGTTTTTCTGCCGCTTTTTCAAAAATCGGCGTCTTCAACAAAATGAGTTAGCTGTCGCTAACTTGGCTTTGTGCATATTTCTGCGACCGTTCGCGAAAAAGCCGACCGTTTACTTTCAGTCCCGATTGTTGATATTTTTGACCTTACGTGTTAAAATAAAGAAAAACGAGGAGGATGATATTATGAGAATTGCCTTTTTTGATGCCAAGCCCTACGACATGCCCGCCTTTGAAAAATACGGCGCCGAGCAGGGAATGAAGTTCAGCTTTTACGATACCAAGCTAAACATCGGCACAGTTACGCTTGCGGCGGGGTGCGAGGCCGTCTGCGTGTTTGTAAACGACGTTCTCGACGCGCCGGTAATAGACCGTCTGTGCGAAATGGGCGTAAAGCTTATAGCGCTGCGGTGCGCGGGTTACAACAACGTCGACCTCTCACACGCTTTCGGCAGGATACATGTCGTTCACGTTCCGGCGTATTCTCCCTACGCCGTCGCGGAACACGCAATGGCGCTGCTCTTAACCTCGATACGGCGGATTCACAAGGCGTATAACCGCACCAAAGACTTCAACTTTTCACTTGCGGGGCTTACCGGATTTGACCTTCACGGAAAAACCGTCGGCGTAATCGGCACCGGCAGGATAGGCAGGGTGTTTATCGACATCTGCCGCGGTTTCGGTATGAAAGTTATAGCTTACGATAAGTTCCCCGCCGAAAATGCCGGAATAGAATACGTGACCCTCGACGAGCTGTTTGAAAGAAGCGACATCATCTCGCTTCACTGCCCGCTGACCGAAGAGACCCACCACCTTATTGACGAAAGGGCGATAGAGCGTCTCAAAAAGGGCGCCGTGATAATCAACACCTCGCGTGGCGCGCTGATAGACGCCGAAGCTCTGCTTGAGGGCATAAAGTCGCGAAAGGTCGGAGCGGCGTGTCTCGACGTTTACGAGGAGGAGTCGGACGTTTTCTTCCGCGACTTTTCGGGACACATTATGAGCGACGACGTCCTCGCGCGGCTCATCTCGATGCCGAACGTGATAGTCACTTCGCATCAGGCTTTTCTGACCGAGGAAGCGCTCGACAACATAGCCGAGACGACGGTGAAAAACATCGCCTCCTACTTTGGCGAAGGCGTATGCGATAACGAGCTATGCTACCGCTGCGGCAAAATAGAGACCTGCAAAAAGGAGCGCCGGGAGAGGTGCTTCTGAACCCGGCGGCAAGCCGTAGTCATAACCGCCGGGAGTGCGGTTTTCTTTGGGCAGCGAAAACCCCGCGTCGATGCGCGGGGTTTATTCTTGAATTTCAGTCGATCTCCGTTCTGTCTTTTGCTCTCAAGCGCGAAGCTGCGCGCGCCATCTTTGCCTTGGCGCGCTTTATGTCCGAGACGTTCCTGCGGTTGCGAAGAGCGTTCTCTGCGTCGGCGGCGTCCTGTTCGGCTTGATGGCGGTCTATCTCCTCCGGACGCTCGGCGGTCTCCACCAAAACAGTCACGCGGTTGTTCTCGATTATGCAGATTCCCGAACTCAGCACAGCATCAAAGCGGTTCCCGTTTTCATCGGCGCAGGACGCAATGCCTATAGCCACGGCGATTATGGCGTTCTCGTGATTCGCGAGAACCCCGTAGGAGCCGTCGGTGCTCGGAACCGTCAGCGAGCGGCACTTCCCCTGATAAAAAATCCTGTCCGCCGCGAGGATTTCAAGGTCAAAAAGCCCGTTCATCGCAGGCTCTCCGCTTTTTTATAGACGTCGTCAAGAGTGCCTACATTGTAAAACGCCGCCTCGGGCAGGTTGTCGACCTCGCCCGAAATTATCGCCTTAAAGCCCCTGAGCGTCTCGGCGAGCGGAACATATCTGCCCTCGACCCCGGTGAACTTCTCCGCGACAAACATCGGCTGCGAGAGAAAACGCTGTATCTTTCTCGCTCGCATTACCGCCTCGCGGTTTTCGTCCGAAAGCTCCTCTACGCCTAAAATCGCTATTATATCCTGAAGCTCGCGGTATTTTTGCAGGATTTCCTGCACCTGCCGCGCGATTCTGTAGTGTTCTTTGCCTACAACCTTTGCCTCGAGTATCCTTGAGGAACTTTCGAGCGGATCAACGGCGGGATAAATTCCCTGCTCGGCAATCTTTCGCGACAAAACAGTGGTGGCGTCAAGGTGGGTAAAGGTCGTTGCGGGGGCGGGGTCGGTCAAATCGTCGGCGGGAACGTAGTCCGCCTGAACCGACGTTATAGAGCCGTTTACGGTCGAAGCTATGCGTTCCTGCAAAGCGCCCATCTCCTCGGCGAGCATCGGCTGATATCCTACCGCCGAAGGCATGCGCCCCAAAAGAGCGGAAACCTCCGAACCCGCCTGCACGAATCTGTAGATATTGTCTATAAAGAACAGCACGTCGCGGTGTTCCTCATCGCGAAAATGCTCCGCCATAGTCAGTCCCGAGAGCGCGACTCTCATTCTGACTCCCGGAGGCTCGTTCATCTGACCGTAGACAAGCGCCGTGCGGTCGAGAACTCCGCTCTGCTTCATCTCGTTCCACAAATCGCTGCCCTCGCGCGAGCGCTCTCCCACGCCCGCAAACACCGAGTAGCCTCGCCGTTCCATCGCGATGTTGTGTATCATTTCCTGTATCAGGACGGTCTTTCCGACTCCGGCTCCTCCGAACAGACCTATCTTGCCGCCCTTGGGGTAGGGCTCCAAAAGGTCGATGACTTTTATGCCCGTTTCGAGAAGCTCAACATTTGTCCCAAGCTCCGAAAATGCCGGCGGCTTGCGGTAAATGGGACTTCTCTGTACGTCGTGCGGCAGCGGCTCGCCGCCGTCTATAGTCTGCCCGAGGACGTTGAAGACCCTGCCGAGTACCTCCTTGCCGACAGGTACGCTTATCTCGTGACCGCTCGCTGTAACCTCCGCGCCGAGGCTCAGACCCTCGCTCGCGGCGAGCATTATGCACCTCACCGTTTTCGGACCGGTATGCTGGGCAACCTCCATAACCGACTCTCTGCCGTTTATCTCCACGGTGAGAGCCTCGCGAAGCCTCGGCAGTCCTTCGTCAAACTCGACGTCGACTACCGAGCCGGACACCGCCGTTATTTTTCCGGTCAACATAGAAGCTATCCCTCCTCAGGCATTTTTGTGTTCACGCTGGAATTTCGCCGCGGCGGATATCTCGGTGATTTCACGGGTTATCTCGCTCTGGCGGAGTCTGTTGTATTCAAAATCAAGCTCGTCGAGCATATCTCTTGCACTCTTGTCAGCCGACTCCATAGCTGCCATTCGCGAGCGCTGTTCGCTCAGATAGCTGTCGCTGAGCGCGCTGTAGATGTATCCGCAGACATAGCTCGGCACGGTCGCCTCAAGAGCAGTCTTGGGCGACGGGTAAAACGAAAACCTTTCCGTCATTACCCCCGACCCGTCGTCAAATTCGCCGCGGTGGAAGGGCAGTATCCGCTCGGAGCGGACGTCCATAACCGCGTCGTTGTGAAAGTGCGTGTAAATGACAAACAGCTTGTCGATTTCTCCCGACTCGAATTTATCAAGCAGGAAATACGCGATTTTGCGGGCGCGGTGAAGCGTAGGGCTCTGAGCCGAAAATTCAAAGCCGTCCTCAACCTTTATCTTTTTTGCCGCAAAATATTTTCTGCCGAAGCTCCCCACTGCGTAAATCCTGAAATTCGGATGCTCCCTGACGACGCGTTCCGCCTCTCTGAGGACGTTCATATTATACGACCCCGCAAGACCCTTGTCGGCGGTTATGACCAAGATTCCGTTGGTGCCATCGGGAATGTGGCTGCCGTCGGCGGGGTATAAAAACCTGCTCTCGATGTTGCCGACGCATCGGAAAATTCTCTTCATCTGCGCTCTCAGAAGCTCAAAATACGGTCTTGTTTCGTCAAAGGCGTCCTTGGCGCGCCGAAGCTCGTTAGAGGCGATAAGATACATAGCGCCGGTTATCTTCTGAGTCTCTCCTATCGAAGCTATGCGGCTTCTGAGTTCAAATTCACTGAGCATTTTGCGCCGCCTTTGCAAACTCCGCTATGATTGCGCGGTCTTCCTCCGAAAGCTTCGAGCCGCCGTTGATTCTCTCGATAACGTCGGGACGCGCCGCCGCAAAGCTTTGACAGATGCCCCTAAGGGTGTCCTCAAAGTCCTCGTCGGGAAGCCAGTCGAGACTCCGCGACGAAGCCGCCGTGATGATGAAAGCCTGCTCCCACTCCTCGTAAGGACGGTACTGCTCCTGCCTGAGAATATTCATCAGAATTTCGCCGAAGCGCAGGCTTTTTTGCATCTCGTCGTCGAGGTAATTGGCAAACTGCGTGAAAATCTTCATCTCACGGTACTGCGCAAGCTCGAGCCGAAGCGTTCCCGAAACTGATTTAAGACAGGGGGTCATAGCGTCGCCGCCGACACGCGATACGGAAAGCCCGACGTTTACCGCCGGTCTCTGTCCGGCTCTGAACAAAGAAGTGTCGAGGAAAATCTGACCGTCGGTAATAGAGATTATATTTGTAGGAATATAGGACGAAACGTTGCCCGCGAGGGTCTCGACTATCGGAAGAGCAGTTATGCTTCCGCCGCCGTATGCCGCGCTCAGCCTCGCCGAGCGTTCGAGAAGTCTTGAATGAAGATAGAAAACGTCGCCGGGGTATGCTTCGCGTCCCGGGCTTCTGCCGAGCACAAGGCTCAGAGAGCGGTAAGCTACGGCGTGCTTCGAGAGGTCGTCATACACTATGAGGACGTCCTGACCCTTGCGCATAAAGTATTCCGCCATAGCGCAGCCGGCATACGGCGCGATGTATTGCAAAGGCGCGGGGTCGCTCGCAGGGGCGGACACAACCGTAGTGTAGCTCATAGCGCCGTTTTCTTCGAGAGTTCTGACAATCTGCCGCACCGAGCTTGCCTTTTGCCCTATCGCTACGTATATGCAGATAACGCCGCTGTTCTTCTGATTCAGAATAGCGTCGATTGCAATGGCGGTTTTACCGGTCTGGCGGTCGCCGATGATAAGCTCGCGCTGACCTCTGCCTATCGGGAACATAGCGTCGACGGCGAGTATGCCCGTTTTGAGCGGACGGTTGACGGGCTGGCGCGCCGCGATACCGGGCGCGGGGCTCTCCACGGGACGGTAGCCCGAGGCGATAATCTCGCCCTTGCCGTCTATCGGGACGCCGAGAGCGTCGGTGACTCTGCCGATAAAGCACTCGCCGACGGGAACTCCCGCCGAGCTTCCCGTGCGCTTCACCTTGCCGCCCGCCTTGACGGAATCTCCGTCGTCAAATAGCATACAGCCGAGGCTTTGGCGGGTGATATTCTGGACCATTCCCCTGACTCCGCCGTCAAAGAGCAGAATTTCTCCGTATTCGGCGTCGTAAAGACCCTTTACGGTCGCCACGCCGTCGCCTACTGTGACGACGGTTCCCGTCTGTTCTGAAAGCGCTTTGGGCGTCCAGTCCCCGACGGCGCTTTTCAAAAGCGGTATTACGTCTTCGCCCGGAGCCGCTTTGACCGACGATATGGCGTCCTGAAGCTGTGCGAGCCTACCCTCCACGCTCCAGTCGTAAACATCGGAGCCGACCTCGAGCCTGAAGCCCCCGCTTATGTCTTCGTCGCATATCCATTCGAGACCGCAGTCCCTTTTATAGCGCTGCTTTATGAATCGCTCGAAACGCCGCGCCTGTTCCTCGCTCGGCTTTTCGGGCGAGTATATCCTCGCGGAAATTTTTTTGTCACTCATCTTCTCCGCCCTTTTCGACCGACGACAGGAAAGCTTCAAAAGCCTCGTCGGCGCTGCCGATAACGGCTTTTCCGACCGATTCCTTAACAAGCTCGGCGATATCCTTTCCGCTGTCTTTCAGAGCCTTGCGCTTTATTGCCTGCGCCTGCTCCTCGGCGTCGGAAATTATCTTTTCGGCCTGCTCCTCGGCTTCGGATATCCTCTTCTGATACTGCTTCTGGGCGTTTTGCGCCATTTCGGAACATTCGCGCCTTGCTTCCTCTCTCATCTCCGAAAGCTCGCCGCCGAGTTTTTCCTTGGCTTCCTCGGCTTCCCTGAGCTTTGCTTTTGCCTCGTCCGACGCCTTTTTATACTCGTCCTCGCGGGCGTCGATATACTTCTTCACGGGCTTGTACAGCAAAAAGTAGAGCGCCGCGAAAAGTATCGCGAAGTTGAACATATGCAGCAGAATCTGCTGTAAATCAATATTCAGTGGAAGATTCATTCGGCACTCCTTTTTCGGTTACAGGACGAACACCACAAGTATGGCGACGATAAGCGCGTAGATTATGGCGGTCTCTATAAACACAAGTCCGAGCATCATAGCTCCGCGTATGTTTCCCGAAGCCTCGGGCTGACGCGCGATTCCATCAATGGTCTTCATAATCGTAAGAGCCATAGCTATGGCTCCCGAAGCCGCGACTATGCCGATTATAACGGCGGCGGAAATCGCCTTATAGTCGCGGACGGTGTTCTCTCCGTCGGCGGATACCGCTGACGCTTCTGCCGGCGCAGGGGCTTCGGACTCGGCAAATACCGCCGTAGTCATAAGCGCCGCCATAAGAAGCACCGTAACGGATATAAGAATAATTTTCAGCATTTTCACAGTAATCAAATCCTTTCAGGTCGATGATTTTATCAAGAAGCCGAAGCTTTTTTTCTTTTCTTTTTTTCGTGCGGTTCGGTGCTCTCGCCGTAAAATACGCTCACGAGCATCGTTAAAACGTAGGTCTGGATTATTGCGTGAAGCAGTGTGAACATCACTCCGATAAATACGGGCAGAACAAAGCTCAGCGCAAAGTAGTGATATACAAGGTCGGTGACAAGCGCTCCGCTGAGAAGCGCTCCGAAAAGCCTAAAGCTCATAGATATCGGGAGAGAGAAGTCTTTAAGGGCGTTTATAGCGCCGTGAGCCTTGCCGCAGATTATACCGCTTATCAATATGAACATATAGGACATAAAGCCCATAGCTATCGCGCCGTTGATATCGGCAAGCGGAGCGGCGAGAGTCACCGAGCGGCCGTCGGTGGAAACCGCCTGAAAGCCCAAAAGCTCCCAAAGCGTACTTATAAAGACATACACGCCCGCCGCAAAAACATATGCGCCCAAAAGATTATTGCGATGAGGACTGTTGGTTTTCGCAAGGTTTGAAAAATACTTTACAGCCTGCTCCAAAACAAGCTGGAATTTTCCCGGAATTTCGGTGAATCTCGGTATCACGAAAATCCTCACGATAAGGCAGAAGACAATTATAACCGCAGTAACCGCAAAAGCGGATATTACCGCCGGGTTCACGTCGATAAGTCCGAACAGGCTGACCTTTATGTGCTCGTGAAGCACCGCCTCCCGCATAGCTTCTTTTATCGGCTCCTTTTGCTGCGACGGCGCAAGAAGAGCCCCTATAAGCAAAGCTATGATAACGACTGAAAAAATAACGGCGCTCACTATTTTTTGCTTTTTACTCAAAATATCACCGCCTATTATACAAAAAACGGCTCTTAACATCGGCGCGATACGTCGTTGCATCGCGGCACGCCGTGCCAAAGCTCGCTTCCTGTCCATTTGATTTCTCTATTATAGCACGCATCGCGAAATTGTCAACATTTGTTTAGTCGGGTTGACGGCTTATATGCCGGGCGGGGAGACCCAAGGCAAGAGTCTCCCCGATGCCGACGCGGAAAAAACATTATTCAAACGCCATAGTTATGTCAAGCTCAAGCTTAGGCAGAGGCAGACGGTATTTTTCAAGCAGCTCGGGGCCGCAGGAATTTGACCCGACGCCCGCCATCGCGGCGTCGACGCATATCACGTTTGATTCGCACTTTTCAAGCTCGAAGCTGTGGCGCTTCGAGGAAAGCTCCTCCTCGGTGTATTCCATAGCGCTGAAGCTGAAATCGCGGTCGGCTTCAAACCAAACGGATGCTTCCCTGCCTATGAGTCTCATATATTTGCAGCCGAAGTGAGAGGAATTTTCCTGCGGACGGATATAATCCTCGAACATATCCTTTATATCCGCGCGGAATCTGCCTATATAGGACGCGCGGTGCTTATCGGCATAGCTCTCGTAAGGTCCGTAGCCGTAATATTCAACCTCGCCGAAGCTCTTCGGCACAAACAGTCTGATTCCGAAGCGGGGCAGCATCGTAACCTTTTCGCCCGTTTCGAGGTCGGCGTGGACGTTCAGGCTTCCGTCGGGACTTACGGTAAAGCGCACCGATATTTCGCCGAACGGCTGTAAAATGTTCCAGCCGAAGGACATCCTCGCATTTATAACGGCGCTGCCGTTCTCAACCGACGCCGAGGTTTCCCTGACCTTTACGTCGTAGTCGCAGAGGTGGAGACGGTGCCAGTCGCCTCGCTGAGAGTCGTTGTCGGTCGGCGCGCGGAAGAAGTTGAAGCGGATGGGTCTGTCGAGAAGCTCAACGCCGTTTTTGCACACGCTCGCTATCTCCGCGCGCCTGCGGTCAAAGACGTAGCTTACGCCGTTCGCGCAGATTCTGTACTCCAGTGGCGCTTCCGAAACAGCAGCTTCTCCCGACACGGGTACGGGCAGGCGCTTCGGGTGTTTTTCGGCGATTTCAAGCTGGTCGAAGCAGACTTCAAAGCCCCTTTCCGCCCACGGCATATCCTTTTTCAGCGTGAAGACAAAGCGGATATAACGGCTCTGAATGTCGGTGATTATACCGCCTTTCTCCTCAGCCTTTGCCTGCGGTATAAAAACGGTCATTTCGCCGCCCGCAGGTATAGACAGCCCGACGCTTCCCTCGGCGATAACGTCGCCGCGCTCGGTTATCTCGTAGCGGCAGTCGAGGATATCTTCGCAGTTCACAAAACCGAAAATATTTTTAAAGGTAAATTCGCCGTCGCCCGTCTTTTTCACCCTCACCGGACGGTAGACCTGCTTGAGTTCCTTAAGACCGGTATGCGGAGTGCGGTCGGGATATACAAGCCCGTCGCAGCAGAAGTTGCCGTCGTTGTGGCGCTCGCCCCAGTCGCCGCCGTAGCCGTATTTTATCTTACCATCGGCAGTTGTGCCGAGCGGCAGACTGTGGTCGCACCACTCCCAGACGAAGCCGCCGAGGATACTGTCCTTTTCATAGATTATTTCCCAGTAGTCCTCGAGGTCGCCGGGGCCGTTGCCCATAGCGTGGCAGTATTCGCACATTACAAAAGGTCTTCCCATAGCGTCGCCCTCGCTATCGGGGTAATCCCTGACGTATCCCGTCCACGGGTACATTCTCGAAACGATGTCGAGTTCGTGAGTATCCTTTTTGTCGAGACGGTGCATGCTCTCGTAGTGAACTATTCTCGAGGGGTCTTCGGCTTTGAGCCACTCAACTTCGTCACGCATAATGTCGGAGTAGCCGGCTTCGTTGCCGAGCGACCACATCATAACGCAGGGGCGGTTGAAATCGCGTGTGTAAAGCAGGACGTGGCGGTCGTGAATAGCCTCGCGGTAGTCTTCGTTCATAACCATCAGCGAGATTCCGCCGTAGCCTCCCTCGCGGTTCCAGCGGAAGTTCTGGTAGACGTCGGTGCAGCCGTGAGATTCAAGGTCCGCCTCGTCGATTACGTAAAAGCCGAGCTCGTCGCAGAGACGGTAAAAAATCGGCGCGTTGGGGTAGTGAGAGGTTCGTATTGCGTTGATGTTATGCTGCTTCATAAGGTAAAGGTCGCGCTTCAGCTGCTCAACCGAGCTTACGTAGCCGCTCTCGGGATAGCTGTCGTGACGGTTGACTCCGCGCATCTTGATGTGCTTCCCGTTGACCTTTACTATGCCGTCCTCAATCTTTATCTCCCTGAAGCCCACGCACTCGCCGATTATCTCCCCCGACGCTTCGAGCGTCATACGGTATAGAGACGGACTTTCGGCGGACCACAGAGACGGATCGGCGACGGTGCAGCAAAACGGCTTGTCTTCGCCCGCTTCGCCCTGCGTTATGAGCTTTCCTTCGGGACTGTAGAGCGCAACCCTTGCGGAGTCGCCCTTTACGCTCACCTTAAGCGACGCGGCACCTGATTCAAGGTCGAGAACGGTATTTACGCGGTAGTCCTCAATCCGCTTTTCGGGACGTGAAAGCATATAAACGTCGCGGAAAATTCCCGACAGGCGTATTTTGTCCTGATCCTCAAGATATGTGCCGTCGCACCATTTGAGGACGGCGGCGCAGAGCCTGTTTTCGCCCTCTTTGAGGTGATCGGTGACGTCAAACTCGGAGGTGGAGTGAGAGACCTGCGAATAGCCGGCAAGCTCGCCGTTGACATAGAGATAAACGCAGCTATCTACGCCCTCAAAGCATAAAATCCTGCGAAGACCGTCGGGAGCGTAGCTGTAATTCCTGTAATAAACGCCGACCGGAACGTCGTCGGGAACAAACGGCGGGTCAAAAGGAATGGGATAGCAGACATTGGTGTACTGCGGCTTATCAAAACCGTGAAGCTGCCAGTTTGAGGGAACGGGTATCTTGGTCTCGGGGGACAAATCGCAGAAATTGTCGGGAAGATCGACGACACTTCCGCGGTATGTAAATCCCCACTCTCCGTTAAGAAGTTCGAGCCTTTTGCTTTCGCGCCTGTCTGAAAACGGGTCCTGTCTCTCCTCAAAGGGTATGAAATAAGGGTGAGGCGGCAGAGTGCCGACGTGGAGCGCGTGAGGGTTCTCATGAAGCGTCATTTTCGAGCGCTGCGAACCCGGTACTGAAATCGCTTTTAAATCCATAAGTCTGTTCCTTTCGTAATTCTTGTCGTGGCTTTCAGCGCGATGCCTTGCGCATCGCAATCCGCGAACATAATAGCATATTGCCGCGCGGTTTGCAAGAGCTTTTCTAAAAACTCAATACACAATAATTGCAGCTCTGAAGCTTCGGACATAACTTCGTCTTTTCACTCTTGATTTATTCGCCGCGATGATGTATAATTATCCGGTGTATTTTGAATTTTTCGGAAAGGAGCCGCGTAATGAAAGGCAAAATTCTCAAAAATAAAATCTACCTCTATATGACGGAGTTTTTCGCCGGAATGTCGGTTATGGCGGCGGAGCTCGGCGCGTCAAGACTTCTGGCGCCGTATTTCAGCTCGTCGCAGATTGTCTGGACGATAATCATCGGTACTATAATGATAGCTATGGCTCTCGGAAACCTCTGGGGCGGACGCTCGGCTGACAAAAACCCTGACCCGGACAGGCTCTATCTCAGAATAACCTTTGCGGCGGTATGGCTTGCGGCGATACCCGTACTCGGAAAATACATAATCGTAGGCATCTCAGGCGTGATGATTTTCGCGGTCAACTCAAACCTGCTAATCTGGGCAGCGTTCGCCGCCTGTATGATAATCTTCGTCTTTCCGCTGTTCCTGCTCGGAACCGTCACCCCGTCGCTTGTCAAATACACCGTAGACAGCCTCGACAGCAGCGGCCGCACCGTAGGCATACTCAACGCCTCCAACACGATAGGAAGCATCATCGGAACCTTTGTCCCGACGTTTGTGACGATTCCGTCCGTAGGCACCTCGGCGACGTTTCTCATATTCGCGGGGATACTTCTTTTACTCGCGGCGGTTTACTTCATATCCGAGAGACGCAGGCTCGCGCACATCGCCATAGCCGCGCTGATAACCGTTCTCTGCTGCGTTTTCGGCGCGGTCGGCAGCTTCGCCTTCTGGCAGCCCGACATCGAATACGAGGGAGAATCAATCTACAATTACTTACAGGTCACCGAAGACGACAACGAGGTCATTCTGTCGACCAACGTGCTGTTCGGCGTTCAGTCGATGCTTGAAAAGTCGGGCGGGCTGACGGGTATGTATTACGATTACGCGATGACGGCGCCGTATATGGCAGGGGTCTACCAAAAGGACAGCCTCGACGTCCTGATTCTCGGAATGGGAACCGGCACCTATGCAACGCAGTGTTCGAGATATTTTGACAACCTGAACTTCAAGGGAGTTGAGATAGACGAAAAGATAATCGAACTTTCCCGAAAGTATTTCGAGCTGCCGGAATCGGTAAACGTAGAGCTTTATGACGGCAGAGCGTATCTCAACGCCGACAGTGAAAAGTACGACATAATTATGGTCGACGCCTATCAGGACATAACGATTCCGTTTCAGATGTCGACGGTAGAGTTCTTCACGCTTGTAAAGCAGCACCTGCGCGAAGGCGGGGTTATGGTGATGAATATGAATATGCGCGCGGGCGGCGAGGACGGCATAAACGCCTATCTCAGCGACACGGTGTCGGCGGTCTTCGGGGAAGTTTACACGGTAAACGTCGCAAGGACGTCGAACGTTGAGCTTTTTGCCTCCGACAGTCCCGACCTTCTCGAAACTATGTCGGAGAACACCTCACTTGAGAAAAACCCAAAGCTTGCCGCGCTTATGGAAAGTATTTCGGAGAACCTTATAAAATACCCTGCGGGCGACAGGATAATGACCGACGACCGCGCGCCCGTAGAGCTTCTCGGAATGAAAGCCATTGATTCGCTGATATTCGACGAGGCGGAATACTACAGGGCGGTGTTCCGTCAGGGAGGATTCCGCGGGCTTATTAACAGTCTGACGTAACAGCAGGCGCAAAAATAAAGCGATGTGCCTCGGTGCTGGGGCGAAGCCCCGCGCGGGCTGCGCCCGCGCGCACGCGCCGCCCGCAGGGCGGCGCGGCAAAACCGCTTCGCGGTTTTGGGGCTTCGCCCCTCACAGCGCGCAATCTTGACTATAAGACAGGAGATAAAATGAACGATGAAAAGCTCGCCGCGCAGAAAGCGGCATCGGACGCAAAATACGTGAAAATGACCACCGAACCGGTGGAAAAGCTCGTGGCGGTACTCGCCGTTCCCACGGTTATAAGTATGCTCGTCACCTCGTTTTATAACCTTGCCGATACCTTTTTTGTCCGGCAGCTTGAGAGCGACTCTATGATAGCCGCCGTGGGAATAGTCTTCCCGCTGATGGCGATAATACAGTCCTTCGGGTTCTTCTGCGGCCACGGCTCTGGAAACTACATTTCCCGGGCATTCGGCAGACGCGATTACGCCGACGCGGAAAAAATGGCGGCAACGGGATTCGGCTACGCAGTGATGTTCGGTCTCGCAATATGCGTATTCGGACTGATATTCAAAAATCCGCTTGTCACGCTCCTCGGCGCTAAGACCGAAGCGGCAGCCTCGGCGACCTCCGATTATATGGGCTGGATTCTCCTCGCGGCGCCCTTTATGACCGGCGCGATAGTTATGAACAACCAGCTCAGAATGCAGGGCAACGCCTTCTTTGCTATGCTCGGACTCACATCAGGCGCAATTCTCAATCTTATTTTGGATCCCGTGTTCATCTTTAAAAAAGGCGACGCTCTCTTCGGCGGGGCGGTTACTGTTCCGTTCGGAATCGGAATGGGCGTAGGGGGAGCGGCGCTCGCTACGGCTTTGAGTCAGATTGTAAGCTTCGCGGTGCTATCGGTAGGTATCCGCTTCAGTGATAATATAAAAATAAATCTGAAAAACTTTTCCTTTAAGCCCTACTATTTTAAAGGCATCGTTCAGGGCGGACTTCCCTCTCTGGTTCGACAGGGGCTTTCGAGCATAGCGACCACCACCCTCAACCACGCTGTCGGAATTTACATCTCCGACGGTGAGATTATCGACGCTGTGCAGGCGGCTATGACGGGCGTCTCAAAGCTTATGAACTTCGCTGCCTCGGCGCTGATAGGCTTCGGGCAGGGATTCCAGCCCGTCTGCGGCTTCAATTACGGCGCAAAGCGCTATGACCGCGTGAGAAAAGCATATTATTTCTGCTTCAGGATAAGCTTTATCGTGTTGCTCGTGCTTTCCGCTGCGGGAATCGTCTTCGCAAAACCCATAACGGCTGCTCTTGCCGGTTCGAGCGAGCTTGCGCAGTCAATAGCGGCGTTCACTCTGAGGGCGCAGCTTTCAATCTTTCCGCTCATGTCTTGGGTAACGCTATCAAATATGATGCTCCAGAACATAGGAATGACCGGAAGAGCTACCCTCGTCGCGATGACAAGGCAGGGACTGACGTTTATACCCGTGGTACTCGGTCTGCCGCTCCTTATGAGAGCGCTTGGCTTTGAACCGCTGCTCGGACTTGAGCTTGCGCAGCTTGTCGCGGACGCGCTCGCCTTTGCGATTGCGCTTCCTATAGGCTTGCAGGTACTCGGCGCGATGAAAAAAGAGTATTCCGAACAGGAAAGTGTTGCAAATCAAACCAAAGTGTGATATATTGGTGTTTGACACGCAGGCAGTGCGCGTGCGGTGGGGCGAAGCCCCCGAAAACCGCTCCGCGGTTTTCGTGCGCCGGAGCCTGCGGCTCCGGCGGGCGCGGCTTTAGCCGCGCCGGGCTTCGCCCCGCCTGCCGCGCAAACTGCGGACACCCGCACACAGATAACAATCCATAGGGGAGGACAAAAGATGGAACGGCTCGGAATGTGGGGAGAGTTCTTTTTAAAGCTCGCGATACTTTTCGCGGGCGTGTATGTCATCATAATACTCACGCCCAGACTTGCTGCGTTTATCGACAGACGCCGCAAAAACGGCGGCGTCCCCGAGGAGCCTCGACCCGAAAGGGTGCAAGATGATGAAAATGAAGAAAATTCCGCCGAAAATACCGGCGATGATGATAACACTGAGTCGAATTTAAAATAAATATTATTGGGAGTATAGAATTATGTCTAAAAACGAGAAATTAGTCGAATCAATAACCTCGATGGACGAGGACTTTGCGCAGTGGTACACCGACATCGTAAAGAAAGCCGGCCTCATTGAATACACCTCGGTGAAGGGCTGCATGGTCATTCGTCCGTACGGCTACGCGATCTGGGAGAATATGCAGAAGATACTCGACGCCCGCTTTAAAGAGCTCGGCCACGAAAACGTATGTATGCCTATGTTTATCCCCGAAAGCCTGCTCAACAAGGAAAAAGATCACGTCAAAGGCTTTGCCCCCGAGGTGGCTTGGGTCACTCAGGGCGGCTCCGAAAAGCTTGAGGAGCGCCTCTGCGTCCGCCCAACATCCGAGACCCTTTTCTGCGAGCATTATGCCAACATCGTCCACAGTTACCGCGACCTGCCTAAGCTTTACAACCAGTGGGTTTCGGTCGTGAGGTGGGAAAAGACCACAAGACCGTTCCTCAGGTCGCGCGAATTTCTCTGGCAGGAGGGTCACACCATTCACGCCACCGCCGAGGAGGCAATAGAAGAGACGGAGCGTATGCTCAACGTATACGCCGACTTCTGCGAGCAGGCGCTCGCGATGCCTGTAGTCAAGGGCAAGAAGACCGAAAGCGACAAGTTCGCCGGCGCGGTTTCGACCTACGCGATAGAAGCTCTTATGCACGACGGTAAGGCGCTTCAGGCTGGAACCTCCCACTACTTCGGCGACGGGTTCGCAAAGGCGTTCGGCATCACCTATACCGACCAGAACAACACCGTCAGAACCCCTCATCAGACCTCATGGGGCGTAACCACCCGACTCATCGGAGCGATAATTATGACCCACGGCGACGACAACGGTTTGGTTTTGCCGCCCGCCGTTGCGCCGATTCAGGTCGTGATAATCCCCGTCGCGCAGCATAAGGAAGGCGTGCTTGAAAAGGCAAACGAGCTTTATAACGAGCTTAAAGCAGCCGGCATAAGAGTAAAGCTCGACGACAGCGAGCAGTCGCCGGGATGGAAATATTCCGAATACGAGATGAAAGGCGTTCCGCTCAGAATAGAGGTCGGTCCGAGAGATATCGAGGAGGGTCACTGCGTGGCAGTGGAGCGCCACAACCGCAACAAGACGTTCATACCGTTCGGGGAGCTCGTAGAAAAGGTCAACGAAAGGCTCAAAGCCGTCCACGACGGAATGTATCGGAAGGCTCTCGAAAATCAGGAACGCAGAACCTACGCCTGCCGCTCGACCGACGAGATAAACAAAGCTCTTGCCGAAAAAGGCGACGGCTTTGTCAAGGCGATGTGGTGCGGCGACGAAGCCTGCGAGGACAAGGTCAAGGAGCTGACCGGCGCGGGTTCGAGGTGCATACCCTTTGAGCAGGAGCATATCGACGACAAGTGCGTCTGCTGCGGAAAGCCCGCTAAGTGTATGGTAATCTGGGGAAAAGCATACTGATTATAAGCGTCAGACATATTTATAACGACAAAATAACCGACCTTGCGCCCACAAGGTCGGTTATTTTTGTAATCAATGCCGAACATTTGCGCGTTTGATTGACTTGACGCGCTTTTTCTGCTATATTGAATATAATTATCATATAGGCGTAATAATGATTTTTGATACGGCGCTAAAGCGTCGGCGGGCGGGTTTTGCCGGAGATTTTCGGACGTGTACGGTTTGAATGCATAAAACAAAAAGTTTTCGGTCGAGCCTTTTTCAAAAGGCTCGCGGGGTCGAGGGGCGGCGCCCCTCGGCGCAGCCCGCAGGCTG
>CANQVG010000012.1 GCA_947627235.1 uncultured Clostridia bacterium | reverse complement strand
AGCTGCTTATAAGCGTCTCGCGGAGGATATTAGGTTCTGAGGAGGACGCGGCGGAATGTCTTAACGACGCGCTCCTTGCACTCTGGAGCAGTATCCCTCCCGAAAACCCTCGCGACCTTCGGGCGTATGCCTGCAAAATTATCAGGAACCTTTCGTTTGACCGCTTAAAGCGCAGTCTGGCGCAGAAGCGTTCAAAAGATTCCGAAACCTCGCTTGACGAGCTCGAGGCGTCGCTTTCGGACATCTCCGCGCAGGAGGAATTTGACAGAGCCGAGTTTTCTATCCTGCTCGACGGCTTTTTGAGGCGACTTCGCCCCGAATCAAGGGTGGTATTTCTAAAGCGCTACTTTTTCTTAGATTCCGAGCCGCAGATAGCCGCCGACCTCGGAATGTCGCTTTCAAAGGTAAAATCGCTGCTGCACCGCGCGCGGCTCAAATTCAGGGACACCGTTTATAAGGAGGAGACCTAAAAGTGAAAGATTATCACAGGCTGGAAGAAATAGGAAACGTCGACGAGGCGTTTATAAAAGAAGTGTTTGATTATACCGAAAAGGCGGAAAGAGAAAGGAGACATTTAATGTCTAAGACATTTATACTTAAAACCGCGGCGATAGCGGCTTGCGCTGCTGTCGTTATCGGCGCGGGAGCGGCGGCAATGTCGCGCAGGGAGCTGCCGGTAAGGCAGGAGGACGCGGCGCCGGTGCAGACTACGGAACAGACCGAGCTTTCGGCACCCGTGGCAGAACCCCATAGCGAGGCGGCAACAGAACCCGCACCTGCGATCGTTCCTGTGACCACATCGACGGATAAACCCGTATCGGAGCCTGTTTCCGAAACAGAGCCTGTTAGCGAACCTACTCCGGTATCGGAGCCGATCGAGAGCGATTCAAGGCTTTCTGAAAATCAGGATGACTGCATTGTTGAGGTCGAGCACTCGTATAACGAAAAAATAGCCAACGGCGAGGAAGTAAACATAGAGACCTACATCGGGATACCCTACCGCATCAGCTCGGACGAATACGCCGTGGTAGGCGATTTTACCTATACCCTGCAAAACGTCCTCATAAGCGACAGGCTGCCCGAGGGTATCACAAAGAGCGACCTTACCGCTTCCGTCGGCGCGGTATGTGAATACCCGAACGGCGTGGAAAAGCGCATCAATGCCGAAGGCGACGAAGTAAGAAGTCTCACTATAGGCGAGTGCATTGACGACGAAGGCGTTTACAGCGGTCCCGGCGACGGTTATAAGTGGGTGTTCCTTAAGCTTGACATCACCAACAATTCCGGCGAGGAGACGGTGAAGTTCATCAACTCCGTAAGGCTTGCCGGCGGCGAGCTGAAAACCACAATGGGAATAGTCGACGGCGAAGCGGCGGATCTGGGCTTCAGGGAATACGAGTACTTTGAAGAAGCCTGCTACCACAGCGAAGTTTATTTTGATTATGACAACGGCTATGAAATGGCTTTCGCAGGGCTTAGCGATGAAGAGCGTGCCGAAATCGAGAGCAGGGCGGCAGAAAAATACGGCAGCGTTGAGGAATATCTCCGCGATAAGTTCTACTTTATGGCGCACTTCGACGGCGGCGAGACAAAAACGCTCACCATAGGCTTCCCAGTGAGCAACTATTACGTCTATGGCGACCTTTTCCTCGAACTCAACCCGACAGGAGACGACAGCTCGGATCTGATAAACTATATCCCGCTCAAATAAGCCTCCGCACGAAAATCCGCTCCTTAGACGGTGCGTCATGTTGTATGCTAAAACACACCGGACCTTCAAGCCCGGTGTGTTTGAGCATTTTAATCTATTGCCTTGAACGCTTCGTCGAGCGCGGCGATCAGATCCTTTACGTTTTCGGTGCCTATCGACAGTCGGATCGTATTCGGCTTGATGCCCTGATCCAGCAGCTCCTCTTCGGTGAGCTGCGAGTGTGTAGTGCTCGCAGGGTGTATCACCAAAGACTTTACATCGGCAACGTTGGCAAGCAGCGAGAAGATCGCGAGGTTGTCGATGAACTTTTGCGCCGTCGCGGCGTCCCCCTTGACCTCAAATGTGAAGATGGAACCCGCCCCGTTGGGGAAGTATTTTTTATACAGCCTGTGGCTCGGCTCGCTTTCGAGAGAGGGGTGATGCACCGCCTCCACCTGCGGGTGACTGTTAAGATACTCCACTATCTTCAGCGCGTTTTCGACGTGGCGTTCTACGCGCAGCGAGAGGGTCTCAAGCCCTTGCAGGAACAGAAACGCGTGAAAAGGCGAGAGGGTCGAGCCGGTGTCGCGGAGCAAAATCGCGCGGATATAGGTCACAAACGCCGCGGGACCGACCGCATCAGCAAAGGAAATGCCGTGGTAGCTCGGATTTGCCTCGGATATCCAGGGGTATTTGCCGGAAGCCTTCCAGTCAAAGTTTCCGCTGTCAACGATAACGCCGCCGATCGCGGTCCCGTGACCGCCGATAAACTTAGTCGCGGAGTGAACGACGATATCCGCGCCGTATTCGATTGGGCGAATGAGATAAGGGGTCGCAAAGGTCGAATCAATAACCAGCGGTATCCCGTGCTTATGTGCAACGGCGGCGACCGCTTCAATGTCGATGATATTCGAGTTGGGGTTGCCGAGCGTTTCAATGAAGATCGCCTTTGTGTTATCCTGTATAGCCGCCTCAAAGGAGCCTTCCTCATCGGGGTCGACAAAGGTCGTGGTGATGCCGCTCGAAAGCGGGAGAGTGTGAGCCAGCAGATTGTAGGTGCCGCCGTAAATGGTCTTAGAGGCAACGATATGTTCGCCGCTTCTTGCCAGCGCGCCGATGGTATAATTGATTGCCGCCGCGCCGGAAGCCGTTGCCAAAGCCGCAACGCCGCCTTCGAGAGAAGCAATGCGCTGCTCAAAAATGTCCTGCGTCGGGTTGGTCAGTCTGCCGTATATGTTTCCCGCGTCTTTAAGACCGAACCTGTCTGCCGCGTGCTGCGAATTGTGAAATACATAAGAGGTCGTCGCGTAAATAGGCACTGCTCTTGCGTCGGTTGCGGGGTCAGCCTGTTCCTGACCGATATGTAACTGTCTGGTTTCAAAGCTCCAGTTCTTGGGATCGTGAATGTTTGCCATAATTTTATCCTCCTGCGGTTATGCCGCTTATAGTTTAATTTTAACTTTAACGTGTTTGATGTTGGGAATTAAGAGCTCATCCGCACATTCGGTTCAGGCTCAGCAGCACCGAAAACGAAGTGCGGGAAATATCCCTCCGGCAGGATCCTTTTTTCACTGTTTTTGTCTCCTCTTTGATCACAATATGATCACAGACTTCTGTCCGATATCGCTCGGCAATGTCGCCCGATGACCCTCCGATTTGAGATCCGTTTTTGTTTCTCTTGAAAACCTACAAAATATATGTTATAATTAAGTTATGGACTTCAAAGGAGGTAAAAATATGAAAATATCCACAAAAGGGCGCTATGCTCTGCGAATGCTTTTAGATCTGGCGGAGCACCAAAGCGAGGGCTATATCGCCCTGAAAGACATAGCGGAACGCCAGGGGATCTCGAAAAAATATCTCGAGCAGATAGTTCCTATTCTGAACAAATCGGACGTTTTGAAAACCAACCGCGGGTATCAGGGCGGGTATATGCTTGCAAAAGACCCGTCGCAGTATACCGTCGTAGATATTCTCCGCCTTACCGAGGGCAGCCTCGCGCCTGTTTTCTGCACCGAATGCCCGGGCGACTGCAAAAGAAGCGCCGATTGCCCGACTCTTCCGGTCTGGCAGGGACTTTACCGCGTCATCAACGAATATCTCGACGGCATTACGCTTCAGGATATTTCGGACAGTCACCGAGCACGCGGCGCAGACAGCTATATGATATAGTTGTTAGTAATTTGCCGTTGCACCGTAGAACTAACAACTACTCCGCGAACATCGGGGTGGAAAGATATCTCTCGCCGGTGTCAGGGAGAAGGGCTACGATTATTTTGCCCTTGTTCTCGGGGCGCTTGGCAAGCTGAGTTGCAGCATAAACCGCCGCTCCCGAGGAAATGCCGACCAAAAGGCCTTCTTTTCGCGCCAGGGTTCGACCCGTTTCAAAGGCTTCCTCGTTCTCGACGGTGATTATCTCGTCGTAAACGCTTGTGTTCAGCGTTTCCGGCACAAACCCCGCGCCGATTCCCTGAATTTTATGCGGACCGGAGATGCCCTTTGAAAGAACGGGTGAGCCCGCCGGCTCGACCGCGACGACCTTTATATTCGGGTTCTTGGACTTCAGATATTCCCCGACTCCGGTAACCGTTCCGCCCGTTCCTACGCCTGCGACAAAGATATCGACCTTTTCGTCGGTGTCCTCCCAGATCTCCGGACCGGTGGTTTTGCGGTGGATATCGGGATTCGCGGGGTTGGTAAACTGGCTCGGGATAAAGCTGTTGGGCGTTGCTTCGGCAAGCTCCTGCGCCTTGGCGATCGCGCCCTTCATTCCCTTTGCGCCTTCGGTAAGAACAAGCTCTGCGCCGTAGGCTTTCAGGAGATTGCGCCGCTCAACGCTCATCGTCTCGGGCATTGTGAGGATTATTTTATATCCCCTTGCCGCTGCTACTGCCGAAAGACCGATTCCGGTGTTGCCGCTTGTCGGCTCGATGATTACCGAATCCGGCTTCAAAAGCCCCTTCGCCTCGGCGTCGTCGAGCATCGCCTTGGCGATTCTGTCCTTTACGCTCCCCGCGGGGTTGAAGTATTCGAGCTTGCCGTAAACGGTCGCGCCGAGCTCCTTTTCTTTAATATAGTTTGTGAGCTTTAAAAGCGGCGTTTTGCCTATCAGGTCGGTGATTCTGTCGTATGTTTTCATATTGATTCGCTCCTTATAACAGACTGATGTGAGATGTTTCCTTTTGAATACGGCGGACATCGTCCGAATTTTAACGTTATTTTCACAGCGCTCCGCCTCTGCATTGTTTATAAAGCCTATCGGCAATATAGGTATTATATTCCTGCGCACTCCGTTTGTCAATATCAAAAATAAAAATCCGCTTTTTGAACAGTTACTATTGACAGTCGGGGAGTAAATATGTATAATACATATAATGCCGATAGGTTTAATATCAGAACTAAAAGGAGAAGAGAAAAATGTCAAAAGAATTAATGAGAAACGAAGCCTGGGAGCTTTGTGCAAATGGAATCGGGAGCCGTTTCATTTAAAGCATGCCGTGACGGTCGAGGGCGTGATGAAGTATTTTGCTGTTGATCTCGGCTACGCCGACGAGGCGGATTTTTGGGGCGTCGTCGGGCTGCTCCACGACCTTGATTTTGAAAAATTCCCGGAGGAGCACTGCATAAAGGAGCAGGAGATCCTCAGGGAATACGGCGCCGACGAGCGGCTTATTCACGCAGTCGCGAGCCACGGCTATGCGCTCACGGTAGACATAAAACCCGAACACGAGATGGAAAAGGTCCTTTACGCCGTTGACGAGCTGACGGGGCTTATAGGCGCGGTGGCCATTATGCGGCCGTCAAAAAGCGTGTCGGATTTAGAGCTGAAATCGGTCAAGAAAAAGTATAAGACCCCGAATTTCGCGGCGGGCTGCTCAAGAGACGTGATAAACCGCGGCGCGGAAATGCTCGGCTGGGAGTTGGACGATTTAATCGGCAGGACGATACTTGCTATGAGGAGCTGCGAAGAGGAGTATGAAAAGTTTTGACGCAGTACCCGCCTATGCAACGAATTTACAGCGTGTGTTTTATCATTGACGAGGCACATAGGGGTTATAGACCGCAAGGATCGTTTCTTGCCAATTTGCTTGAAGCAGATAATAACGAAATAAAGATTGCTTTGACCGGCACTCCACTTCTTAAAGAAGAACGAGAATCTTGGCGTGTTTTCGGTAATTATCTGCATACATATTACTATGACAAATCCATTCTTGACGGATACAACAAAAGTCCTTGCGAAAGAAGCAATGGAGGACATTAAAAGAACACAAATAAATAGAAAAAGCACAAAGCATGGAAAGCCCTATACTTCGTGCTTTTTGTTGTCAAATTTCCGCCTGACGGGTGCCGTAAATTAAATTTTTTGATTGAAAACTTCTTTATGGACACCCGTCATTTGTGCGGGATTTATTTTTAATTTTATTCCGGGTAGCCCTTTTCAAGGAAGCGTCCGTAGTCGCCCCAGAAGTAGTCGCTCGCGTACTCCTCATAAAGCTCGGGGTCGACGTAAATTTTCAGTCCGGGGTCGCAGCCGTCGGTCGCAAGGGCTTCCGACATATTGTTCGGCACCGAAACGTCTCCCGCGCCGATTCCCTCGGGGATAATCAGCGTCTTCACGGACGAGCCCCGCAGCGCCCAGCCGTCCATTCTCGAAACATTTCTGCCGAGGGTAAGTGTTTCAAGACGGGTATTTGCAAAGGCGTCGGCGACTATCGTTCTCACGGGCGTGCCGCTCACGGTATCGGGTATGACGATTTCGTCCTGAAGCTTTCCGAGGTCATTAAGACCTGTCACAGTCCAAGAGCTGTCGTCCGCACGCTCAAGCTTAAGATACATATTGTCGCTCGTAATTACGTTTCTGTAACCGGACAGAGTGTCGGACAGAAGATAATCCTCGTATTCCTTCCAGTCGATAAAGATGTTTATTTTGTCAAGGCCCAAAGAGTCAGGATTTTCGGGCAGTTTAAGCTCCTCAAGAGGCGTGCCCGCGGCGAGGTGAATCTCAAGTCCCTCTTTTGCACCCGCAAAGGCATAGGGAGAAATTTCCCTGATATTGCTGCTCAGATAGAGTCTTTCGAGCAGCTCAGCACCGTTGAAAGCGTCCATATCTATAAGCCGCACCGGCAGGCCGTTATGCTCAGCGGGTACAGTCAGCTCGGAGCGTATCCTGCCGTTTTCTGTCAGAGAGACAACTACCGCAAAGCTTCCGCTCGGGTCGGTACCGTACTCAAAGCTCTCCTCGAGGCTTATTATGCCGGCATACTGCCTGAAGCCGTCCGCAGCCTTAAAAGCTTCATAGTCCGACGGCGAGACGTAAAGCTTAAAGCCGTCGGCGCAGCCATCTCCGAAGCCCCGTTCGGGAAGACTCAGAAGACGAGGGTCTATGCCCTGCGGGATTATTACGCCGGCGAGGTTTTTGACGTTTTCCACCGCTCCCTCCTCGACAACCGAAACGTTTTTGCCGAGAGTAAGGAGCACAAGGTGGCCGCAGCCGTAGAGCGCGCCGTCTGAAAGCGTTGTTACAGGTATCCCGTTTATTTCGTCCGGAATTGTAAGATACGTTTTGTTGTGCCCGGCCTTAGTCACGCCTGACACCGCCCAGCCCCTGCCGTCCGTAAGCTTCACGAGGTCAAAGTCCTCGCAGTCGGGACGCTTGCCCGAGGGCTGCGGAAGCTCGCTCACCGGCATCACCGCTTCGTCTGAAGACATCTCACGCCTTATGTCGTCTATGAGCTTTACGGTTCTTAGAGTAACGCCGGAATTATTGAGGTGAAACTCGGAGTCGTAAAAATACCCGTCGTCTAAGATATAGTCGTAGATGTTGCTGATTACCTTGCAGTCGAGCGAAAGGACGAGATTGCGGTAAAATTCCGCGATGACATCGTCGGATACCCCCGCGAGGGCATCCTTATTCATCGGCGGGAAGCTGAAATAAACCTCTCCGCCCTTTTTGCGCACATACTTCACATAGTCGTTGACATAGTTTATATACTCCTCATAATCGGTGGTGACGCCGTCGGTGAAGTCGGTTCTGAAATCGAGGGTGATGGCGTTGCCGTAGCCTGTGAGGATATTATACGGACGGTCAAAGGTGTTGTCGCCGTATTCGTTGAAGTTTTCCTTTCGATAGGCGCCAGCGTTTTCGGGGAGGGTGCCGTCCAGAATATATCCGAGCTTATCACCCGCAAATCCCCATAGCGCGCCTACGAGCCTTTCGTATTCGCCGCTGTCGACGTCTTTGAGCATATACATACTGCCGTCGAGAGCCTGTGCGGCGGTTTCGGAATTGAAGTACAGCGAAAGCGTCTGAGAATTAAGCTCCGGCGCGAGTATCATGATGTCTCCCTCGTTAATGTTTGCCTTCGAGAGATCCATCATAAGCTTTGTACCGAGGTTGGCGTAAAGTCCGAAATTCACGACGTCATAGCCGAGTTCCTCCGAAATAAGCCCGCTGTCAAGCCCGAACGCTGCCGAGCTTCCCGCAACTATAACAATCTTCGGTGAATCGCTTGCTTCGAGACGGTCGTATTTTTCCGAAAGCTCGCCCAAAAAGGTTCCGTCGTAGACCGGCGGGAGCACGAAAGCGATTATTATTACGGCTAAAATCGGAACCAGAAACAGCGCGAGCATCGGCGCGAAGACCTTATAAAAGCGTTTTCTTTCGGCGGTTTTGTTTGTACTCATGATCTTCGCCTCCTCAGAACTGGAAATAGATGAACGAACTTGCGCCGTTGCCCGAAAGAAGTATCAGCCAAGCTGCGGCTATCGTCCACGCTAAAACCACATACATAAGCGCGCGGTCGGACGTGACTGCACCGAATCCGCTGTCGGAATGGTTTTTAAGAGCAATCTGTCTGTCAAGCTGACCCGTGACAATGATTGAAAGCAAAACTGTGGCAGCGGGAACAAGCCCCAGTCCGAGCGCTTTGAGCGACTCAAAAACACTCAGCCCGCCCCAACCTGCGAACAGCTTACCATATAACACGCCGAGGTCGGAAAGGCTGTTTGCCCTGAAAGCAACCCAAGCTATCAGCACGAGGATAAAGGTACCGAGCCTCTTTAAGCCGATAAGCCATTTAGAGTCCTGCGGGACCTTAAGAAGATTCCAGAACGCCTGTCTCGGCTTTTCGGTAATATACCCTATAATCTGATACACACCGTGCATAACTCCCCAGAGGATATATGTCCACGCGGCGCCGTGCCAGATTCCGGATATGAGAAATACAAAGAATATATTAGCGTATTGACGGGCACGTCCGCGGCGTGAGCCGCCGAGAGGTATGTAGATATAATCCGTGAACCACGAGGTCAGCGAGATATGCCACCTGCGCCAGAAGCCCCTGATGTTGGTCGCACTGTAGGGGTCGTTGAAGTTCTGCATAAGCCTGATTCCCATAGTCCTCGCGCAGCCTATCGCTATATCGGTGTAGCCGGAGAAATCGCAGTATATCTGCACCGCGAAAAGCGCGGTCGCTATCAGCACCGTAAAACCGTTGAGCAGCGAAGAATCGGCGGTGGCTACGCCGTTGTATACGGCGTCGACGTATTTAGATATCTGGTCGGCGACAGCTATCTTCTTGAAAAATCCAACAGCCATCATCTTAAGACCCGCCGCGGTGTCGGCAGCGGAAAAGGGATTTTCTGCCCTAAGCTGCGGCAGCAGGTTTTCGGGCCGCTCGATGGGTCCCGCGACGAGCTGAGGGAAATACGAAACGTAGAGCGCGTAGTAGCCGAAGTGCTTTTCGGCTTTCATACTGCCCCTGTAGACGTCGATTACATAGGAAAGTGTCTGGAAAGTGTAGAACGAAATTCCGACCGGAAGAATCAGGTTAAGCGTGAACTCCCCGACGGGGATTCTTATGAGATTCAACAGCGCGGTGATGTTGCGTGAGAGAAAGTTGAAGTATTTGAAGAAGAACAGCACCGATAGGCTCGCGACTATTGCCGTTACCAAAAGCAGTTTTTTCAAGCCCTTTTTCGACGCCTTTTCAATGCCTATCGCACAGAGATATGAAACCGCAGTCGTGAAAAGTATCAGATAAATAAGGTCGGGCTGCCAGCTCATATAGAAGTAGTAGCTCGCCGCAAGCAGCATCAGCCACCTTATTTTTTTCGGAATTATCCTGTAAAGAAGCAGGACAATCGGGAAGAAAATCAGAAAGGAAAAGGAGTTAAATACCATCTTCGTCCGCTCCTTTCCCGCGTTTTTTGGTCGTAAACAGCGCTGCGGTCACGCTTAGGAGCAGCGCGAAGAAAAGCTCCTCCGGTTCAGCCCCGGAAGCGAGCATACAGCCTATAATAAGCAGGTGCAAAAAAGCGTTCAGGGACGTAAGCGCTATCTGAGCTACCCTGTCGAGTTTTCTCACGGGTACGGACAATATGTGAACGGCGATTATCGCCGTCATAATCACCCAGAACCATACCGTACCCAAGACTTCAAAACTTTCCATATATAGACCTCCGCTGCTTAATATGACGACGGGTCGGCAAGATAAGCCTTCAGGTCGTCGGCAAGATTACGGGTCCGCTCCTTTGCGCCTTCTTCGTTAAGGTGCCACTCGGAATCGTAAAACTTTTTATGCTCCATAATATACTCACCGACGTCGGAAACTACCGGATAGTCCAGCACCTCCGCACAGTAGGCGTTTACCTTATCGTATACTTCCCGCTCAAGTTCGGAAGGACGTATCACCGAGCTGTCGTGCGGACCGAAGCTCATCACCATTACCGCCCCGCGCGCCGTTATCTTTTTATTGACGGCGTTGAGGTTGGCGTCATTAAGCCCGGCGTCGCTGAAAGTTTCAAAAGCGCTTCCGAAACTGCCTCGCACTGATGTCCTCACCGTTCCGATATCGCCGTATTTGTTTATGTCCGCATCAAGCTGATATTCCTTGCCCGACTGATGTATGGCGGGGACAAGAGAGCTGTCTGAAGAGTCGCCGACCTGAAACTCCCTGAAAGAGTCCCAGAAATCGGTGTAGTACGACATATCCACGTCTCTGAATATGTCGTAGCACTGCTCGTTTCCCCTGAACATCTTTGCGTGGAACTCGTTGGTACCCATCGGGGCACCCGCTCCGTATTCCGGCGCGTGAACGATTATGTCGCCCTCGCCGGCATATTTTGAAATCACGTCGAGGAAGAATAGCGAGGGATTTGCGGCGTTGGTGCCGTAGTTTACCACCGAATAGCCGGGCATAAGCTCCTCAAACAGCTCGGAATCTATGCCGTTTAAGGAGGACGAGCCCGAAACCACGACTATTTTTTTACCCTCAAGGGTTCTGAGACGGTCGTATTTTACGTTGAACGAGCCCTCTATCTGCCCCGAGTACACCGGAAGACGCTGGGCGTTGAGGACGACCGTTGAGACATTTTGGTTAAAGCTCTCGTCGTAGACGGTCACCACAGAATCAAAGAATACAACCTCTTTCAGGTCATCGCAGGCGCTGAAAGCGCGCTTTTCTATTATCCTGACCGTCCTCGGAATGACCGCGCGCGTGACGTTTCCGCTAAAAGCGCCGGAGGCTATCGAAAGCACGGGCTGACCGTCTATCTTTTCGGGTATCACGACAAGCCCGCCCTCCCCGACGTAGCCCTTTATCTCTATGCCGGTCTTCTTTTCGGTGCGCTGATTGAGTGAGCCGAAGCCGACTGTCGAGTCGATGATAACATTTATTTCCTTTTTTTCGTAAATAAAGTCGGAATCCGGCGACTCCTTAGCCCACACTACATGCAAATCAAGGCTGTCGCCCTCAACGCAGCATACGCCGCCCATATTCGAGAAGCCGGGTATGTCGTTTACCGAGTTATAGTCTTCGTAATCGGCGGGATATGTGCTGTAGCCGACGGCTACATAACCGTCGCGCACAAGCTTTCCGTTTGACTCCATAGTCTGCTGCATGGCAAAGATATCGCTGTATGCCGCCCTGTCTACGTAAACGTCCTCGCCCGTATCCGCGACGTAACCGCCGTCAAGGTGGTAAATTATGCTGTAATCGGTATTTCCGATGAAGTTGGCATATATGACCTTGCTGCCGTCGATATAAAAGGTATGGGTCGCGTCAGTACTTATCAGACTGCCGCCGTCATCAAGATATCCGCCCTCCGACCAACCGGCAAATTCTATCCTCGACTTTCCCTCGGCGCTAAGAGTTACCTCCGACGGTCCCGCGAGCAGCATCTCCGACGCCGATACAGTGCCGTAATCGCTGTTCTTCTCGACTTCGAGATAAACTACCTCAGACTTCGGCACAACTATCATATCTACGGTGGTCGGCGCGATTACGTTATTCAGACGCAGCCTGCCGCTCTCCTCGTCGTATTCGGCGCCGGCGGTGTTTCCTATGTATATATAGTCGTCGTCGACGCTTACTCTGAAAGTAACGGTTCTGCCCGCTTCGATATCGGCGATATTCTTTCCCGAGATGCTTATTCCGTCGCACCTTCGAAGTATCACCCTGACGCTGTAGCTTTCGTCCCGTTCGGGCAGACTGCCGCAGCAAACGAGCATAAACGCGCACACAAGCACAAGCGCCGCCGCAGCGGTCCTACAAACTTTCCTTGCCATAATAATGCTCCAATCAATAAAATAACTACACTTATCCTACCACCCTCACACAAATCGTGTCAACGGTTTTTTCACGCAAGTTTTGACTCCTGCTTGCGTGAAAGTATCAAAATCTATCAATTTATCCGAAATCGAGTTATATTCTGCAATAAACTTATAGACATTTTGCAAGGAATTTTCCTTGTAAATCCGCTATTATTGTATTATCGGCGATTTTAACCGCCGTTCAGACTTTTACTTGGAGGATATCTATGAAGCGCTTACTTTCAATCATAACCGTTGCGGTTATGCTGCTCGGAATGTGCGGCTGCGCTGCCGGAAATCGGGATTCCGAAATTTCCAAGCCCGAAAATACCGTTCTGACCGAAGCCGAAGGTGGCTCCGAAACCGTCACTGCGGAAGTCACGGAACCCGTCACCACCGTAACCGAGGCCGCAACTACAGAAGCCACAACAACCGAAGCAACCACAACCGAGGCGACAACCACTACCGTCACTACGACCACCGCTGCGACTACAACCACCGTAACCACCACTACCGCCGCAACGACGACTACTCCCGCTCCCACCACCGTCGCGACGACTACAACCCCCGCCCCGACTACCGTCGCAACGACTACAACTCCTGCCCCGACCACAGCGGCGACAACTACAACTCCCGCTCCCACTACCTCAGCGACGACGACCGCGAAGCCTGCTGCCGCCTCTACCTCGCAGAAAAGCTCAAAATTCCGCAGACCGCTTTCCAACGAGATGCCTATGCTGATAGTACATATCGACACTTGGTGTTTCCCGGACCCGCAGAAAATCATAGACATGATACCCGACGAAATTCTGCCCTATGTAGTATTCAACATTTCGCTTTCGATAGGACACGATGACAACGGCGTTTTCCAGCGCTCCGGCTCCGGCGAGAACGGAGGCTATGAGACCGCCAAGTCGTGGATACGCGCCTGCGCAGAAAAAAGAGCGTGGGTTATGGTTCAGCCCGCGAGCGGCGGCTTCAGCAACTTCCCCGACTACAAGAAGGACGATAACCTTGAGGAGACCCTTTTTGCAGAATTTTTCCGAGACTACCCCAATTTCATCGGCTTCAACTACTGCGAGCAGTTCTGGGGCTTCGACGAAAAATACAGCAACTCCGGCTCCAAGCGTTCCCCAACGCTACCGCAGCGCTATGAGCACTTCGGGAACCTCCTTGAACTCTGCAACAAATACGGCGGCTATCTCGTCGTAAGCTGGTGCGGAAACCAGTGGGGACAATGGTGCAGTCCGCTTGCCCAGCTCAAGACCCACAGCTACTTTGCGAGCCAGCTTTCAAAATACGCCGACAATTTCATCCTCTGCGACAAATATACTCAAAGCTCCTACAAGCACGATGTTCAGAGTCAGGTTCTCGGATATTATCTTTCGGGATACTGCGGCAACTTCGGAGTCAGATATGACGAAACCGCCTGGAGCGACAAAATCGACGGTCAATACACACAGTCCACCGGTCTTTCGATAATGCTTGAGAGCATGCTGATGAACGGCGCGACTGTTATCGACGGCCCCGAGCTGATTTGGAAGGACGACATTCACGAAATAGGCAACGGCGCCGATTCCGACGGCTACAGGACCCGCCGTTGGGACACCTTTGACGTATATGATAACGTAACGATTGATATGTTCAAGAAGATAGTCGACGGTTCTTTGAGAATACCCACCCGTGAAGAAGTCATAAAGAGGACAAAAATAGCGATAATTCAGGACAGAACGACTGGCAACGACGACCAGAAATTCTGCACTCCTGAAAATCTCTTTGAGGGTCTGTACCGTCTTGATGGCGACGGCGGTCTGCGCAACAACTTCTATCACTACAAGACCACCGGCAGATATCCTACAATCCCCGAAATTTACAGGTTCAGAAACAGGAATCTTGAAAGTCAGTTCAAAACTCTTGTAAGTGTCTCAGACTACAACAGCCGCTGGGGCAGCGTAAACAACAAGGTGAGCGAGTTTAATTCGCTGTTCCCCGAGGAATACAAGGGAGACATGTACGCCGCAAGGTATGAGAACACCTGGTTCACATACAGCTACTACCTCAAAAATAAAACCGCTAAGGCAACGCTTGATCTCAAATACAACACCTGCGATACGCTGGGCCTGAGCTATTCGGTGTACTCCTCCGGAATAATCAGAGAGTATTCCGACCATATAGATTTCTGGCTCAATAACTACGACGACAAAAATTCAAAAACGCTCCGCACCGACGTCATCACGATAAACGGCGCGTCTCAGAAGCCGAGCTATACTATGACCGCACGGACAGATTCTCAGATAAAGCCCTCCGCCGAAGAAAGCTGGGCAGACGGCGTATACACGCTCACCGTAAAGCATAACGGTCCCTTAGACATAACGATCAAGTGCAGCGGCAGCGCCGAGGACCGCAAGACCTCATACACAAAAACCACCCTTTACACTCCCAACAAGCCCTCCGTATACACCGGCGAGCGCCAGTACGAGGCAGAGTGCTTCGACACAAAGGGTGTCGAAAGAGTGGTAACCAACGGCTACGGAACCGGCAACGAGGGCTACACCGCTCAGGGATATCTCATATTCGGTCAGAATCAGGGAACTGCCGTAAAGGATACCGTTTCTGTCACCGAAGAAGGGGAGCATGTCCTCGGAATAAGGTATTCTGTTTCTTCCGATGTCATCCTCGCGCTCTATGTCAACGGTTCCAAAGTCGGCACCGTAACGCTAAGTAGGTCATCGGGCTGGGCAGTCAAAAAGTTCAACGTCACGCTTAAAAAAGGCTCCAACAAAATAGAGCTTAAGGCCGAAAACCGGCTTAATTCCAAGCTGCTGCTCGACAACTTCACGGTGAAGTAAAAAGCATAAAAAACAACGGGGAGATTTTACTCCCCGTTATTTTTATATTCTTACTTTAGTTTATATAGCTTTATTTCGGCGATATTGCAAAGATGATCTCCTCCGCCCGACGGCACGTCGTAACGGATATAGCGGTATTTACTGCCCCTGAGCATCGCGAAATTCCAGCCTGTCGCGGGCGACGATTTTATCTCATAAAGCTCAGTCCAGTCCTTGCCGTTATCCGAGCCGTAGAACTTGCCGCCGAGCATTCTTCCGGCAAACCCGCTTCTCGGAGCATACGCAACAGCGTCAAACTCCACGGCTTTGCCGAGGTCGATTTCGAGCCAGCCGTCAGCTACGCCGTCGAAGAAAGTATCTATATTTCCGTCGATTACTTTTTCAACCGTGTCGGAACCGTTGTTCCACGCGGCGGAACCGGTTATTTTCGCCTTTTTGATTGAAATCTCGTCAAGATTCACATTTCCTGCCTTTGCGTTGTTAAGCACATAAGTGGTGATGGAATTTGCCTTTAGCTCAGCCACAAAACCGCCGTCGTAAGTATATATGTCGTCAAGTTCCGCCCACTGTTCGCCGTCGGCTGTGCTTCCGCTCGTGCGGGTCACGCTTACCCTGCGCCCAACCGACTCAAACTGCGAAAGGTCGAAGTTTGCGGTCTTATCCGCAGCCGTCGGGTTAATTGCAACTATGACGAGCATTCCGCTGTCGGAGTCGTAAGCGGCTATTGAGTCCTCACCGGTGCTTATAACCGTGTAGCCCGGGCGGATAAAGCGGGAAAACTGACCCATAGCATAATATTTTTGAGTAAGGATTATATCGTCGTTGTCGTGGTCGGCTACGGCAAGACCCCAGTACCCGGTGTTTATATCTATCATACCCGAATCCTGACGTCCGAGATAGCCCTCGGCGCAGATGTGCTTGTCTATTGCCTGCCACATGACCCACGCGGCGGGGGTGAGGGAGTTCATATCCGAAATTATCTTCTGACCGAACCATATAGCGGCGCTCATTTCTCCGGCATTTTCGCCCGAAGTGCCGTTGCCGTCTACCTCGCTCATCCAGAGCTTGAAGTTTTCCTCACGGGCAAGCGCACCCAGTTCGCCCGCCCTCGTGGGATTATATGTGTGGGTATTGATTCTTCCGATTACTTTTTTCGCGGCGTCGGAATAAGCGTTGTACTCCTGAATCTGAAGCTCGGTCGATGTCTCGTCGCTCGCCGCTATGATAACGTTGTCAAGGTCATACTTCTTCAGCGCCTCGGCGGTCAGCTCGATTATCTTAGACTGCGCCTCTCCGGCGTCGAAATGGCAGCCCTCCTGCTTATAGCTGTAGGCTCCCCAGAAGTTGGTATTCGGCTCGTTCATAGGCGACACGCTTGTGACCTCTATGCCGAGCTTGTTCTGAATATAGTCGGTGACGTGCGCGAGATATTCCGCAAACTCCTCATAGGAATCGTCCTTAAGGTTGTTCTTATTGGAATCGACACCTCCGGACGAGCATCCGCTGACCGTCATAAAGTATGGCGGGGAGTTTGAAAACACCTCTACTATGGCGTTATCGCCCGCAGCCTTCACACAGCGGTCCAAAACATTGAGCTGATTGTAGTCGGCGGTGTAGTCATAGACATATTCGCCGTTCTCCTCCTTGAGCCAGCCGGGAACCATAGAGTCGGTTCTCGTAATGTGGGTGTGCGAAGGGTCGTCGCCTCCGCCGATATTATACCTCATAATATTCATTTTCAGACCGTCTTCCCCGAAGAAAAGGTCCGCCGCCTGCTGGGCGAGACTGTCGGAATAGCCGAGTCTGTTTGCCCACCAGCAGAGACTCGTTCCCCAGCCTTCGAATATTCCGCCGTTTTGCTTGGAAGCGTTAAGCGGTGAGACCGTAACTTCCGTGTCGATCTGAACGCTGTCCGGCGTCACTATGAGAGATGGGTCGACGTATTCCTCGGTCACCTCCGGCAAAGTTCCTTCGGAGCCGGCGTTACCTCCGGCACAGCCGGCCATCATCGCGGCAATGCTCAGACTAAGCATTAAACAAACAACTCTTTTCATATAATATTTTTTCATTTTAATTTCCGCCTTTCAGGTCAGGTTTGAGCCTTTTGCTCTGCAAAAATTATAGCATCATTAAAACTTCTTTTCAAGTCATAAATGACGTGTTTACCGCGCTTTGAAAAACCTATTACTATTTATCAACGCTATCTTGCTATTCATCATTCAATATTTTATAAAAATATGCTAAAATGCTTTTACAGAATATTTTACGGAAAAAGAAAGGAGCATTTTTATGAAAAAAGCAATAATAGCGGTTACTGCGATTTTGATAGCGGCTGCGTGCTTCTTTGCCGGAACCGCGGTGGCACAGGCGATTGACGGCGGCAAGAACGCAAAGAACGACCCCGCTGAAAATTCACAGCAGACCGAAGCCGAAAATGACGAGAAGGAAGAGGAAGAAGAAACCGTTAAAAAGCCGGTAAACGTATTCTTCTCGCCCAACACCGGCGACGACCATATGGGTAACGCCACTCAGTGGAATCCTGTCAAAACAAAAACCGAAGCCAAAAAGCGCGCCAAGAATCTCACCATTGCCGAGGACGAGGAAATAGTCCTGCTTGAGTACCTTATGACCGTAGACGTCAAAACTCAGGCTGCGGCAGGAGTATTTTCCGACGCGGGCGGAGTCAATATGATTCCTTTCACCGGAAGCACCGACGGCTACTACTTCAAAGGCGATATAGTCGGCACCGGCTGCGACACCCAAAAATACGCGCCCAACGACGGCGGCGTTATGTTCTCGGCAAGATATATGCTCAAGGGCAAGGATTACAAGGGTCAGTCCTGCAGCATCTTCATTGAGAACAACGGTCCGGCGCTCGACCTCTGCGTCCCGACAATTATCACCGACAGTAAGGCGCTCGCAGACTGGCAGGAATATGACCTGCGCGCTATAGTGGTTCCTGTTGACGGCGGAGTTTCCGTAAACGTCTACAGAATACATAATGACTGACGCGCATCCGCAATTAAATCTTTAGGATTACTCAAAAACCCCGTCCTCCGTTTTAGGAGCGGCGGGGTTATTTCTGAGTTCTGGCTCAAATTTTAAAGCACTTTTGTATCGCCCTCTGTTCGCCGAGTACAAGTACCGAGCTTTCTGTGTCGAGCAGAGTATCGGCGGTCACGTTCATATTCAGCTTCCCGAAGTCGCGGACTCCGAGAATGTTTATCCCGTATTTTTTGCGGATGTCAAGCTGACCTATGGTCTTGTTGTACCATTCTTCGGGTATCGCAAGCTCGAATATGGAGTAGCCGTCATCAAGCTCGATATAGTCTAAAATATGATCCGACGTGCAGCGGATTGCCGTCCACGCGGCAAGTTGCTTTTCGGGATAGACCACCTCGTCGGCGCCGTTGCGCAGCAAAAATTTCTCCTGAACCCCGCGCGACGCCCTCGCTATGACCTTTTTCGCGCCAAGCTCCTTTAGAAGCGACGCAGTTTCGAGAGAGCTCTGGAAGTTATCGCCGATGGTGACGATGCAGGCGTCGAAGCTCTTTATCCCGAGGGATTCAAGAAAGCTTCTGTTCGTGCTGTCGCCTATCTGGGCGCTTGTAACATACTGAAGCACCGAGTTTACCCTCTCCTCATTTTCGTCGACTGCCATAACCTCATGACCGAGCTTATTTAGCTCTAAAGCGATGTGTTTCCCGAATCTGCCGAGTCCTATGAGCAATATTGATTTCATAGCAATTCTCCTATCCTATTGTCAGTTTTTCCTGAGGAAATCTTGCGGTATTACCCTGAGTTCCCGAAAGCGCCGCGAATATCAGCGTCAGTCCGCCGACGCGTCCGAGATACATCAGAAGAATGAGTATCGCCCTTGAAAGGTGGCCGAGTGTCGGCGTTATGCCGAGAGTAAGTCCAACGGTTCCGACCGCCGAAGCGGTCTCAAAGAGGCAGGTGAGCAGCGGAAGCTGTTCAACGCGGCTGATTATAAGTCCGCCGCCCACAAAAAGCGTCAGATACATAGTCAGAATCGTCGAGGCGCTTCGCACGGTATCCTCGTCGGTTCTTCTGCCGAAGAAATGGGTGTGTTCCTTTCTTCTGAACACCGACACCGCTGTCGAGACAAGCACCGCAAGAGTGGTGGTTTTCATTCCTCCGGCGGTGGAGCCGGGCGAACCGCCTACGAGCATCGGTATTATCATCACGGCTATGCCGACTTCACTGAACGCGTTGAGATTCGCGGTATTGAAGCCGGCTGTTCTCGTAGTCACCGACTGAAACAGCGATTCGGCGATTCTCTCTCCGAGCGGCAGTTCCGAAAGCTCCCCGAAGAAAAAGTATACCGCGGGGAACATCACCAGCAGCGCCGATGTAGTAAATATAACCTTGCTCTGCATACTGTATCTTCTGTAATGAAATTTATTGGTTCTTATATCGTCCCATGTCAAAAAGCCGATGCCGCCTATCGTGATAAGCGCCATAACCGCTATGTTTACAAGCGGGTCGGCACGGAAATATGTAAGCGAGGAAAAGGGTTCCTTGGCGCCCATAAGGTCAAAACCGGCGTTGCAGAACGCCGATACAGAGTGAAACACACTGTACCATATCCCCTTGGCTGCACCGAACTCCCGGCAGAAAGACGGCGCCATAATCACCGCACCGCCAAGCTCAAATATCGCGGTAAGCTTAAGTATAAATCCGGTTAGCCTTACAACGTCGCCGATGCGGTGAGCCGAGATAGCCTCCTGCATAGTGCTGCGCTGTTTAAGACTTATGCGCTTTCCGGAAAAGGAGGCAAACGCCACCGCAAAAGTGACTATTCCCATTCCGCCTATCTGAATGAGCAGCAGAACCACAGCCTGTCCGAATCCGGACCAGTATGTGGCGGTGTCCTGAACCACAAGCCCAGTCACGCACACAGCAGAGGTCGACGTGAATATGGCGTCGGCAAAGCTCGCACCGCCCTCTCCGCGTGTGGATATCGGGAGCATCAGAAGAAGCGAACCCAGAAGTATCACGGCGGCAAAACCGAGAATTATTATCTGAGACGACGTCATTTTTTTAATTATCGGCACTGTAATCACCGTCCGTTTGTAAAATCATATCTATTATAACCCATAACTCCGTCAAAGGCAATACAAACAGTAAATTTTTAATATTTTTCGCCCTTTAAGTTCTGCAAAATTTGTCAGCAAATGATATTGCTTTCCTGATTGAAAAGTAGTAAAATACCGTTGTTTGCGAATCTTTTTAAGAGGGAATGACTATGAAGACTTCACTTATGAAGCTCAAAACTTTTGTTCAGAAAAACACCGTGATGTTCGTAGCTCTTTGCGCTGCTTTAATCACAGGGATAATAGTCCCGCCCGACCGCGAATACATAGGCTATTTCGACTTCAAGACGCTGACCTGCCTTTTCTGCGTTCTCGCGGTGGTATGCGCGCTGAAAAACGTCAACTTTTTCTACGTCCTCGCCGAAAAGATAGTCGAGCGTTTCAAGAACGCGCGCCTTTGCATACTTGCGCTCGTGTATATCACCTTCATCGGCTCAATGCTGATTGCCAACGATATGGCGCTTCTGACTTTTCTTCCGCTCGGATATTTTGTGCTGACCGCATCGCGCAAGCGCAAATATATGGCGTTTACATTTATTATGCAAAATATCGCCGCAAACCTCGGCGGTATGCTGACCCCGTTCGGCAATCCTCAGAACCTCTATCTTTACACGAAATTTCAGATACCCGTCGGCGAATTTATGTCGATAATGGCTCCGCCCTTTCTGCTTTCGGTCACGCTGATAACTCTATGCTGCATTGTCTTTGTAAAAAACGAACCGATGCGCTTTGAAGAGGAAAAGCTGACGCTCGAACCGAAACGCACCGCGCTATATCTTATGCTTTTTCTGCTTGCCATAGCGATAGTTTTCCGCGGGATACCCTACTGGATAGGACTTATCGTAATACCGGGAGTGCTGATTTTTGCCGACCGCAAAGCCCTTAAAATGGTGGACTACCCGCTGCTGCTTACATTTGTGTTTTTCTTCATTTTTGCCGGAAATATGGCGCGAATCGAAGCTGTGCGCGGCTTCTTCTCATCGCTTTTAGAACAGAGTACGCTTTTGTTCAGCGTGGTTTCCTGTCAGTGCATCTCAAACGTCCCCTCGGCGATACTCCTTTCACAGTTTACCGATAACTACCCCGACCTGCTCGTAGGCGTAAACATCGGCGGTATCGGCACTCTGATAGCCTCGCTCGCCTCACTTATAACTTTCAGGGAATACACGAAGCACCACCCGCACCACGCGAAATACTACGTTGAATACTTCTCGGCTTTCAACTTCGGGTTTCTCTTTATCCTGCTCGCGTTTATGTTCGGAATTAAGTACCTGAGTTAATGAAAGCACTGCTTTTCAATGAGCTTGGGCGGCTTTGAAATGCACAGCATAAATCATAACCGCCGGACTCTACAGGTGGTTTTCGTAGGACAATAAAAAGAGCTTGGTGGCTCTTGATATGATTATATAAAAGAGCAGCCGCCCCAAAGGGCGGCTAAAATAATCTTATTAGTTTTCGTCAAGATCTTCGCCTTTGTTAGCAATCTGTTGATTGTATTTTGACAGTAGCAACATTGTAATAAGCATAACAGGGCTGCTGAAAGCATATTTCAACTCTCCAGTGTCTAAATAGGTCATAAAAATGAAAACAATAGTGAACAGAAGAACGATTAAATAAAACGCAAAGAACAAATTCAATTGGTCACGGCTAAATACACGTCGTTTGATTACAATACGCAGCACTAAAACCCAAGGAGCACTTTGGACTAAAGCAACAATAAGTTCTACCCATCTTCCAAGTATGGGACGATTATAAATTACTTTATCACAAATAACTACGGTAAGCATATATATTACTGAAAACGCAGCAAATATATAAGCATACTTACCTATAAACGCCATGATCCTGTAAAAAATTGGCAGCCTTGTCTTTTCCCTTTTCATCATCATTATCCATTCAAACATGTAATAATACCGAGTATTTGCAATCATCTTGAGTAACAAATAGTGTACGTAATAAAAAAACAAAACTCTTTTCAATTTTTTGCAAAAAATCGAAAATAAAGTGGCGTCGCTAAGAGGATTCGAACCTCCGGCCTGCCGCTTAGGAGGCGGCCGCTCTATCCTGCTGAGCTATAGCGACGTGTCACGGGTTGTATTATATCACTAAACGCAGCCGATGTCAAGCTTATTATTTTTCCGTGAAGACTGCATTTTCCGGATATTTTGCAAAAAAATTTCAAAAAATCTTCACTTACATATTGTCACGGACAAAAAAATCTGATATCATAAATGTGTATGTGATTATACCCAACGAAAGGATATGTATTTTATGTCTAACTGCGCAATAGTCGGCATCAACTGGGGCGACGAAGGCAAAGGCCGTATGGTCGACCTAATCACCCGCGACCACGATATCGTCGTGAGATATCAGGGCGGCGGAAATGCCGGTCATACAATCATCAACGAATACGGCAAATTTGCTCTGCACCTCCTGCCCTCCGGAATCTTCACCAAAGGAGTTGTAAACATCCTCGGCAACGGCGTCGCGCTTGACCCCGAAAACCTCTGGAAAGAAATCGAGGAGGTCCGTTCACGCGGAGTTGAACTCACCCCCGAGAACCTTATGATCAGCGACCGCGCTTCTCTTCTTATGCCGTGGCACCGCGAACTCGACGCTCTGGAGGAAGCCCGTCTCGCCGATAAAAAATACGGCTCTACCAAGCAGGGCATTGCTCCTTTTTACTCCGACAAATACTCAAAAAAGACCGTGCTTGCGGGCGAACTCAACTATCCTGAGCACTTAAAAGCCCACCTTGCCGACCTTTTGGAGTGGAAAAATCTCACCCTTAAGAACGTATACGGCGCGGCGGGATACACTATGGACGACCTTATGGAATGGGTTCGCGATTACGGCGAGAAAATCCGTCCGTTCGTAAAGGATACCGGCGCTTTCCTCAAAAGGTCGGCGGCTGACGGAAAGAAAATTCTCTTTGAGGCACAGCTCGGCGCCCTTAGAGACCTCGACTACGGAATCGTGCCCTACACCACCTCGTCCAACACCATCGCCGCATTCGCTCCCGTCGGCTCAGGCTTCCCCGGGGTGAAGATAGATAAGATCATCGGCGTCGTGAAAGCATATTCCTCATGCGTCGGCGAAGGCCCGTTCACCTGCGAGTGGTTCGGCGAGGAAGCCGAAAAGCTTCGCGAGGCAGGCTCGGAATACGGTGCGAAGACGGGCAGACCCCGCCGAGTCGGACCTATCGACATCGTTGCCACGAGATACGGCGTCGAAACGCAGGGCGCCACGAACATAGCTCTTACAAAGCTCGACGTCCTCAGCTATATGGACAAAATTCCGATATGCTCTCACTATGAGCTTTTCGGTAAAAAGACCGACGAATTTCCTTTCCCCGCGGTGCTTGACGACGCAAAGCCCGTCGTAGAATATATGCCCGGCTGGAAGTGTGACATCAGCGGCTGCCGCAAGTGGGAAGACCTCCCCAAGGAAGCCCGCGACTACGTTGAATATATCGAACGCGAAATCGGCTGCCATATCGGCTATGTCTCCGTAGGCCCTGAGAGAGACAGCATAATAGTGAGATAGACAGTCAGAAGACATAAAGTTAAGATTGAAAGGACAAAATATATGCCTACCAATATCTACGAATCCCCTCTCAGCTCGCGCTACGCATCGCAGTATATGCTCGGTCTGTTTTCAATGGATACAAGAATCCAGACTTGGCGGCGCCTTTGGGTAGCCCTTGCGAGAGCCGAACATAGACTCGGTCTGCCGATAACCGAGGAGCAGGTCAAGGAGCTTGAGGCGCACATCACCGACATCGACTACGAACTTGAACATCAGCGCGAAAAGGAAGTCCGCCATGACGTTATGGCGCACATCTACACCTATGGCAAGGCGGCGCCCTCGGCAGCGGGAATAATCCACCTCGGCGCAACGAGCTGCTACGTCACCGACAACGCCGACCTCATCATCTACCGTGACGGTCTGAAATATCTTCGCGGTGAAATTGCCAAAGTACTGAAAAATCTCGCCGACTTCGCCGAAAAATACAAAGACCTGCCCACCCTCGGCTACACTCACTATCAGCCGGCTCAGCTTGTGACCGTCGGCAAGCGCGCTTCGCTCTGGGCGCAGGACTTTCTCTCCGACCTTGAGGAACTCGACTTTGTAATAGACAGCTTCAGGTTCCTCGGCTGCCGCGGAACCACCGGCACCGAAGCGAGCTTTATGGAGCTTTTTGAGGGCGACGGCGAAAAAATCGACGAAATGAACAGAATGATTGCCGAAGAATTCGGCTTCAAAAAGTGCTTCACGGTTTCGGGACAGACATATCCCCGAAAGTTCGACTCAAGAATACTCAACGTGCTTTCGTCCATAGCGCAGAGCTGCTACAGAATGGCTAACGACCTGCGTCTTTTGCAGCACGACAGACAGCTCGAGGAACCGTTTGAGGAGCACCAGATAGGCTCGTCGGCTATGGCATACAAGCGCAACCCGATGAGATGCGAGCGCATCTGTTCGCTTTCGAGATATCTTATGGTGGACGCCCTCAACGCCCCGATGACTGCTTCAACCCAGTGGCTCGAACGCACCCTCGACGACTCCGCCAACCGCAGAATCTCCCTCCCGGAGGGCTATCTCTGCGCCGACGCTATACTTCGTCTTGCGCAGAACGTCACAAACGGTCTGAGGGTCAACGAAAAGATGGTTGAACGCGCTGTCGGCGAATATCTGCCGTTCATCGCTACCGAGAACCTTATGATGGAGGGCGTGAAGCGCGGAGGCGACCGTCAGAAGCTCCACGAAATCATTCGTGTATGCTCGATGGAGGCGACCGCGAGAATGAAGCAGGGCGAAAGCTGCGACCTCCTCGCAAGGCTTGCCGCCCATCCCGAATTTTCAATGACCGAGGCAGAGATGAAAGCAGTCCTCGAACCGTCCCGCTACACGGGCAGGTGTTCGGAGCAGGTCGAAAGGCTTGTAAGCGAGGTAAGAGCCGCCATAGCGGATATCGAAGTCGTTAAAACCGCGGAAGTAGAAATACTTTGACGCTGTAGCTTAAGCCTCATATACCTCCCGTCAGGCAACCAAAAAATACATATAAATTCCACCTCTGCTGTGCAGCAGGGGTGGAATTTTCAGTCTATAGAAAAAGTACGGATTATTCCGGCTTTTTGATATACCGTCACCCGGTTTTGCTTCATCCTTAAAATTTACGCCTACGTTTAACGTCAGATTAAGTATACGCGAAACCGCGCAGGACATCTTCCTGACCGTCTTTACCTCACTGGGACGTTTGAGGGACGGCGGGCGTCGTTTCGCATGTGGCTTTACCGTCTCGCATAACAATCTTTCTTTGGCACATATTCGCGTACCTCTCCTCGTGAGTGACGAGCAGAATCGTTATTCCCTTTTCGTTCAGCCCTATCAGCAACTGCATAATTTCGTCCGCCATTTTGCGGTCAAGGTTTCCCGTCGGCTCGTCGGCAAGGATTATACTCGGGCTGTTTATAAGCGCCCTCGCAATCGCGACGCGCTGTTTCTGTCCTCCCGAAAGCTGGCTCGGAAGATGGTCAAGGCGATTTTCAAGACCAAGATAGCCTGCAATTTCTTTAAAGCGCCTTTTGCCGACCTTTTTCGAGTCTAAAAGCAGAGGCATAATTATGTTTTCCCTGACGGTCAATATCGGAATCAGGTTGAAGTCCTGAAAAACATAGCCTATCTTCTGTCTCCTGAGACGCGCAAGCTCGTCTTTGTCGGCGAGGGTTATGTCTGCGCCGTCGATGAAAATTTCTCCCTCCGTCGCTTCTTCGATACCGCCGATGAGGTTCAAAAGCGTGGTCTTGCCCGAACCCGACTGTCCCGTTATCGCAAGCATTTCTCCCTCGGCAATTTCAAGACTCACATTGTCCACGGCTTTGATTTCTGTGTCGCCCTGCATAAAACTTTTGCTGAGGTTTTTAACTTCGACAATGTTCATATTCCGCTGCCCCTTTTTTCTAAAATTTCTTTAACCGACCGATAGACCGGCAGTATAAACGCCCCGACCGTCAACGCGCTCACGGCGAGATATACCGCGCATAACCGCAAATCGGGCGACGGCTTTACCGCCGCGGGAATAGCCGCCAAAATAAGCAGTATGACGCTCAACGCGGCAGGCGCAGCCGTTGCAATCACCGCCGATACCGCCGACTGTCGCAGATATGACGACGTAACGGTTTTATCCGAGGCGCCGAGGGTAGAGAGCGTCCGAACGGTTTTTCGGCTGTCTGAAATGTAGTCCCGTAGCTTCATATAAATAATTATCGCGGCAAACAAGAACATCGCCGAAAAGATAAACGCGAGCATTAAATAAATGCCCTTTGACATCTCCGCGCCTTGCTCGGCGACTGCCTGAAAGTTGCGTATCGTATATTCCATGCCCGTAAAGCGGCTGCTCAAAAGGCTTTCAACCTCTTTGTGAAGCCCGGGCGAGGTCAGCTTAATTCTTATCTGGTCTATCATCAGTCCGTCCGTTGCCTGATTGAAGATCTCCTCGGGAGCGTCGCGGAGGCATTTTACCGATTCGACCTGCGGAAGCGATTTTATGTAGTCGATATCCTCCCGCGCAAACCCGCCGAAGGTCGCGTCCTTTGTGATCCACAGTTCATACTCCGGCGCTTCCGAGATGAAATCGGCGTCAAGTGAAAGATAACCGAAGAGAAACAGAAAGACCGTAATTATCGGTACAGAGACCCAAAGGCAGCCTGCGTAGGTTTTGTTCGTCCTTGAAAGCCATAGCGAAGCGAGGGACTTTTCGGGCGTCGCCTTGAATTTCATTTTAGGGAGCTTATTTTTCATCTCCGAAGACTGAATATCCTCTCTCATCGCCGAAACGGCAGATTCACGGGAGGATTTTATCAGCGTTCTGAGAATTACGACGAGCAGCACAGCGAAGAAAACCGCGATGTGCAGGGCTGTGTTCAAAGGATTCATTCTGAATATAACCCATGCGAGACCATCCACGCCGTCGACCTCAAGATAGGCGGCAAACAGCAGCTTCATAACTCCTGCCGAAATCGCGACGGCCGTCGCGGCGGACATCGCAAAAACGACCGCAAATTCCGCGATGAAAATAGCGTATATCTGCCGATCCTCCGCACCGAGCGAGCGAAGAATACCCATGTCCGACGAAAAACGCCTGATGTGGCTTTTATACGCCGAGCCGACGACCAGCGACGAAAGCAAAATAATAAACAGGTTAAGTATCAACAGCGCCGACTGCTCCGAAGCCGACGAATCGTCGGGAATCCCGTGGGCGTAGTTGTATTCAAAGGCCCGAACTGTCAGACAGGTCTCGGCCATGCTGTCTATCACTCCCGAGATCCTGAATCCGTATCCGTTGAACGAATCAAAATTTTTCCACTCGTCGTCTGAGAGAATATGTAAGTAAATTATCCCGTCCTCATATCGCGGCTCGGAAAGACCGCCGATGTTTTCAAAGAGAGCAACGTCGTCTTCGGCAGCGTTCAGAATGTGAAACGTCTCGCCCTTTGTCCAGTCCAACAGCATCTGCTCGGTGCCATATGCGCTGCTGTCGCGGTAAATCGAAATCAAAAGCGGCAGAATAAACGCGCATGTGAGTATCACGAACAAGGATAAATGCCGCTTCGGCCGCCTCATAAGCGAACGCTTGAGATAAATGAGGTAGGACAATTATAAGACCTCCTTCGGGGTTTTTATAATTATATCACGTTAATTAGATGAAGGCAAGGTTAATTTTCTTAAAAATGCGTCCGATAGAGAACGCTTAGGCTATCGGGCGTTCGATAAATCATTATGTCCAATCGCGCTGTTCGCCGTATTTTCTCCCCATAGCTGTTTTCAGAATGACCTCGCAGAGTTTCGGATTATTCGGCAAAACCGGTCCGTGGCTGTATGTCCCGAACACATTGAGAAAGCGCACGCCCTCACCTCCGTCGCCATTGTTGCCGACGCCCTCCGTAACTGTGCCGAGCGAAGACACTCCCTTGCCAAGATACGTCCTTCCCGAATGGTTTTCGAAGCCTCTGACCGCCGTGCCGCCGCTTTCCTGAAAGCACCTGAATCTGAGCGTTCCGACCGCCCTTTTTGGAGCAGCTTTGGTGTAAAAATCCACCGCGCCGGAAAATTCAAGCCTCTCGCCGTTGAGCGTCTCATAATAATTTCCGAGCAGCTGATAGCCGCCGCAGATGCCTAAAACTGTCACGCCGTCCTTTGCTGCGGCTCTAAGTTCAGCGCCGCGAAACGCCTTTATTTCGGGTACAATCAGCCTCTGCTCGCTGTCCTGCCCTCCACCGATGAAGATTATATCGTAACCCGTAAGGCTTTTACTGTCCCCGAGAGTGACGCGGTCGACCACAGCGTCGATTCCGAGCTTTTTGCCGATATAAACCAGCGACGCGACGTTTCCCGTATCTCCGTAGAGGTTGAGCAGCTCCGGATAGAGATGACAAACTTTCAGTTCCATTTCATCCCTCCCAGAACCCACGGCGACGTGTCTTTCTCGCTAATTTCTGCCTAATCTCTATCATCGCTGTATAGGTAGGAAGAATATATGTCGGCGCTTCCGAGCTTTCAACTGCTTTCATAAGTTTTCGCATACTTTTTTCTTCCGTGATTTTTTCACACGAAATACCCGCGTATTCAAGGCGGGTCACGAGTTCCTTTGAACGCCTGCCAGAGGCGGTAACGCTCTTAAGCTTCTCCCCTGCTTCGCAAAGGCGCTCAAAATCCGCGTCCCATATCCAAGAAATATCACGTCCATCCGCGTCAAGATCGTTCAAAACAATAATTAGGTTAAACTTTTTTTGATCTTTCAATATGTATTCAATCGCTCTGTCGCAGCCGACGGGATTTTTTATAAGAATCACCAGTGCGCCGGCGCCGACATCGAACCGCTCCATTCTGCCAAAGCCTTGTTCAAAACCCGAAAGAGCTTTGACGATGGATTTTACATTATTTCCCACGGCGACTGCCCCTGCCACCGCCGCTGCTGCGTTGTATACATTGTAATCTGCCGGCGCTGAAATGTGTGCGGAGTGTTCCTGACCGAAAATTCTGAACACCACGTCGCTGCCGGATTCGACTTCCGAAATTCTTTCAACCGAAATATCCGCCTCGGGGCGGGAATACAGACAATCGGGACAGCTCCAGTGCCCAAGGTGACCGTATGATGAGCAGGCATACAAAAGCGCCGCGCCGCACCGAGGGCAACGCGCGCCTTCCTCACCCTGCTTCGGGCTTTTATTATGCGAAACCTCCGCCGAAAAGCCGTAATATACACTGCGGTTCGGAAGGGCATCGGCAAGACCCACAATCAGGCTGTCGTCGGCATTGAGGCACAAAACAGCCTCCGGAACGGCAGTAATCCCTTTGCGAAGATAGCCTGCTGCGTACTGAACCTCGGCATATCTGTCGAGTTGGTCACGAAAAAGATTTGTAAGGACAATCACGCGTGGCTTTAGCATAGCAAAGACTTTTTTCGCGGCGAGTTCGTCCACCTCAATTACGGCATATCGGGGCCTTTTCTTTTTGAAAAAGCCGATATTACAGCAAAGCTCGGCGGCAATACCGGTCGCTAAATTCGCGCCGGAACGGTTGCAGACAACTGTACCCCCCGGTGGGTTTTATAGCTTTTTCGAGCATATGAGAGACGGTTGTCTTGCCGTTAGTGCCGCTGACGGCAATAATTTCAAGCCCCGAGGATATTCTTGAAATAACATCGGGGCATATTTTCAGAGCCAGAACTCCGGGAAAAGTTGTCCCGCCGCGGTGAAAAATTCTAAGAACAAATCGCGACAGTCGACAGACCGCGGCGGCAAAACCGAGTTTAAAATCGAACATAACAGCACTCCTTTGCAAAAAGTTTTAACCATTATGCCGCGTAAATTATTAAGTGTCAATGAGAAAATTATTAAATATTTATTAAATTTGTGACGCATAAACCCGGGCAGAATTTGCTTCAAATTTGTCAATATTATTAACTGCTGCCGCGCTTAAGCTTGCACCAAGAAATCAGTGACAAGCTCCCACTTTAAAGAGACTTTTGTTATTCTTGAGAGAAATACCTTGTTTTTAAGTGACGTTCCGGCATCTTATGTTAGGAGTTGTTCCAAGCCCAGTAATATAAGGTCAGAGCTTTTGACACATAGATTATAAATAGAATAATTAGTCTAAAAAGCGCATGCGATCAATACAAAAAATCCTTTTCTTTTAACTTTATGTTGAAAAAAATTTAAGAAATGGTATAATTAAGAAAAGGAGGAATTATAATGATAAAATTGCTTAACGGCAGTATATTTAGTTCAAAATGTGACTTGATTATTATCCCTTGTAATAATTTCGGCGGTATAAGTAGGTCTGTAATGAAAGACCTTGCCACACATGATTTGCCCTGCATAAATAAAGAAATCTCTTTCGGCGATATTATTTTCATCCAGAATATGGGCAGTTTCTCTAACGCTCTAATGATTGGCTATGCAGCTTCTGTGGATGTGTATCAAGATTCTTCCAGCACAAACGGTCTTAAAAGTATTATGAAGAAAATAAGAGAATTTTGTGAAGCTCAGTCTGTTCAAAAAGTTAATATACCATTGCTCGGAACAGGAGCAGGAGGATTATCCGCGAAAGAATCTTATAATGTTATGAAAGCGGAATTTTACAATGACCCTAATATTGTTCTTTGTGTTTACACTCTCTCCGAAAAGATGTTTAAGGAAATAGCTACAGAAATCTCAAATAACAATACAGATAAAATTGAAAATCCTCGGGTATTCATAAGCTATACGGGCTACGATATAAATAATAGAAATTGGGTCAGAAACTTTGCATGCAGATTACGAAAGTCCGGAATCAATGCAAGATTAGATGTCTTTCACCTAAAGCCCGGACAGGATTTGCCACAATGGATGACCAACGAACTTATAATGGCAGATAAAGTTTTGCTCATATGCGATAAGTACTACGCCGAAAAAGCAGATAATAAAAGAGGAGGTGTGGGTTGGGAAAGTATGATCATTCAGGGAGATATGATGTTAAACCAGGAACGGAATAAATATATCGCAATAATCAGAGACTCAAATATAGATCAAAGTTTGCCAATCTATATCCGATCGCGATACGCTCTAAGCTGGGTCACCGATGACGATGTTGAAAAAGGTTTTGATGACCTGTTATTATATTTGTTTGACTGTGATATTGAACCGCCGATAGGAGAAATTCCTTTATTCGTTAAAGAAAAAATCTATAGCAAATTGTAGAGTTTAAGGATTTTATAAATCTAATGTTTCAATAAATATTATAATCGGCTTTTAGGGTATGTCCTTGTGTAACGTAAATGCCCAACTTAGAGACCAACGCGACGTATTATAAGACAATTTATCAGGGAGGACAAAATGGAAGACAGCAAGGAAAAAATACTCGCTTTTTTGATATGGTTCACAAAAGGAGAGCTTAACGATCACATGCAATTCGCTCTGGGATTTTATATAGTTTTCTGCATATGTATGTTTCCTGTTCCGCTTGAAACTTTCGGCGCACACAGCCCCGGTCTTTTTATAATTCTCGGATTGCAGCTTGCGCTGGGAACAGCGTATGTGATATGGTATAACATTCTCAAAAAAACTATGGAAGAAAAAATCACAAACGCATATCTATATGCGGGAACAGTTTTCGGCTCAACATCTTTGGTTCTGTTCGGTTCGGCGGCACAGGTTTTTTATGCGTCGGGCATACCGTTCGAAACTGCGCATATTCTTGCCAATGCTGCGGGAATAGCTCTGAATCTTTTTGTGCTGATAATAAGAATAATCCAGTACAAGTCAAAAGAGCATCATACATTCGGCCCGATTTATGGGGCGGGATTTATAATGCCGCTTGTAATTCTGGGAGGAATGTTTTTCGACAGGGTTGAGAAGAACGTGAGCAAAACTTTTATGGCGTCGGTAATTCTCATGTTAGGCGGCTATCTTATGCTTTGTTTTGCGCTAGTTTTCTTCATCAACCTCTATGTTGCAAGAAAGCATAAAATGGATAAATACTATATTGCCACTAACAAGCCCGGTCAAAAGAATAAAAAGCAATAACTTTAGCCGTCTTTCAAAGCGGCCGGGTTTTTAAGAGTAGATTAACCTCAACCGGATGATTCTTCTGTTATGCCGGAGGACAATCTTGAAAGAACTACAGAGATAGAAAGTGAGAAAATATGGAAAGAATTAAGATTATTGTAGAGAAGTTCAATTATTTATTAAACTACGGGTTTTCTGTTTCGCCACAAAAAAGTAATTTTGGAGATGGCGTCGCATATTCAATGGGAGAAAACTGTATTTTTATTTCTTTTGACATAAGAAGTGATCGGGTGAATGTGGATTGCAACCGAGATAATATGGACCCGTTTAAATGGCAGAACATTCTGGAAATACCAATAGGCGACATTCAAAGCCGAGATATAGTTATTGAAAGGGTAAATTCTGTATATGAACTTGCTAAAAATCAAAAACTTATTTACAGAGGACTGCCTGAAAAGGATTTTGCTGAGATTATCAGCATTTACGCTTCTTATCTTAAAGAACACGGAAGCGAAATATTAAAGTACTTTCATCTTTGTACTCCCCGATAAATTGTATTAAATATGTCGCGCCATTGTAAATGCTTTCGGAACCCCACTCTGCCGTCCAAAATGGATGGAGATTTTTAAATTCTTTACAACGTCGCAGAGATATGTTAAACTAAATATAATTATTACACGATACAAGGTTATAGAAATATCATAGCAGGAGGATCTATGTACAAAAACGCTGTTATATCGGAACTACTGTATTATATGGCCTTACGTCTTAAAGGAGGCATAGGCGTCAAAAAGATATGGACAAAAAAGTATAGAGACCGTTTGGAAAGTATTCTGTCCTTTATGGAGAAGTCAACTGATCTCTTAGAGACAAGACGGGATATCACAAAAGAAGAAATAATGCCGTTGGTCGATTTTGTAAACGGCAATATAGGCAGTCTCTTTTTGGTAAAAAGGATAGATATAGAAGATTTTTGCAATAATGACTCCGAGTTAATTTTAGTTGACAACGGTAGTTGGGATATATATGACGAAAATATCATTAGATATATGCGGCAAATAATTTCGGAGGTAAGAGAACGTCTGAAAAACAGACAGAAAGGCTACAAAAGAAAAATTCAGGATTTATTTCATGATTATCACAACCTGCCGAGAGCCTACCTTTCCAAGGCTTACGACCCGAATATACAAACTACCTTTTTAGGAAAGGACTACAGTCGTTGGGCTTTATCAAAGACTTCGGCGCTTGAGTATTCACAAAAATGTATTATGCCATTATCAACAAAAATCTAATTGGAGGAGCACATATGCAAACCATTCTCATAGTTAATCTCAATGATACAGGAGGCGAAACCGAGGCACTGCGGCAGATGTTAGAAAGATTTAATTATTTCGTCTGTGTAAGAAACATCGGTCGACCGAACGATTTTATTGAAGTCTTGGAAGACAAAACTCCCATAAATCCTGACTTTGTTATTATCTCGTGCCATGGCGAAGACGGAAAAATCCATATGCCTGTGCTTGCGGATTTTGTCTATACCGAGAACGAACCTAAAAAAGATTTTTCGTCAAATGAAATAGAGCTATATTTGAGACTGTCCGGAAAGACAATAATAAATCTTGGCTGCGCAACCGGTATTGGAAAATTAGCTGAAATGTTTTCCAAAAATAACATATATATCGCGCCGAACGACTATATTGAGGCTAATGCCGCGCTGTTTTTCACAATAAGACTGTTTTATGAATTGACTTCAAGAAACTGCAATATAAAAGACGCCTATATAAGTGCGCGGAATACTGACGATGAAACTAAACAATTCTGTATGTTACCCGATTCTCCCCCAAATCCTGTGTAAAGTACAAATAAGCGATGAAAAACAGAGGTCCTGTCAAGTATTTTTCGCAAATTAGTATGTAGAATGAAAGGTATTTATTGAGATCTGCACCAGTCAACAAAAATCGTACACAAATTTCAAAAAAACATAATAAGAAATTTGTGAATTATACATCACCTCCGAAATAGTTGTTCTCCCGAAATTGCTTCGGCGTCAGATAGCCAAGAGAATACGCCGGTCGTTGCTCGTTGAAAAAAATAATGTAGTCATCAATTTCGTTCTGCACAGGCTTTTCGCCGGTAACATGCAGGTCAATGAACAGCTCAGCTTCTGCCGCGGGAATCGTCTGAAAAGCCGTTTTATGAAAGAAAAGCGGCGGTCGGGCTTGCAGAAATCGCGGCTATGTATAACACAATGTCCATTATTTCGGACGAAAAGATCCCGCTTGATGAGCGGATAAGCAGGTGTGAAAAGTTAGGCGACGGACTAAGCGCTTTAAGAGATGAAACGGGTGAAATCCTGCCAGCAATAATGGCTTGGATGACATATTCGCATCTTAATCTGAGGCTTACGAAAATAGGCGCGGACAAAGATATCATCGTAAGACTGACCAACAAGGAGCTTGACGCAGCAAAGGCCTTTGATAAGTTGAACGGGGAATCGGACAAACATGTCGGCGATACAAAACTTGCCGAGAAAACGTTAAATCACTATAAAACGGCAGAACATCCGGAGTACGCAAAACTCAAGCAGGATGACGAATATTTAAAGCTGCTGAATATTCAGGAATAAAGCGTTAAAAGGCTTCGGTATTTCTGCGCTTTTGAGATTTTGCTGACTTTGCGGTCGCTTTGAGTATAGTTCCTCAGATTATCACGCTTACGCAAAAAACAACGGCACCATTCGGTGCCGTTGTTTTTTGGTGAGGATAATAGGACTCGAACCTATGACCCCCTGCACGTCAAGCAGGTGCTCTACCAGCTGAGCTATACCCTCGTGACAACATTGTGATTATATCAAATCGTGTCGGCGTTGTCAAGCCTTTTCACGAAAAAATTTCAAAAGTTTGCATCAAAGCAGATGCCTAAGCCTTGTATACCTTATATGCCGGTAGTGCGTTCCGTCTTCGTCGTTTTCTGCAATAAGTTCCGCCTGCCAACCGCTTTTGTCAAACCTCGGGAAGAACACGTCCGCACCGGGATACTCTTTGTCGATCTCGGTGAGAATCAGCTCGTCGGCAAGCGGCAGCGCCTGCTCATAAATGCTCGCCCCGCCGATAATGTATATTTCATCGCCATTTGCCGCCTCAAGGGCGCACTCGAGCGACGGGTAAACCTCTACGCCTTCCGGAGCGAAGCCCTCGCTTTTTGACACGACGATATTTCTGCGCTTAGGCAGCGGTCTGCCTATAGACTCATAGGTTCGTCTGCCCATTATTACGGTAGCGCCGCGCGTCGTCTCGCGAAAAAATTTCATATCCCCCGAAATATGCCACAAAAGAGAATTGTTCGCACCGAGTTCATAGTTTTTACCTATTGCGGCGATTATTCTAACTGACATTTTTCACCCTCCAATCACTGCGTCAGCTCTCATTGGCACTGAGCGATATTCACTGCGCTATCGGGAAGCTTATTTTTCCCATATGCTTATAATCTATCAGTTTAACGTCTTTGCACTCCGACGAGTTGTCAAACTCAAAGAAGTCAGTAACCTGAGGATTGAGCCAGAGCTGCGGCGCTTCAAGCCCGCCGCCGTTTTCATCGAAACGTCTGAGCTGTTCCTTTACGCCGTCAAGCTGATTCACATATATGTGTGCGTCCTTGATCGACCAGTCGAGAGTACCCGCTTCAAGACCTGTGACCTGAGCAAGCATTCTGAGCAGCACCGCATACTGCGTGACATTGAAAGGCAGCCCGAGCGGCACGTCGCAGCTGCGCTGATGCACCCAAGCGTTGAGCTTACCGTCGGTGACGTCCCACTCGCTCGACCACACGCACGACGGCAGTACCGCTGTATCAAGGTAGTCGTTCTGCCAGAGCGAGACGACCATCCGTCTGTCGCCGCGGCTGTGCTTAAGCTTTTCTATGAGCTGCTGAGTGAGCTGAAACTTCTTTACTATCCAACCGTAGGCGGTGCCGATAGTGTGCGCCCACTCGGTTCCGAAATACTTGTGAACCTCTGTTTTGACAAGCTTTCCGCTCTCGTCGGGAATCATCTGAACGGCGTTCCAGTAACCGTTTTGGTCTATCTCCCATTCGTCCCATATGTGAACGCTGCGTTCCTGAAGCCAGCGCACGTCGTTCGACTGCGCCTGATATATCCAGAGCATTTCAAGCACCGCCTGACGGATAAAAAGCTGTTTTGTCGTGAGTATCGGAAACTCCTCCCCGACATCGAGCTGAAAATGATGCGACGGCACCTTAATAGTGTTAATCCCCGTGCGGTTTTCAACCTCGCGTCCCTCGCGCAGAATCCGTTTTAAAATCCCGCAGTATTCGTTGTCCCATTTTGACACAGCCTCACGTCCCCTCTTTTCGTTAAATATAAGTATACCACAAATTATACACCGTGGCAAGAAAAATCAACGTGAAATTTCTCCGTTTTACTCGTTGAAGTGCTAAAAAGAACATGTTGAAATTATTGCAAAATGCACAAACATAAACTGTATAAAATTGTGAACTCAGCCAATCTTTTAATCAGTTGATAAAAAAAGCTTCCTTTTTTCAAGCTTTTGTGCTATAATTGAGACGGTATTAAAGCGATTAAAACCGTCGGGTTGGCGGAGAGAGTATTCTGAGGTATATATGTTTAGTGTGAATGATTATGTCGTTTACGGCAGCGAGGGAGTCTGCAAAGTTGAAAGCATAGGGCACCCTGAGATAGCGGGACTTGACAAAATGAAGGAGTATTATACCCTGTCGCCGGTCTATCGCAGCGGAAAGATTTACACTCCCGTGGATTCCAACATACACATGCGCAGCGTGATTTCCAGAAATCAGGCTGAGGAGCTTATCGGCGGAATAAAGGAAATAAGCGGCGACCTCGACGTCCCGAAGGACGCGAAGCTTGCAAACGTTTATTACCGCGAGCTTGTCCGCTCATACGAATGTGTCAAGCTCATAAGGGTCATCAAATATGTATTCGCGAAACAGCGGGCGCTCGCGGCAGTCAAGCGCAATATGCCCGCCGTGGATATGAAGTTTTTCAAAATCGCAGAGGAAATGCTCTACGGCGAATTCGGGTTCGTACTCGGTATAGACCCGAAGGACGTCAAAGGCTATATCGCGGAGTGCTGCGAAAAAGCCTAAAATATATACTATAACAGCCCCGTTCGCACGGGGCTGCTTTTTTCATATCGAGTTTATTCCACGGCAAACAACATTCTGCCGTAGGTGGGATAGGGCCAGTATTTTTCACCGACGAGCGTCTCTATCTCGTCCGCGACAGCCCTAAGCTCCGCCATTGCAGGGATTATTACGTCGCGGAAGCGGTCGGCCTCCTGTTGAGTGGCGCTGCCGCTGCACTCGGAGCTGAGCTTTTCAAGGCTCTGCATCTTTTTATACATATCGGTCGAGAGCGAGGTCAGACGCTTAATCATATCGACCTCAAATCCGCACTCGACGTCGGCTATGCTGCGCGCGCACGACACTACCTCTGACATCTTTCTCACATATGTAGACACCGCGGGCAGTATGTCCTTTTTCGCCATTTCTATCATCGTGAGCGCCTCAATGCGTATTATCTTGCAGTAGTTTTCAAGATAAATATGATATCGCGACTCAAGCTCTGCCCTCGAAAATACGCCCTGACGCTCAAACAGCGCGACATTTTCGGCGTCCAAAAGGTGCGGAAGCGCGTCGGGAGTGGTTCTTAGGTTATGAAGACCCCTGCGTTCGGCTTCCCTGACCCATTCGGAACTGTAGCCGTCGCCGTTAAAGAGGACAGCCCTGTTTTCGGTGATAGTGCGGCGGATAAGCTCGTCAAGCGCCTCGTTGAAATTCTCAGCCTGTGAAAGCTCGCCATAGAAGCGATCAAGCTCGTCTGCGAGAACGGTGTTGAGGATGGTGGTAGGAAACGCTATAGACTGGCTCGAACCCGGACTGCGGAACTCAAACTTATTTCCGGTAAAGGCAAACGGAGAGGTGCGGTTGCGGTCGGTGGTGTCGCGTGGGAAGTGCGGCAGAACGTCGACGCCTATCTCCATATCTATTCGCTTTTTGCCCTTGTATTCGCTCCCCTCGATGATTGAATCGAGAATGTCGCTTAGCTCGTCGCCCAAAAACATAGAGATGATTGCGGGCGGCGCTTCGTTGGCGCCGAGGCGGTGGTCGTTTCCGGCGGAGGCGACGGATATCCTAAGGAGGTCCTGATATTCATTTACGCCCTTGATGACCGCGCAGAGAAACATAAGAAACTGTGCGTTTTCACGGGGAGTCTTGCCGGGCTCAAAGAGGTTTGAACCCTCGGCGGTAGATATCGACCAGTTGTCATGCTTGCCGCTTCCGTTTATCCCCTCAAAAGGCTTTTCGTGAAGAACAGCCTTGAAGCCGTGGCGGTGGGCAACCTTTCTCAAAAGCTCCATAGTGAGCTGGTTGTGGTCGGAAGCGATGTTTGCACTCGAATATATGGGCGCAAGCTCGTGCTGAGCGGGAGCAACTTCGTTATGCTCCGTCTTTACGGTCACTCCGAGCTTCCAAAGCTCGACGTCAAGGTCGCGCATAAAAGCCTTGACCCTCTGCCTTATCATTCCGTAATAGTGGTCGTCGAGCTCCTGACCCTTAGGCGGTTTAGCGCCGTAGAGGGTTCTTCCGGTATATATGAGGTCCTTGCGGCGGGCATACATATCTCGGTCGATTAAAAAATACTCCTGCTCCGGTCCGCATGTGGAAATAACTCCCTTTGTCTCGCAGCCAAAGAGCCTTAAAATTCTCACAGCCGAACGGTTTAGCGCCTCCATAGAGCGAAGAAGCGGGGTCTTTGTGTCCAAAGCGTCGCCGCCGTAGGAGCAGAACGCCGTCGGGATACATAGGGTGTTTTCCTTGATGAAGGCATATGAGGTAGGGTCCCACGCGGTGTAACCGCGCGCCTCAAAGGTCGCTCTTAAGCCGCCCGACGGAAAACTCGAACCGTCGGTTTCGCCCTTTATAAGCTCTTTGCCCTTAAATTCCGTTATCGGCGCGCCGTCTTTGCTGCCCGCCAGAAAGCTGTCATGCTTCTCGGCTGTTATACCCGTCAGCGGCTGGAACCAGTGGGTGTAATGCGTAGCGCCGTTTTCAAGCGCCCAGTCGCGCATAGCCGCGGCGACCTTATTGGCTACGCCGAGGTCTAACGGCCGCCCCGTTTCGATGGTCTTCTTCAAAGCCTCGTAAGCGTCGACCGGCAGGCGCTCACGCATAACGCCGTCATTGAAAACAGCGCTGCCAAATGTTTCGGAAATTATGTTTGACATACTCATCCTCCGGTATGCAATAAAAAGTGATATAAAGAGTATAGTATAATTTTCAGGCATTGTCAACCGAGAAAAGACGTAAAAAATCCGCCCACAAACAGTGCGGGATTTTTATGAAAGAATTATTTATCGCTCTTTTTGGATTTCTTTATGATAACTATTACAACGATTGCCGCGAGCAGAACTATTATCCCACCTATCGCGCTGTAAAGGATAATTCCCGAACCCGAGCCGGACGGGCCTGATCCTGCGGTTTCCTCTTTCGAGAACTCCCAGTAGTCGAACCTGAAATCGGAGTCCTTGGTACCCGTAAAGGTGAAGAAAAGGTCGTGAACGCCGCTGTTTGTGCCGAGCGCGCAGCTTACATCCCTGAATTTGCCGCTGCCGTCGAGGTCTATCGTGCCTATCTTCTTTCCGTACTGGCTGTCGAGGTGTATCTCCATTTTGCCCTTTGTATTGGAGTAAATATTCGCCGCAAAGCTCTTAGCACCGTCTTCAAAGTCAACGCCGCTTAGCTTTATGTAGTCGCCGTCTGAGATGCTGCCGATATATACCCTCTTGTCTGACGTCACCGACTTGACGCCGCTCGAATTGCTCATAGTTTCGGCTTCGTGTTTGCCGAACGGGTCGAAGTTTTCGAGCTGCTCCACGCCCTTTATCGAGTGTTCGATGAGCGGAATCGAGCCGTCCTCGCCGTAGTCAAATTCCATAATGGCTGTCGAGCGCTTGTTCCAGCCGCCGTTCGGCAGCAGCACGCCGTGGTAGAAGAAGTAATCGTGACCTTTGTATTCGATTATTCCGGGGTGGATAGTAGTGGAGGAACCGGGGTTCATGATAAGTCCCTGATACTCCCAAGGACCGACAGGACTGTCTGAAGTTGAGTATGCAATGCCCTCAGGAACACCGTTGGAGGCGTAGACGAGATAATAGATGTCGTTGCGCTTATAGAGCCAAGGTCCTTCTACATAGCTTGAGCCGCCGTTCGGCATAGGTCCGAATGACTTGAAATTCATATCGTGCTGCATTATTTTGCCGTCGAGCGAAATCATATCCTCATTAAGTTTGCAGTAATAAGAGGTGGGATTGCCGAAATAGAGATATGCCTGACCGTCGTCGTCAATCATAACGGTCGGGTCGATATATGCCCAGTCGGGACCGCAGAGGGGCTTGCCGAGGGCGTCTTTAAAGGGACCGGTGGGGCTGTCTGCTATGGCGACGCCTATCGCTCTGCCGCCGTCGGTGGTGACGGTAACATAAAGATAATACTTGCCGTTGCGCTCGATGCACTGAGCCGCCCAAGCGCTGCCCGGCTCTGCCCACTCAAAGTCCTCGGGGTACATAATTACGCCGTGATCGAGCCAGTTGACCATATCTGTGGTGGAGAAGCAGTGCCAGTCGGTCATATTGTAAAAGCCGTTATCCTCCTCGGAGTCCTCGCCGCAGTAGAAATAGAGAACGCCGTCGAAGACTACAGGCGCCGGGTCGGGAGTGAACGACGACTGCACAACGGGGTTTTCCGCATGAACCGTTAATGCGAGCGACGACAGCATCAAAAAGACGGTGAGCGCCGCGAATAATCTTTTCATCATATAATAACTCTCCTTTATAATGTTCCTGACAATAAATGCCGTTTCAATTATATATCAGAACCCGCCGCCGTGTCAAGACTGTTGAGGGGACGGAGACAGAGGTCGGGATTTTGACGTGCCGGTTGCTCAGGCGGATTTGATAATGCCTTTCAGAATAGGTACTGACTGCAAAATCATGTCTTTACTTTCTTTCGAGGATGTGCTATCATATAAGTGCCAAGTTTATTCCAAAGGAGGAACTATTATGAAAATCTATTCTGTCTTTGACCCTGAATTTAAGAGCTACGGCAAGGTCGTCAGCGGTCTTGAAAATACCGCCGCCGAGATAATCGCCGCTCTTGAGAAGACCCCGCTGCCCGATGGCACCGACTACGTCGCTATGGACCCGTCGCTGCAATCGCTTCCGGCGGCAAAGGTCGTATCCGAGCACCTCTTCGGCGGTATGCCCGTTCAGCTCGGTTGGTGCAACGGTCATAATACCAAGCTAAACTGCGTTGAGTACCACCGCGACAGCGAGTTTAACCTCGGTACCGAGGACTTCATTCTTCTTCTCGCCAAGCAGGACGAGATAGTCGACGGCGTGCTTGACACCGCCAAGGTAAAGGCTTTCCGCGCTCCCAAGGGCGTTATCGTCGAGTGTTACTCGACCACCCTTCACTACGCCCCCTGCCACACCGACCCCGCCAAGGGCTTCAGAGTTCTCGTGGCGCTCCCCGTCGGTACCAACACCGAAAAGCCCGCCATCGTTCCCGCATCGGACGAAGATAAGCTTCTCTGGGCGTGCAATAAATGGCTCATCGCTCACCCCGAGTCCTCCGAAGCGGCGCAAGGCGCTTATGTGGGTCTTAAGGGTGCGAATATCGACATCGCAGATTCTATCTGAAGACGCTAAAAATCCCCGACAAATGCAAACCGGTTTTTGCCGCCGCGCCTGCAATCGTGAACTGTTGATTGCTTGCGCTTTTGGGCAAAACACTGAGTGCAAATGTCGGGGATTTTGTTTATTTATCCTCTTTATGCTCGGGTTGCGAAGCTTTTTTACGCTTTCTGACGGCTTCGGTGAGCAGGTATTCCACAAGACCGTTCATAGAGCGAAGCTCTTCTGCCGACCACTGCATCAGCTCGGCGTAGAGCTTTTCGTTGACCCGAAGCCTCAAATCACGTTTGTTTGTCATATCAATACAGCGTCCCGGAGTTTACTACGGGCTGGGCGTCGTGGTTTCCGCAGAGGACTACCAGCAGGTTGGAGACCATAGCTGCCTTGCGTTCGTCGTCGAGCTCTACGAGTCCGCCTTTTTCGAGCCTGTCAAGCGCCATTTCGACCATTCCGACCGCGCCGTCGACAATCATCTTTCTCGCGTCGATGATTGCCCTTGCCTGCTGGCGCTGGAGCATTACCGCCGCGATTTCGGGCGCGTAGGCGAGATAGGTTATTCTTGCCTCAATGATTTCAAGACCCGCTTCGTTGACCTTTTGCTGAATCTCCTGCCTAATCCTCTCCGCGACTACTTCGCTCGAACCGCGCAGGCTGCCCTCGTCGGCGACGCCGTCGCCCGTGGTATCCACGTTTTCCGCGATGTCATAGGGGTAAATTCTAACTATGTTTCTGAGCGCGGAGTCGCACTGAAGCGACAGGTATTCCTTGTAGTTGTCTACGTTGAAGACCGCCTTTGCGGTGTCTACGACTCTCCACATAACCGCGATGCCTATCTCGACGGGGTTGCCGAGGCAGTCGTTAATCTTCTGGCGGGAGTTGTTGAGGGTCATGATTTTAAGTGATATCTTGTTGTTTGCGATTGTGACCTGCCCTGCGACGTCGCCGCTTGCCGCGATGATAGTAGGCGCCTTATTTCCGCCGTTTACGTCGCCCGACTGGTTGAGCTTGGTCTTCGCTGCGGGGTTGAAGGAGGTGCAGAACGGGTTGACCCAGTAGAAGCCGTCGTTCTTAAGCGTGCCGACGTATTTGCCGAAGAGGGTGAGAACAAGCGCTTCCTGCGGCTTTAAAACCTTGAGACCTATAAACGGTATCCAGCCGAAGATCATTCCGATGAAGCCGACAACGACTAAAACCCATCCGAGCGCGGGAACGCTGCCCTCGGTCATGCAGACCCCGACGATAAAGAGCGCCACAAACGCGGCGAGCATAAGAATAGTCAGGAACATCGCCTTAAAGCCGTTCTTTTTTACCGATAATACTTTTTCTTGCATTGATAAGACCTCTCTTTTTGTCAAAAATTTCGCTTAGTATTCGTCAAGGTGGTACCACCTTGGTACCATTATGGTAACATTATATTTGCGATTTGTCAAGGGGTTAGAGAAAAATTTTTTAATAAAGCTCTGCCGAAAACTTTCGGGATAATAGTTCTTGCAAAAATGGAGAAAACGTGGTAAAATAGTCGCGAAAATAAAATAAAGGAAGTATTTTATGAAAAAGATAACCTCTAAGCTAACCGAAGCGGTCGCCGAGGCGTTTGAGGCGGCGGGCTACGACCCCGCGCTCGGGACGGTCACAGTTTCCGACAGGCTCGACCTCTGTCAGTTTCAGTGCAACGGCGCGCTCTCCGGCGCGAAGATATATCACAAGGCGCCTATAATGATTGCCAGCGACGTCGTGGAAAAGCTCTCGGCGAGGCGGGAATTCTCGAAGGTCGAGGCTGTGCCGCCGGGATTTATAAATCTCACGCTGACCGACGGTTATCTTGTTGAGATTCTCAACGAAATTTCGGCGGACGAAAACCTCGGTGTGCCGCAGTGCGAAGCACCCGAGACGGTGGTTATCGACTACGGCGGTCCCAACGTCGCGAAGCCGCTCCATATAGGACATCTGCGTTCGGCGATAATCGGGGAATCCCTAAAGAGAACCGCCCGTGCGACGGGCAGAACTGTCTACGGCGACGTTCACTTCGGAGACTGGGGTACGCCATACGGTCTGACCATAGCCGAATACAAGGTTCGTCACCCGGACTGGGCATGCTTCAGAGAGGACTTCGACCCCTCCAAAGATACGGTTCCCGACATCGACGAGGACGAGATGAACGAAATCTATCCGTTTGCGTCGGCAAAGAGCAAGCAGGACGAAGACTTCAAGCTTACCTCGCGGCAGACCGTCGTGGATTTGCAGAACCGCAAGGCGGGCGTCTACGACCTCTGGAAAAAGATAAAAGAGGTTTCGGTCGAGAGCGTAAAACGCAATTACGAGCGCCTGTCGGTCGACTTTGACTACTGGTACGGCGAAAGCGACGCCGACGTTTACACCCCCGAGCTTATTAAAATTCTCACCGAAAAGGGTCTTTTATACGAGAGCGACGGCGCGTTGGTGGTCGATGTTTCGGAAGATGGCGACAAAATAACCGTTCCGCCGATAATCGTCAAAAAGAGCGATAATTCGAGCATTTACGCGACCTTTGACCTCGATACGATAATTCAGCGCGAGCGGGACTTCAAGCCTGACAGGATATGGTATCTGACAGATAAGCGTCAGAATCTTCACTTTACACAGGTGTTTCGCTGCGCGAAAAAGGCAGGACTCGTTCCCGAAACGACAGAACTGAGGCATCTCGGCTTCGGAGCTGTTACCGGTCCCGACGGAAAGCCGTATAAGACCCGTGACGGCGGAGTTATGCGGTTGAGCGACCTGATAGACACCGTAGAGCAGGCGGCGTTTGAAAAGCTCAAGGATTCGGAGTATATCTCTGAGGACAGGCGCGAAGCGGCGCACAAAATAGGCATTGCCGCGCTGAAATTCGGCGATCTCTCGAATCAGCCCTCAAAGGACTACATTTTCGACCTTGACAGGTTCCTCTCCTTCGACGGCAAGACCGGCACCTATCTTTTATATACCGTCACGAGGATAAACTCTATTCTCAAAAAGGCGGGGATAGGCTATGATGAAAAGGCGCGCGTCGGCGGGATATACGGCGGCGACAGGGAGCTCGCACTGCTTTTGGCGCTGAGCGGCGAGAGCTACGAAAAGGCGTTCAACGATATGGCTCCGTCGGCTCTTTGCGAGAGCGCATATAACATTGCGGCGGCGTTTTCAAAGTTTTACCACGACACGAGGATACTCACAGAGGAGGACGCGGACAAACGCCAAAGCTGGCTGGCTCTATGCGCGCTCACAAGGAGAGTGCTTGTAAAGCTGCTCGACTGCCTCGCGATCGAGACGGTGGAGAATATGTAATTTTGACCGAAAGCCCTGTGAAAAATGCAGACTGCTTTTGCTGCCAATCGGACTTTGCAACCGTAAAAAGGTAATTGCTCGTCCTCTTGGACAAAAGTTTGCCTGCAAATTTCGCGGGACTTTTTTCTTTTGAGTCCGTACAAACGGACTCCAAGAGGGGATTTTAATAAATTTCAGGAAATGTTGCACGTTTGCGTGCAACATTTTTTGCTTTTGGGGGATAGGTTGAAAGGGATATTGAATCAGCCCTTTCGGAAAGGACGGTTGAAAATCACGACGATAACCGAAAAAAACCCGTCACGGGAAGACCCCGCCCGCGACTTTGCGGATTGTCTGATGATGCTTGGCAACCCTCAGGAGGCGGCGATACGAATCGGCATAAAGCCGGAGTCGGCGCTTAAAGAGGGGCTGAGGCTTAAGTCCTCAGCCGATGTAAAACGCAGACTCAGGAGCCGAAAACGCGGAGGGGCGGAAATTGAAGCGCTTGCGGGACTCAGGCGGTTAGCCTTCGGAAGAATAAACGACGCTTTAGCGCTTCTTAAAGACGACTTCTCCGAGTCGGATTTTGAGCATCTCGATCTGTTCAACGTGTCGGAGATAAAGCGGGTAAAGGGCGGCGGAGTGGAAATCAAATTTTTCGACCGCCTTGAGGCACTTGAGAAGCTTGCCGAGATTGAAGACAAAGCTTCGGACACCGCGGTCGCCGACAATTTCTTTACAGCTCTTCAAAAAAGTCTGGCACAGTCGGAGGGCGCTGATCGTGCTGAAATTTGAAACGTTTTCCCCAAAGCAGCGCGAGGTTCTCACCTGGTGGTTCAATGAAAAGTACAGGGACAGATGCGCTATTATCTGCGACGGCTCCGTGAGAAGCGGCAAAACTGTTTCAATGGGAGTGTCATTCGTTCTTTGGGCGATGACCTGCTTTAACCGAACCGACTTTGCGATATGCGGCAAGACCATAACGTCGGTCAAAAGGAACATCGCCGACGACCTTGCGAGGTATTATTCGCGTAACGGGTTCGAGGTCAGGACGCAGGCGTCGAAGAATTACTTTACCGTGAGCCATCGCGGGCGCGAAAACCGCTTTTACCTCTTTGGAGGCAAGGACGAGGGCAGCGCCGCACTGATTCAGGGAATGACGCTCGGAGGCGTGCTACTCGACGAGGTGGCGCTGATGCCGCGCTCATTTGCCGAGCAGGCGATAGCAAGATGCTCCCTCCAAAATTCAAAGCTGTGGTTTAACTGCAACCCCGACAATCCGTCGCACTGGTTCTATACCGAGTGGATTCAGAAAGCCGAAGAAAAGAAGGCTCTGTATTTCCACTTCACGATGGCCGACAACCCGTCGCTCACCGACGAAGTCAGGGCGCGCTATGAACGACTCTACAGCGGAACCTTTTATCAGAGGTTCGTACTCGGAAAATGGGTTGCGATGAGCGGCTGCGTATATCCGATGTTCGATCGAAACGTGCATGTCGTCAGCGAACTGCCGGAGTGCCATAGATTTGCGGTGAGCTGCGATTATGGTACGGTAAACCCGTCGTCTTTCGGACTGTGGGGCGAGAGCGGCGGGGTGTGGTACAGGATTTCGGAATACTACTACAGCTCGAAGCGTGAGGGCGCCATGCGAACCGACGAGGAACACTACGAGGCTCTGGAGCGGTTATGCGGAGACAGAAAGATCGAGACTGTCATCTGCGACCCGTCGGCAGCAAGCTTTCTTGAGTGCATACGCCGTCACGGAAAATACTCCGTCACTCCCGCCGACAACGACGTATTGAGCGGGATACGCCGGGTCGGCGACGCGCTGCGGAGCAGGAAAATCATGATTTCGGCGGAGTGCCGCGACTGCATAAGAGAATTTGCGCTTTACCGCTGGGACGAAAAAGGCGGCAGAGACAGCGTGGTCAAGGAAAACGACCACGCTATGGACGACCTCAGATATTTCGTGGCGAAATATCTCGGCGGAGCGGGGGACGGGGAGTGGTTCTTTGCTTCGGTCGAAAGGTAGTTCTATGAAAGACTTAAACGAAACGGAAGTGAAAAATTGGCATTATTTTCTAAAACCAAGGCTATGCCGAAGCCGGATATTGGCGCCGAGATGCCTACGAGAACGGGCAGCGAAAGCCTTTTCAGGCTGAGTGCGGATGCGTCATGCTGCGAAAAGGAACTTTATTCAAAGCTCAGAGCGGAAGTCCCGATTATCGACGCCTGCATCGGAAAAATCATCAGGCTTGTCGGCGGATTCAGGGTCGAGGCGGTTGACCCGGACTTTCAGCCCGCGCTTGACAGGTTTATAAAAAACGTCAGGGTTGGGGCGTCGGGCAGGAGTCTTAACACCTTCGCGGACAGCTATCTTGACTCGCTTCTCACCTACGGGTGCGCTCTCGGCGAGATAGTTTACGACAGGACGAAGACCGCCGTCGCGGGGCTTTATGTTGCGCCGGTCAAAAATATGGAGATACGCGAGGGCAAAGACCCGCTCACGAGGCAGTACTGCTGCTGCCGAGGCTCTAAGCCCATAAAGCTTTCTCACCCCGAAAACCTCGTATTCACAGCGCTTTCCCCGACACCCGAAGCGCCATGCGGCGTCTCTGTTTTGAGGGGACTGCCCGGGCTTTCGGCGATACTTCTGAGAATCTACGAGTGCATCGGTCAGAACTTCGACAGGGTGGGCAACGTGCGGTACGCCGTGACCTATAAGCCCTCCGGCGACAACGGCGACAGGGCTTTTGCACGAGAGCGCGCGGCTCAGATAGCCAAGGAATGGTCGAGCGGAATGGCGGCTATGAAAAACGGCGATATCCGCGACTTTGTAGCCGTCGGGGACGTAGGGATCAAGGTTATCGGCGCCGACAACCAGATTATCGACACCGAGATACCAGTAAGACAGATACTTGAACAGCTCATTGCAAAGCTCGGCATACCGCCGTTCCTGCTCGGCCTGAGCTGGAGTACTTCGGAGAGGATGTCCGCGCAGCAGACAGATATACTGACGAGCGAGCTTGAGTATTACAGGCGGCTTTTAGAGCCTGCGCTCGGTCAGATTTGCGACGCGTTTTTACGGCTCTCGGGAAGTGCGGACGGACTCAGAATAGAGTGGGACAACATCAATCTTCAGGACGAGTCGGAGCTTGCTTTGGCAAGGTTGCGCAACGCTCAGGCAAGAGCAGTGGAGATTTCAAACGAAAAGGAGGAATTAAAAAGTGTCTGACGCAAAAATGGCGAAGATAAACAAATTCACCCGTCGCGAGCTCAAGGAGGACGAGGTTTACACCTTTTCGGTCATTCTCTGCGACAACGAGATTGACCGCGACAGCGAAAAATTCTCGGTAGACGCGCTTAAAAAGCTCGCAGAGCTTTACGTCGGCAAGACGGGCATCTGGAGCCACGACCCCAAGGGCGAAAATCAGACGGCGAGAATCTATGAGACCGAGGTGGTTGAAGACCCGTCCCGAAAGACCGCCGACGGGGAGGTCTATACATATCTCAAGGCAAGCGCCTATATGGTCAGGACGGACTCAAATGCCGACCTCATACGAGAGATTGACGGCGGCATCAAAAAGGAAGTTTCGGTCGGGTGCGCGGTCTCAAAAGAGATATGCTCGGTGTGCGGCCGCGACCGCAGGACAGGCGAGTGCGCGCACCGCAAGGGCAGAACCTATAACGGCAAAAGATGTTTTTACATTCTCAGCAGCCCGACCGACGCCTATGAATGGAGCTTTGTAGCAGTGCCTGCTCAGAAGGGCGCTGGCGTCACCAAGAAGTACGGCGGGGAACACTCCGCCCAAAAATCGGGAACGCATGACGGCATTGTGGAAAAGCTCTGCGACGATCTCAAAAGGGATATCATAAGGCTGTCTTTTTTGAGCAAAGACAGTGCGCCCGCCGCTATCATAAAGGCTGCAATCGAAAATATGGAGCCCGATAAGCTTCTTGAAATGAAGCAGGCTCTTATAGGAACCGTCGACGACGGCAGCACCGGCGAGCTTGAAAAAGCGTTCAATCACAGCAAGGAAAAAGAAACAGACCCGAACAAAAGCTTCAGAGTCTGAAAAAAGAAAAAGAAAGGAATTATAATTATGTACGACAACATCACACTCGAAAAGGGACTTTACAACATCAGCGGAAAGAGCTTCACCGAGGCCCTTAAGGACCTCGACGCCGACGAGAATTACGTCGGCACCGAGCTTGAGGGACTGGACGCCTACGAGCGTCAGCTCAAGCGCTTTGACATCAGAGTCAGCGGAGCCAACTCCGACAGGGTTGAAAAGTTCTTCAGAACCACTCAGTCTGCGATACTCTTCCCCGAGTTTGTCCGCAGATGTATCAAGGCGGGTATGGACAGCGCGTCCGTGCTTCCCTACATCACCGCAGCTTCAACCTACACCGACGGCGTGGATTACCGCGGGCTGCTCATCACCAAGAACGGCACCGACGACGCCGTGACCGCCGGAGCCGAGCTTCCGATAACCTCCGTCAAAAGCGCCGCTGAAGCAGTCGGCGTTTCCAAGTACGGCAGGCAGATTCAGGCGGTATACGAGGTTATCAGAAACCAGCGCCTCGACCTTTTTGCGGTAATACTTAAGTCTGTAGGCGCGCAGATTTCCTTCGCGGTCAACAACGCCGCCGCCACCGCGCTCTACACCGACGCCGCAAGCACCGAAACAGCCGCCGCGACCGTCGCCTATGCCGACCTCGCGTCGTTCTGGGCTTCAATGTCCGGTCACAATATGACCGCTATGCTTGTATCTCCGGCATTTATGGCAAATATCCTCGCTCTTGAAGAGATGAAGGATTGCAGCGGCGACCTCGGCAACGGCGTCGTCACCACTCCTTATGGAGTAAAGCTCGTGAAATGCTCGGGAATGTCCGACGACTATGCCATCGGCGTAGATGCCGGCAGCGCTCTCGAAGCCGTTTTCGGCTCGGATATCGTGGTCGACAGCGACAAGCTTATCTCCTCGCAGATTGACTGCATTGCGTTCAGCATCAGCGTCGGCTTCTCGAAAATCTACTCCGACGCCGTAAAGGTTCTCAAGCTCAAAAAGTAAGCTTCCGGTTTTCAGGGAGCCGGAGGGAAGTCTTCGGCTCCCACCCTATCAGGAAAGGAATGATAAAATGGACAGACTTGACATCACTTCTGTGACCGGACACTTTCGGGTACTCGCTCAGCTCACCGAGGAAGAAGCGGCAGTTTACCTTCCGACAATAAAGTCGGAGATGGCGTATTTCGACAGGATTTTCCTCAGGGACCCTTCGGGAGATGCGGAAAAGCATCTCTGTGAGTATGCCTGTGCCTGCAAGGCGTTTTTCGATTACACGATACTTAAGGCGGCGACCTCAAAAACCTATTCCACGCAGTCGGGCGGAATCTATGCAAAAATTTCGGACGACGTAACGGTATCAAACGCCGAACACCTTATGCGCAGGGCTATGGCGGCCCTTCCCGAGGGACTTATTTCGGACGACGGATTTGTCTTTGAGGGGGTTAAAGGCTGATGATTAACGATCAGACCGCTCTTATTAAGCAGGCGCTTTCGGATGTCTTTGACCGAGTGCTTGACTTATACGACGGAATAAACATTCCCGAACACAAAAACGAGCTGCTCTGCTTTGTCGGAATCGACAGCTACATTCTTTCAGAGCCTGTATCCGACGGCACAGGCTCGGTATATCGGAGCGCCGAGGTAAAGTATCTGATAAAGCTTCTCGGCAGAAAAAATATGAGCGCCGCAGAGCTTGCCGGAATATTCGACAAAAATGCCGCAGACGCGCTTTTTGCCGGCGGTATGAACATAGTAGAACTTAAGCGAAACTCCGCCTCATATTCAAAAGAGCAGGGCTGCCACACCCTTACGGCGCAGCTTACCGTTTCCTCAACGGCTGCCGTTCAGGGAACACCGGAGTCGGTAAGCTTTTCGGTAGGCGGACGCGGATTTCTTTGTATGACATCATACGAAATTAAAAATGCGGTCAAGACGGCAGATACCCCAACCATAGGAAACGGTATCCGCACGAGAACGGTCGGGAAAAAGCCCGTTGTCATCACAATCAAGGGTGCGGTACCGAGCGGTGGAGCGTCGGCGGTTTATTCATCGCTTTCGACCTATCTGAGCGGTGCAAAGCAGTCTGTTTCGGTCGACGGAATGACCTTTGCGTCTATGGTTATGACGGGACTCGACCTCATCGGAAGCACCGACGGAGTTTCAAAGCTTACCGTTGAGTTTACCGAGGTGAATGAGGATTGAATCACAACGTAAGTCTTATGCTGAGATACGCAAGCAAGATGGTAAGCCTTTCAAACTGCATAAATTTCAGGTATGAGAAGGAAAGATATACGCCGTATTCCGTGCTTACGGGCAGGTGGTACTGTCCGAATGATATTTTATTCGGCGAGATAATGTCCGCGATACTGTATATAGACGGCGCTATAATCCACTACGGATATCCGGACAGCATAGAGCTTGAAAAAAAGGACGGCAGAAACGTACTGAAAGTATCGAGCAGAGGGTTTACCTCGGCGCTTCTTACGAATCAGTGCGACGACAATATGCTCACCGACGTTAATCTTGATTCTCTGGCTGCGGCGGGGCCTGTGCTGCCTGTTGTAGCTTATGAGAAGAATACTCCTACTGTAAGTTACGTCAACTACTACGACGGAACGAGCTGCTGGGACGCGATAGTCTGCTATGCAATCAGGGCGACTGGAGTGTATCCTTATGTCAGAGGGTATTCCGATGTCTGTGTAAGCCGTATTCCCGCGGCGGGGAGCTATTCGGTCACTTCGGACAAACTGATTTCGCGCGCGTCGGGTTCGGACTATTCCAATCTTATTTCCGAGATAAGCGAAAAGGATATAGACGGAACTCCCTCCGCCTTTGTCATATCAAACGGATATGCCAATGCGAGAATGATGACAAGATGTCAAAAGATAAACTTTGACAGGGAATGGATAATGGACCCTAAAATGGGACTTCAGTTCAAGGTCGACTATTCCTGCCGGAAGATGGGATACGACATTTTCAGCTTTCTCGGATACAGCGGGCTTGACCTGCTGGACAGCTTTTCTGTTACCGACCTCGGTTTCAAAGGCGAGGTGGACAGGCTTGCTGTCGACGCGAGTCCCGAAAAGGGCTTTGTGACCACAGTATGGTGCTATCATGACGGATTCTGCGTATAAAAAACAACCGTGCAACTGCACGGTTGTTTTTTATAATATCTCTTCTTTTGCGCCGGAAATCAATCCGTCGACAAACTGGCGGGCGGCTCTTGCGGAACGTGCGCTCTTTTGCAGCGCGAATTTTTCAGCCGCGATTCCGAGCTTTTCGGGGTCGTATGTTATTTTAGCGTCGTCGCAGAGCCGTCGCACGATTTCAAGATAAGTTGACTTGTCCGGACGGCTGAACGTGATGTGAAGTCCGAAGCGCTCCGACAGCGAGACTATTTCCTGCATGGCGTCTGTGCGGTGAACCTCGTCCGAATCGCGCTCCGAGAATGTCTCCTTGATTAAGTGGCGGCGGTTGCCGGTTGCGTAGATTACCACATTGCGCGCCTTTGCCGACACGCTGCCCTCGAGCATAGCTTTAAGCGCCGAAAAATTGTCGTCGTTGCCGGTAAACGAGAGATCGTCGATGAATATGATGAATTTAAGCGGATTGCGGTTTAGCTCTCCGAGAATTTCCGGAAGAAGCCTGAGCTGCTCCTTTTTCAGCTCCAAAATCCGCAGACCCTCTCCGTAAAGCTCGTTGACGACCGCTTTTACGGTGGAGGATTTACCGGTACCCGCGTCGCCGGTCAGAAGGACGTTTGCAGCCGGCTTTCCCGCAAGCAGAGCGCGGGTGTTGTCGAGAATCAGCTTCTTTTCGCGCTTGTAGCCGACGAGTTCCTCAAGTCTTACGGGGTCGGGGCTGTTTACCGGGACAATCCTTTCGCCGTCGAAATAAAACGCGCGGTATTTCGCGAATATCCCGTAGCCGCAGCGGGAGATGTTTTCGTTCTGCTCCGAAAATTCCGCGGCGAGGTCTGTTTTGGAGTTCTCCCATTCGGGAAGCCTGCCGGCGTAGTTAAGCCCCTCGCGGAGCTTTTTCGGGGTGAGCGCGGCGAGGTCTTCGAGAATTTTAAGCTCGTAATCCGCGCTCGCACGCATAACCTGAGGCACCGGCTTTCCCTCGCCGATTCTTCTGACAATCGAGTTGTCACAGCAGCGAAGCAGCTCCGAAACGTATTTTGAAAAGTCTACGCAGCCGCTTTTATACAAAACGCTCGCAAACTCGCAGTAGAAGTCTACCGCCTTTGAGTCGTCGCTCTCAAATTCGAGATATTTGGTGAGAGCTTCGACGGCGGGGTCGCTGAGAATGTCGCGAAAGACGCATAGGGAGCACAGCGCGGGCAAAAAGCTTTCAAGCTTGGTTATCATAATCGCGCCTCAGTTGAGAACAGCCCCGCGCGCGCCGCTCGAAACGAGTTCGGCGTAGCGTCTGAGGTAGCCCGAAAGCTCCTTCTGCTTGGGCTTGAATGCCGCCATTCTCGCGCTGAATTCTTCTTCGCTGATTTTAAGCTCGATTTTGTTCGCCGGAATGTCTATAAGAACGGTGTCGCCCTCGCGTATAATGCCTATCGGACCGCCGCTTGCGGCTTCCGGTGAGATGTGTCCCACGCAGGCGCCGCGTGTGGCTCCGCTGAAGCGCCCGTCGGTGATGAGCGCGACGCTCTCTCCGAGACCCATACCCATTATCGCGGATGTCGGGTTGAGCATTTCTCTCATACCCGGACCGCCTTTAGGACCCTCGTAGCGTATAACGACAACGTCGCCGGGGTTGATTAAGCCGGCGTTTATGGCAGCCTGAGCGTCTTCCTCGCACTCGAATACCCTTGCGGGACCCTCGTGTCTGAGCATCTTGGGAGAGACTGCCGAGCGCTTTACCACACAGCCGTCGGGGGCGAGGTTTCCGCGCAGGACGGCAATTCCGCCGGTCTCGCTGAACGGGTCCTCGACGGGTCTTATTACATTATGGTCGAGATTCTTGGCGTCTTTGATGTTTTCTCCGACGGTCTGCCCTGTGACGGTGAGACAGTCGAGGTTTATAAGGTCTTTCTTTGAAAGCTCGTTCATGATTGCCCAGACGCCGCCTGCCTCGTCAAGCTCCTCGACGTATGTCCTGCCGGCGGGGGCGAGGTGGCAGAGGTTCGGGGTCTTTTCGCTTATGGAATTTGCGATGTCGAGGTTGATTTCGATGCCGCACTCGTGCGCGATTGCGGGCAGATGCAGCATTGAGTTTGTAGAGCAGCCGAGCGCCATATCTACGGTAAGAGCGTTCATAAACGCCTTTTCGGTCATAATGTCGCGCGGGCGGATATTCTTTCTCACAAGCTCCATAACCGCCATACCTGCGCGCTTTGCAAGTTCAATTCTGGCGGAATATACGGCGGGAATCGTTCCGTTGCCTCTCAGACCCATACCGAGGGCTTCGGTGAGGCAGTTCATCGAGTTGGCGGTATACATTCCCGAGCAGGAACCGCAGGTGGGACAGGTTTTACGCTCATATTCAGCGAGCTTTTCAAGGGTGATGCTGCCTGCGTTAAATTCGCCGACGGCTTCCGAGATTGAGGAGAAGCTGGTTTTGTGACCGTCGACGTGACCCGCAAGCATAGGCCCTCCGCTGACGAAGACGGTCGGGAGGTTGAGCCTTGCCGCCGCCATAAGCAGTCCGGGGACGTTTTTGTCGCAGTTGGGAACCATAACGAGGGCGTCGAAGCCGTGGGCGAGCGCCATAGCCTCGGTTGAGTCGGCTATGAGGTCGCGGGTGACGAGGGAATATTTCATACCCGTGTGACCCATAGCTATTCCGTCGCATACGGCTATCGCGGGAAAGACTACCGGGGTGCCTCCCGCCATCGCGACGCCGATTTTCACCGCGTCGACGATTTTGTCGATATTCATATGCCCCGGGACGATTTCATTGTAGGAGCTTACTATACCTACCATCGGGCGGGATATTTCCTCGTCGGTAAAGCCGAGGGCGTGATAAAGTGCTCTGTGGGGCGCGTTCTGCGCGCCGAGTTTGATGCTGTCGCTTTTCAATTACAATCACCCACTTAAACAGATAGCAGAAGACAGACGGTCAGAAAACAGACCTTTAGAGCCGTATCCGATTTCTGACCTCTGACTTCCGTATTTTTTAGTATCAGTTGTTTATCAGTTTGTCTTCGCCGTTCCAGCTATAGAGCTTGCGGATTTCTTCACCCACTATCTCCGAGGGGTGCTCAGAAGCAAGCTTGCGCATAGCGTTGAAGTGAACCTGACCGCCGGCGTCGGACATATCGAGCAGGAATTCCTTGGCGAAGGTGCCGTCCTGAATGTCCTTGAGAATCTTCTTCATAGTCTTCTTGGTTTCTTCGGTGATGATCTTCGGACCGGTTACGTAGTCGCCGTACTCGGCGGTGTTGGAGATGGAGTATCTCATTCCGGCGAAGCCGCTCTGATAGATAAGGTCGACTATGAGCTTCATTTCGTGGATGCACTCAAAGTAAGCGTTTCTCGGATCGTAGCCTGCCTCGACGAGCGTCTCGTAGCCCGCCTGCATAAGGGCGCATACGCCGCCGCAGAGAACGGCCTGTTCGCCGAAGAGGTCGGTTTCGGTTTCGGTGCGGAATGTGGTCTCAAGGACGCCCGCTCTCGCTCCGCCAATGCCGAGCGCGTAGGCAAGACCGATATCCCAAGCATCGCCTGTGGCGTCCTGCTCGACGGCTATAAGGCAGGGAACACCCTTGCCGGCCTGATATTCGCTTCTTACGGTGTGACCCGGTCCTTTGGGGGCAATCATAATTACGTTGACGTTCTTCGGAGGCTTGATGCAGCCGAAGTGAATGTTGAAGCCGTGTGCAAAGGCAAGGGTCTTGCCCTCGGTGAGGTTAGGCTCGATGGATTCCTTGTAGAGCTTAGCCTGTTTCTCGTCGTTGATGAGAATCATAATGATGTCGGCGACCTTTGCCGCTTCTGCGGAGGTCATAACCTTTAAGCCCTGAGCCTCTGCCTTTGCCCAGCTCTTGGAGCCCTCGTAAAGTCCGACGACGACGTTTACGCCGCTGTCCTTAAGGTTGAGGGCGTGGGCGTGACCCTGAGAACCGTAGCCTATAATAGCCACCGTTTTTCCCGCGAGCTTCTGAAGGTCGCAGTCCTGCTGATAAAAAATTCTTGCCATTTTAAAAACCTCTTTTCTATGTTTTGAAAAATGATGTGCTTATTTAGAAGGATTATAAATCCGTTCTTCTGATGGTGTCGCTGCCGCGTTCAAGTGAAACGATGCCGGTGCGGCAGATTTCAAGTATGGTATAGTCTCTCATAAGGTCTATAAACGCGTCTATTTCGCGGGAGGTGCCGGTGAGGCGCATAATCACCGAGTCGCGGGTGTAGTCAAGGGTCTTGGCGCCGAAAGCCTGCGCCGCGTCTCTTACGTCCGCCCTGTTATCGGGTCGTTTTTGACCTTTATCAGCAAAAGTTCGCATGATAC
>CANQVG010000011.1 GCA_947627235.1 uncultured Clostridia bacterium | reverse complement strand
AGCGGGTCGATTGCCAATCAAAAACAGATACTGCTCAGCTATTGTAAATCCCAACATTTTCCTAATCCGAAGTTTTTCGTTGACGACGGATACAGCGGCACAAATTACGACCGCCCCGGTTTTCAAGAGATGCTTTCGGAAATTGAGGCGGGAAATGTATCAACTTGCATCACTAAAGACCTCTCGAGGCTGGGTAGGAACTCGGCGTTGACAGGGCTTTACATTAACTTTACTTTCCCGAAATATGGGGTCAGGTATATCGCCATTAATGACCATTTTGATACCATAGACCCCAACAGCACGGACAATGATATGGCGGGCATAAAAAACTGGTTTAACGAGTTCTTCGCAAAGGATACCAGCCGCAAAATCCGAGCCGTTAATAAAGCTAAGGGCGCGCGAGGTGTACCGTTGACGGTGAATGTACCATATGGCTACATAAAAGACCCGACCGACCGTACAAAATGGCTTATTGACGATGAGGCGGCGAGCATAGTCAAGGACATTTTTAATATGTGTATTGAGGGTCGCGGACCTTTGCAAATCGCAAAAGTTTTGCGGGAAAATCGCGTTCTCACGCCAACAGCGTATAAAAATTGCAAGGGCATAAAGTCGCCGAACGCCGAAAATGCCGACCCATATAAGTGGAACGCAAATACGGTTGTTCACATTTTGGAACGCTTGGAGTACACAGGCTGCACTGTCAATTTTAAGACTTATACCAATTCAATCTGGGACAAAAAGCAACGTGACAATCCCGAGGAAAACTGGGCAGTTTTCGAGAATACCCACCCCGAGATTATAAGTCCAGAAGTGTTTGAGAAAGTGCAGGAAATTCGCAAACAACGTCACCGCAGAACGCGTACGGGCAAAAGCAGCATGTTCTCTGGATTAGTATATTGCGAGGATTGTGGAGCAAAAATGCGCTACTGTACGACCAAGAATTTTGAAAAACGGCAAGACCATTTCGTTTGTGGCAAATATCGCAGCAATACGGGAGATTGCACTGCCCACTTCATCCGTGCGGTCGTCCTTGAACAGCTTGTTCTGAATAATTTACAGGTCGTGATTTCGTACGTTACGGCTCATGAGAACTATTTTCGACAGGTAATGACTGAAAAGATGTCACTGAAAAGTGCCGAAATAATCAAGTCAGCTAAGCGAAAACTTGCTCAAAAAGAGAAACGGCTTGCCGAACTTGACCGCTTATTTATCAAGATTTATGAGGACAATGTGGCAGCAAAGCTAAGCGATGAGCGGTTCGCGATGATGAGCGAACAGTACGAGGACGAGCAAGCACAACTTCGCAAGGATATTTCCGAGCTGCAAGCAGAAATTGCTGAGCAAGAGCGGCAAGCTGAAAATCTGGAGCTGTTTATTAAAAGGACTCAAAAATATGAGGGACTTAACGAGCTTACTCCTTATGCCTTGCGTGAACTTGTCAAGGCAATTTACGTTGAAAAACCCAACAAGTCGAGCGGCAAGAGGAAACAGAAAATCAGGATTCAGTATGATCTCATAGGTTTTATACCTATAAACGAGCTTTTGCAGCAGGAAAAGCAAAGAGAAACGGCATAACCGAAATTATGCCGTTTCACGAAAAATAGTTTTAACTTCCTTATGACGCCCCATCTAATGTACGGGGATATTTTTTGCCGTATTTCACCCTTGTCGGACGGGTTTCAGTCTGTATACGCCACGGCAAGAACCTGAAGGTCGCACTTTACGTTGTCTTCCTTGGCGGTAAACTCGATTCTGTAGTCGCCCGCGCTGTAGGAACGGTAGAGATTGCCGACATACGGACAGCTCCAGCCGCCCTGCTCGTATTCGTTAAACTCGCGGGTCGCCACAAGCTCGCCGTTAAAGTAGACCTTTGCCACAAGATGACCGAACGTATCGCTTCCCGCAGAGGGATAAACCACATATGCACTTTTGCCGTTAAACTCAAATACAAGCGGTTCGTTATCCTCGCCGAAGACCTTTGTCCAGCCGTTGGAATAGTGGAAGCCCGAACTTGTCTTGCGCCAGCTTCCGATGTCTGCGGGAGAAGCGTCGGGACGCTGAAGCATATGGCAGTTATAATAGTAGTCGGGAGTGTGCATCTCGGAATCGGGCAGAGTGATGTCCTCCTTGCTGCCCTCCGAGCGGTCGACCTCGTCGTAGAAGTAGGCAATAAATTCTGCAACGACTGCGTTTCCGTCGGCGTGAGGGTGGGTATAGTCGTTTGAAAACTCGCTCCACTCCATAGCGCCCTCGTCAAAGAGGTAGGTGATGCCGTCGGCGTAGCTTATCATCGAAACGTCATAGTGTGCGCCTATCTCCTTCTTCCAGCCCTGAGATGTCCAGCCCTCCTGCATTCTCGCGAACAGCAGTATGACCGCCGGCTGCGACTTGTAATTTAGCGCGTCGCGTATCATAGCCTCATAGGCGGACTTGGTATCGTCGTCGTCGCCGTCGTTGACCGCAAACTCTATAAACACAATATCCGGCTCATAGTTGAGAACATCGCTCTCGAACCTCAGCGAGCCGAGGGTAGAGGGAGTGCCGCTTATGCCGGAGTTGAAATAGTGGACGTTTTCGCCGTCGCCCTTGCCGAAAGTCTCCTTGAAGTAGTTATAGGAGCGGTTGGCATAGCAGGTGTCAAGGTGGTCGCCCTCGGTTATCGAGCCGCCGATGTACACTATATTGACGTCCTCACCTTTCCGCGCCTTTTCGATTGCCTTTTTCAGACGGTAGGTGTTGCCCAGAGAGGTGAGCGACTTTATCTTGGCGTTGTTCATATATTCCTCGCGGGTGGAGGGATTGTCAATCCATTCAAGACCGGTTTTCGCGGGTCCGCCGCCGCAGGAGGTCATAAGTCCCATTGAAAACGCCGCCGTCAGCGCAAAAACGAATACTCTTTTTAAATTGCTCATAATAATTGCTCCTTTTTAACCCGAACGGGCGCGCAAAAACTGCGCGCCCGCCGAAGTATTAAAATTAAATTATCAGTTGATGATGACCTTTTCGGTCTCCTTGTCGAAGATGTGGATTCTGTTGACGTCGATGGCGCACTGAATAACATCCTGAGGTCTCGCGGTGGAACGGTTGGAAACACGGGCGGTGAGGTTGATGCCCTCGCAGGTGAGATAGAGATAAGTCTCGGCACCCATCATTTCGGCTACGTTTACGGTGGCCTCTATAACGCCGGTCTTGGCGGTGGAGATGAACATTTCCTCATCGTGGATGCACTCCGGACGCACACCGGTGATGATTTCCTTATTGAGATATGGAGCCAAAGCTTCTTCGTTTACCTTTGCCTCGGGAAGCTCTATGTAGAACTTGCGGCCTCTGCGCTCCTTGGTATCCTCGGAGCCAAATTCGATGTTATACTTGCCGTCGATCTTGACGAGCTTGGAATCTATGAAGTTCATCTGAGGAGAGCCGATGAAGCCCGCGACGAACAGGTTGCAGGGGTAGCTGTAAAGGGTCTGCGGGGTGTCGACCTGCTGAATGAAGCCGTCCTTCATAACAACGATTCTGTCGGCCATAGTCATAGCCTCGGTCTGGTCGTGGGTAACATAAATGAAAGTGGTTCCGAGTCTCTTATGAAGCAGAGCGATCTCAGTTCTCATCTGAGCACGGAGCTTAGCATCGAGGTTGGAAAGAGGCTCGTCGAGAAGGAAGACCTGCGGCTCACGGACAAGAGCACGTCCCAGAGCGACACGCTGCCTCTGACCGCCCGAAAGAGCCTTCGGCTTTCTGTCGAGCAGGTGTGAGATGTCAAGAATCCTCGCGGCTTCCTCAACCTTGCGGGCAATCTGATCCTTCGGGGTCTTACGGAGCTTAAGGCCGAAAGCCATATTCTCAAAGACCGTCATATGAGGATAAAGGGCGTAGTTCTGGAAAACCATCGCGATATCTCTGTCCTTAGGGGCGATATCGTTTACAAGACGGTTGCCGATATAAAGTTCGCCGTCGGTGATTTCCTCAAGACCTGCAATCATACGCAGAGTGGTGGATTTACCGCAACCGGAAGGGCCTACGAAGATAATGAACTCCTTGTCCTTGACCTCGAGGCAGAAGTCGGAAACGGCTACAACGCCGCCCGGATACTTTTTGTAAATGTGCTTGAGTGATAAGCTAGCCATTGAAAGGCCTCCCTTTTCGCTGATTTTATACACTAATACATTATTAGCTACTCTTATATTATAATCATAGAAAACGTTTTACACAAGTGTTTTTTTTAACAAACTTATTCTTCCCGCTTTATTTAATTTGACGGAAAAAGTTGGAGAAAGGGGAATCCTCAGCGGTCATACAGCCTTGCTGTTTCGGCGTCGGTAAGCTCGCGGGCCTGTCCCTCTTTGAGCGAGGAGTCCAAAGAAACACCCGCTATCCGGATTCGCTTTAGATACACGACTTTGTTCCCGCGCGACTTAAACATTCTCTTTATCTGATGATATTTTCCCTCGTGGAGCGTAAGCTCGCACTCCCTTTCGGAGAGTATTTTCAGCTCCGCGGGCAGGCACTCCTCGCCGCCGTCTATGGTGACGCCGCGCGAAAAATCCTCTGCGGCTTTCGGGTCGATTACATCGCGAAGCCTTACAAAATATGTCTTGGGTACATGGCTTTTAGGCGAAAGGATTCTGTGAGCCAGCTCACCGTCGTCGGTTATCAGAACAAACCCGACGCTGTCCCTGTCGAGCCGGCCGGCGGGAAAAAGTCCCTCGTGCCGAAGCTCGGGCGGCAAAAGCTCCGTAACCGTCTCGGAGAGGCGGTCGCGGGTGGCGCAGACGACTCCCGCAGGCTTATTCAGCATTATATAAAGGTGCCGCTTATAGCTTATCTGTCTGCCGCCGAACGACACCGCGTCCGCAGACGGGTCCACCTTTTGCTCGGGAATTTTCACTACCGCGCCGTTTACCGATATCTTCCCGCGCTTTATCAGCTCGCGGGCGTCCTTTCGCGAGACCCCCGCAAGCTGAGAGGATATGTATTTGTCCAGCCTTTGAGCTTCCATTTTAACGTCCTTTCAAGACCTCATTCGGTCTTCTTTGCAAGCCCCTGCATAAAACCGCCGAGCTCGGTGCAGCTTACGTCGCCGCCGATGAGCTTATCCCCGCATATCAGCAGGTTTGCAACCATATTGTCGGGCTGACCGTCGTAGTTGAGTACGGTATAGGAATAAATCATCGCAGTCTTGCCCTTATATTTCGAGAGGTCAAAGCCCTGCGCGAGCTGAAGCTCGTTATACTTTGCGTAAACGTCGTTCCACTCCTCGGGTACCGTCACCTCGCGGCAGTTAATGGCTTCCTCAGAGGTCTCCCAACCGAGACTTTTGAGAAATTCCAGCCTATCATATTCGGTGGCGAGGGTTATCGCCGACGGCTTCAGGACTCGGTTCACGGCGTAAATAACCGCGAAAACCATCGCCGCGATTATCAGCAGCGTCACCAGAGTTTTGAGGATTGATTTTATCTTTACAGTCTTGACATACATAATACTTGCCCCTTTTCCTTATTTGGTCTTGGTCAAGTATATGCCCGTTCTTTCCGCGATAGTACGTCCGAAAGCGAATTTGTCCGCAAAACCCGAGCCGTGCGGACGCCTTTTTGGCTCCACGCCGTCTATTTTACTTTGCAAACTGACTGTTATAAAGCTCCGAGTAGAAGCCGCCCTTTTTCATAAGCTCGGAGTGAGTCCCCTGCTCGACTACGTTGCCGTCCCTCATCACGAGTATGACGTCGGCGGACATTATCGTCGAGAGCCTGTGCGCCACAATAAAGCTCGTTTTGCCGGTCATCAGCTTTTCAAAAGCCCTCTGCACCCGCATCTCGGTCTTGGTGTCTATCGAGGAGGTCGCTTCGTCGAGAATGAGCATCGGCGGCGCGGAGAGCATCACCCTCGTGATGCACAGAAGCTGTTTCTGTCCTGCCGAGAGGTTCCCGCCGTCCTCCCCGACCGGTGTGTAATACCCCATAGGCAGACGCTTTATAAAGCTGTGCGCGTGGGTAGCCTTGGCGGCTGCCGTTATCTCGTCGTCGGTGGCGTCCGGCTTGCCAATGATTATGTTGTCTCTTATCGTGCCCGAACGCAGCCAAGTGTCCTGCAAGACCATTCCGTATCCCCGGCGCAGCGAGTGACGGGTAACATCCGAAATGTTCTTTCCCTCGACGGTTATCTCGCCGCCCGAAACGTCGTAAAACCGCATAAGAAGATTGATGAGCGTAGTCTTGCCGCAGCCCGTAGGCCCTACTATCGCCACACGCTGACCTTCCCTGACGCTGAGGCTCAGTCCGTTTATCAGCGGCTTGTCGGGCGAATACGAGAAGCGGATATCCTTAATTTCGACGTTGCCGCGAATGTTCTGAAGCTCGGGGAGCATAGCGTCGCTCTGCTCCGGCTCCTCGTCTATAAGCTCGAAGATTCTCTGCGCGCAGACTATCGCGTTCTGAAGCTCGGCAACAACGCCGCTTATCTCGTTGAACGGCTTGGCGTACTGAGTCGCGTAAGCCAAAATCGCCGAAAGACCGCCGACGGTCATACCGCCGCCGATTACCGTCCCCGCTCCGACAAGGCATACAGCCGCGTAAACAAGTGCGTTTACGAACCTCGTGGTAGGGTTGACAAGCGACGAAATGAATATCGCCCTGCGTGTGACCGTTTCAAGCTCGCGATTGAGCTTACCGAAGCGTTCGAGTCCGCGCTCGCCGTATCCATATGCCGCGACTTCCTTGGCGCCGCTTATCATCTCGTCGATAAGAGCGGTCTGCTCGCCCCTCATCTCCGACTGCTTTTTGAAAAGGCTGTGCGTGTTCGACGCGACAAATCTTGCCACAAACAGCGACAGCGGGGTAAGAAGCGCCGCGACGAGCGCAACCCTCGGGCTGATGGCAAGCATAAAACCGAGCGTCGTGAAAATCGTCATAATGCCGGTAAAGAACTGCGTAAAGCCCATCAGAAGACCGTCGGCAAACTGGTCCACGTCGGAAATGACGCGGCTGAGAAGGTCGCCGTAGGCGTGACTGTCGATGTATTTTAGCGGCAGACGCTCTATCTTTTCAAATGCCTGCCGACGCACCTCCCTGACGGTGTCAAAGGTGATGCGGTTGTTGATGATTCCCATAACCCACTGAACGACGGCGGTCGCGAGAGTGATGAGTCCCGCCCTCAGAAGAAAGCCGAATATAAGCTCAAAGCTTATTCCCGTCTCGGTTATGCAGTCAATCGCGCTGCCGAAGAGAATAGGCACATAGAGCGACATCAGCACCGAGGCAGCGGCAAGAACCACGGAGCACAGCATCAGCAGTTTGCTCTTTCCGAGCACCGACGCGACCTTTAAAAGCGTATTTTTCGTTTTCATGCGCTCGCGCCCCCCTCCTCGGCTCTTATCTGGGACTCGTATATCTCTCTGTATTCGGCGCAGCTTTCAAGCAGCTCGGCGTGAGTACCCATACCCGCACAGCGCCCGTCTTCAAGTACGATTATTCTGTCACAGTGCATAACGGTAGATACCCGCTGAGAGACGGTTATCACGGTGGGTCTGTAGTCGAGCGAGGAAAGCGCCGCGCGCAGCCTTGAATCGGTGGCGTAGTCGAGCGCGGAGGAGCTGTCGTCAAAAACAAGAATCTTAGGCTTTCTCACAAGCGCCCGAGCGATGCAGAGCCTCTGCGCCTGTCCTCCCGAAAGGTTAGCCGCGCCCTGCTCTATGACATAATCAAGCCCGCCCTCTTTTTCGGATATAAAATCCCACGCCTGCGCCGCCCTGAGCGCTTCGACAATATCTTCGTCGGAGGCTTCCGGAGCGCCGAAACGCATATTCTCGCGTACCGTACCGGAAAACAGGCGGTTTTTTTGCATCACAAACCCGAAAAGCTTTCGCAGTTCGCCTAAATCCCATTCTCTTACGTCTCTGCCGAAGACTTTAACCGCGCCCGAAGCGGCGTCATAGAAGCGGGGCAGCAGTCCGACAAGACTCGACTTCCCGCACCCGGTCGGACCGATTACGCCGAGCGTTTCTCCCGGCTCAAGCCTAAAGCTTATATCCGAGACCGAGTCCAACGCTGCGCCTAAGTATCTAAGCGATGCGTGTTCAAGCTCGACGGAATATTCCGACGCCGCAACTTCGGTTCCGCTGCCGTTTTCCATTGATGGCTCTATCGCAAGGACGGCGCTCATTCTCGAAGCGCAGGCGACGGTCTTGGGGACGCTTAATATGAGGTTCGCGAGCTTAATAAGCTCCACGAGTATCTGCGACATATAGTTATAGAGCGCGATGACCATTCCCTGAGTGAGGTCTCCGCTCCCGACCCGAAGCGCGCCCTGCCATATCAGCAGAATTATCGCGAGGTTTATAAGAACGAGCGTCAGCGGGTTCATCGCCGATGATATTCTGCCTACGCGCTTCTGCTCGCGGCACAGCTCGCCGTTTTCGGCGGCAAAGCGCTCGGTCTCCTGTTCTTCCTTGCAGAAAGCCCTTATGACCCTTGCGCCGACAAGATTCTCCTTCGCCGCCAAAAGCACCTTTTCAAGCCTCTGCTGAACCTTTGCGTAAAGGGGTATGCACCAAAGCGTTATCCCGACGACCACGACCGACAGCAAAGGTATCGCTCCCGCGAAAATCAGCGCCGCCTTGAAGTCAATGGTAAACGCCATTATCATCGCGCCGAAAACGATTATCGGAGAACGCATCATAAGCCTGAGCATCATATTCAGTCCCGACTGCACGGTGTTGAGGTCGCTCGTGAGACGGGTTATCAGCGACGATGCGCCCACGCCGTCAAGCTCGGAAAAGCCGAGCGACTGAATATGCTCAAAGAGCGCGTACCGAAGATTGGTGCAGAAGCCTACCGCACCCTTGGCGGAAAAATACTGCGCCGCAAGGGTGGAGGCAAGCCCGACGGTTCCGAGCAGTACAAGCACCCCGCACATTCTGAGGATATACGGTTTGTCTCCCGCCGGGATGCCGTTATCAATGATAGCCGCGACTACAAACGGCACTAAAAGCTCAAAGACCGCTTCGAGTATCTTGAAAAACGGCGCGCTGAAAGCAACCGCTCTGTATCCCTTAAAATATTTCAGAAGATTCTTCATTTTAGGCTCCTATGAAATCCGCCGCTCTTTTCGGGCGGCGGAATATATACTATTATTGTCTGCGCAAAGCGGCTTTAAAGGCTTTCCCGCCTTTTCAAAGACGGCAGCGCTCAAAAGAGCGAGGCAAGCCTTATAAATAAAGCGCAGAAAGGGATCATAAACGTCCTGCGGACAGTTTATGCCGGGAAGCCCTCGCCGGGGGTTCCCCGAAAAGCGCTTATTCCACACTCACGATGTAGTAATACACTGGCTGGTCGCCGCGTATCACGTTGATGTCCATTCTTGAGCCGAACTTTTCTTCGACCTTCTCGCGAAGCTGAGCCGCGGAGGCATCGTCTACATCTTCACCGACAATTATCGTAATAAACTCGCTGTCGCCGTCCGCCATTCTCTTTATCAGACGGTAAGCAGCCTTGTTTATGTCGGTCTCTATAAACGAGAGCTTTCCGTTGTCGAGCGCAAGAATCTCGCCGTTGTGAATCGTCTGACCGTCAAATTCGCTGTCCCGGGCGGCAAAGGTCACCTGACCGGTCTTGACCCGCTCAAAAGCCTTGGTCATATCGCTGCGCATTGTGTTAAAATCCGTCTCGGGGTCGAACGCCAAAAGCGCCGAAAGCCCCTGAGGAATGGTTCTCGTCTGCAAAACGCAGACCTTTCTGTCCGCAAGCTTGACCGCCTGCTCAGCCGCCATAATGATGTTCTTGTTGTTGGGCAGAACGAAAACCGTCTCTGCAGGTGTGGACTGAATCGCAGCCAAAATGTCCTGCGTAGAGGGGTTCATAGTCTGTCCGCCCTTTACTATGCAGTCGGCTCCGGCGTCTTTGAACATCTCCTCAATGCCCGCTCCCGCCGCCACCGCAACAAAGCCGTAGGGCTTTTCGGGAGGCACCGAAACATAAGCCTTGTCGGCGCTCGAGACCGTGACCTTGTCGGTCTTCTTCGCGGCTTCGTGCTGATATCTCATATTCTCGATCTTCGGCAGGTTCATCGAGCCGAATTCAAGACCCTTTTCTATCGCCTTTCCGGGGTTATTGGTGTGAACGTGCACCTTGATTATCTCGTCGTCTTCGACAACCACCACGCAGTCGCCTATCGACTCAAGATACGCCCTGAGCTTAAGGGAGCTCTCGCAGTCTTCCTTCTTTTTCACGATAAATTCGGTGCAGTATGTATAGGTGATCTCGCCGTCGAAGGCTCCTACGACGGACGCAAACGTCTCGATAGTCACCGGCTCCGAAGCTTTGGGCTTCTCCTCGGCGTATTCCACTATTCCCCTGCCCGAGAACACCTCGCCCATAGCGCGCATCAAAAGGCACAGGCCCTTGCCGCCGGCGTCCACGACGCCCGCCTTTTTAAGGGTGGGAAGAAGATCGGGAGTGGTGTCAAGAACCCTCTCCGCCTCGGCGCAGACACCGTCCCAGAACGCGGGGATATCGTCGGTCTGACAGGTTTCCCTCGCTTTTACGCTCGCGAGCCTCGCAACGGTCAGAATAGTTCCCTCGGTGGGCTTCATAACGGCCTTATAAGCCCTCTCGACGCCGAGCTCCAGCGCTCTCGCAAGGTCCTCGGCAGACGCTTCCTTTATTTCCTTGAAAGCCTTGTCAAACCCCTTGAATATCAGCGAAGTGATGACGCCCGAATTGCCCCTCGCGCCCCTTAAAAGCGCTCCGCTCATAACCTTGGCAACCTCGTTTACCCCGGCGCTGTCAGGCATAATCATAAGCTCGGTTCTGGCGTTGCCGAGAGTCATAGACATATTGGTACCGGTATCGCCGTCGGGAACCGGAAAAACATTAAGCGCGTCAATGTCCTTTTTGTTCGCGGCGACGCAGTTCGCGGCGCTTATAAAAGCATCTTTCAGTACTTTTCCGCTTATCATTGTTGAGCCCTCCTCAGTTGTTTTCCATATCGTCCACGAAAACGTTTACCTTTTCTACGGTAAGACCCGTTTCGGTCTCAACGGTATAGCGGACTTTGTTCATTATACTGTCGGTTATCGCGGCGACGTTCACGCCGTACATAACCGTGATATGCAGGTCTATAGTCAGACCCGAGCCTCCCTTTGGGGTGCTGACCTTCACGCCGTTGTCTATGGATTCTGTCTTCAGAACGGCGGCACGCACTCCCTGAGACGCGCCTGCCGGGTTCATCCTGACAACTCCGAAACAGCTTGTGACGGTGTGTCCTATCAAAGAGGAAAGATATCCCGAGGTAAGCTCGATGGTCCCGATATGATTGTCGATTTTTACCATAATTGCCTCCTTATATGACCGCAGCAGACGCCGAAGCGCTCACTGCGCGGAATCAGCCTTATAAGCTTCTGTAAGTCTGTAATCTATGCTATCATATCACAGTCGGCGCAAGATTTCAAGTGGTATTGCCCTTTTGAGGCTAATATTTTTTAAGAACCGCCCTTGCAGACACCGTAAGACCCTCTATTGCCTGCTTATAATCGCTCTTTTGCTCCTCCGAATACTCCTGTTCATACTTTTCAAGAAGCTTTCCAAGCTCTATAAAATCTCCCCCGCTGTTTTTAAGAGCCTCATACGCCCTGCCGCACAGCCATAAAAGCTGCTTTTCAGCAAGAGACACCGCCTCATTTTCCTCAAGACCGACGGGAGCCGACCTCAAATCGTATATCCCCTCGATATTCAGTTCGAGCAGCGGCGCTCCGTCCGAAACCGAAATCTTTCTTTTTATACTGATTTTGTCGATTTTAACAGACGCCGTTCCCCTGTCCGACCCCACCTGAAGCGATATTTCTCCGGCGTCGGCGCGCAAAAGCCTTGTTCCTATCGTCTCGTTTTCGTCTATTTCCCCGATGAAGCCGTCCTTTGTAATCAAAAAGCTGTCGAACACTCCGAGCGTTACGTCCGAGACGGTGGAATCGTCGCTTTTGCCGCCCTCCTTTTCAAGGCTGATTACCGGTATTACAGCCGCCGAGCCTTTGTCGTTAAGGGCGTTTGAAATCTCGATTATTCTCGATGAACACGCCCTTGCGCCGTCTATTGCCGACTCCACGACCCCTTTTAACAGCAACGCCGTAGCGCTTCCCTGATTGAGCTTCTGACCTATTATATCCTTAGCGCTGCCGCGGCAGTATACCACGTTCACGCCGAGATAAATGTCGGCGCGGCGGAAGTATCCCAAAAATTCCGTTATATCCGCGTCCTTAAGGTCCTCGCTTATAACTATAAGCTCCACGTCGCCCATAAATACCTCTTTACCGGTCTGAAGCTGAAGACTTTCCTCCGTTTCGTAGAGGGTTCTCCCCTGAGTCAAGAGCGTCACAACAGTAGACTCACTGGCGTCTACCGGCCCGCTGTCGGAGGGGCTACCTCCCCCGAATATCTGATATGAGACCTCATAGCCGTCGCCGAGGGCGTCTATTCCCAGAGCGTGTACAACTACCCTTCGCTGTACCTCGCCCGCCTCGCATCCCGTAAGAAGCATAAGCGCAAACGCAAAAAGCGGTATCAGCAGCTTTTTCATTTGTCAAGACTCCTTTTTATCAAAAGTCTCACCGCCGCCGCCGTGGGTATCAGTACCCCCAGCAGCACAACTCCGGCAAGCTTGAACCACAAAAACCACGGCTGGTCGAATCTCAGTCCGGACTTGTATTCATATATCCCGAAAACCGCTGCCGCAGCGGCAAACGCAACCGTTGCCGTCTTAGTCTTTTTAGCGGGCTTTGAACAGATAAACAGGTACACCCCGACCACAAGCGTGCAGTTTACCGCCCATACAAGCATATTTATGGCGTCGAAACGCTCGATAAAATCGGTCTTGGCATAGGCGCCGAGCGCGAATATCGGATATCCTATAACGTCGACGTACCGCCACAATACTATTGTCACAAGGAGCAAAAGCGTCTCTATAATAAAAAACTTGAGCACAAGATAACCGTATGCCGCTTTGACCGCTCCCTTTCTGAGATGCGTCCCGAGAACGCAGAACATCGGAAGCCACCAGCTTGAGGAAAGGCTTTCAATGAAGTAATCAAGAAAATTCTTGCCGTCTCCCGGCTCAAGCGGACGCAGATTGAGCCAGTCGAAGCCGCCCTCGTTGACCGCCGCCATTATGGCAAAAAGCAGCACAAACATCCAGAATATCACCGTAGCCGCACGTCCGAGTCCCTCTATGCCGAGACAGGCACAGTATGCCGCCGCCGCGGTCAGCAGTACTATCGCCGTCACGGGTGGAGTGGCGTTTGAAAACTCGCTCGACAAAAACTCGGCAAAGAGTGCTACCGTTCCTCCGGCGATAACGGCAAAATACACCGAGTATAAAACCCGCACCGCGGCCGGATACTTTTTTGAAATCTCTCGGGCGGGGTCTGAGCCGCCGGCGCTGAAATACCACACCGCAGGAATCGCAAGCAGGGCTTCAACCGCCGTAGAGCAGAGAAGACCGAGCATCACAGCGGTGCCGGAAGCGGAATTTTGCACGCGAAAAATCATCGTGTGCATTATCCTCGCAAGAAAGAGCATCAGCATAAGCTGTCCCGCGCTTATCTTATTTTCACTCTGCATTTTTACAGTCCTTTCGGGATGCGTCCGAGCCGTTTAAATTCTCCACAATACCGCCCTGCGGACGCTTTTTTACGCTCGTCTTCATAAGAACGTCCCTGATCGCCCGCGGCGTAAACGGCGTGAGCGGAGCGGTATAAGGTACGGCAAAGCTGTCGGTCACGCAGGTGTTTACAAGCACCACGGTCCAAAGAAGCGCTATTCCGAAGAATCCGAGCCAGCCGCCCAGAAGCACGTTTATGATTCTCAGCACCGTCATCTGCGGATTGAGACTCGGTATCACAAAGGCGCTTGTGGCGGTAATTCCTATAATAATCAGAAGCGGCGCTGAAATAAGCCCGCTCGTGACGGCGGCGTCGCCGATTACAAGTCCGCCGACTATCGAAACCGCTCCGCCTATCGCCCTCGGAAGCCTTATTCCCGCTTCACGGAGTATCTCAAACATCACTATAACTATCAGCATTTCGGATATCAAAGGATATGGCGTGCGCTCCTCGGAAGCCAGAAGATTAAGCAGCAGCGAACGCGACAGTACCTCGGGGTGGAAAACCGCCGCCGCTACATATAAGCCGGGCAGAAGCGTTGATATGAAAAAAGCGAAAAACCTTATCCAGCGCTGATAAGTCGCGAAATACGCCTTTTCGGCGTAGTCGTCCACGGTCTGAAAGTTTTCCACAAAAAGCGACGGACACACCGCCGCAAACGGCACTCCGTCTATCAGAACGCCTATTCTGCCCTCGTTTATTTTAGAGCAGAGAACGTCGGGACGCTCGGTGGTAGACACCCCCGAAAAAACCGAGCCGCTGTTGTCCGAAAGATAGGGAATTATATTTCCGCTCGTAAGAATCAGGTCCGACTTTATCCCCTCAATCGCCTTTTTTGTCTTCTCCTTAAGCTTTGCGGGCGTTCTGCCGTCGATATATACAAGGCACAGCTCGGTGTTGGAGAGCTTTCCCGCCTTCACAAATTCAAATCGCAGTTTGGGATTTTTAATTCGCCGCCTCAGAAGCGACATCGAAGTCCTGAGATTGTCCGAAAGCGCCTCACGGGTTCCTTTTATATTCGGCTCGCCGGTAGGCTCATCGAGAGAACGCGTGGCATAACCCTGCGCGCTTATCGCGACTCCGCGGGGCAAACCGTGAACAAGCACCACCGCAAACCCCGAACACAGCTTTTCCCACACCTCGGAGTAAAGATTGACTACCTTTGCCTCGGTTGAAAATATGCCCTCTCCGCTGAGAAATTCAAAGACGTCCTGCGCCGTGGCGTTTTTGCGGTCGTAGGACATCATAGGCTCAAAAAGCATCTTTGCAAGGTCGCTCGACTTAACCATAGCTTCGAGCGTAAGCACCGCGCACTTCACTCCCGATACATCGGTGCGCATTACGTTGAGGTCGGCGGAATCCCCGAAAACCGCCTTGAGCCGGGCTATATTTGCCTCAAGTCTTAGGCTGAGGCTGTCGGACTTTTCCATAGTTTAAATCTCCCCGAAAATTATTTCGGAAGTATTTTTCCTCGGAAAACGGAAAATATACTGAATCATCCGTGCCATTTGCGGACAAACTACCCATAAAAGGAAGTGAAATACCATGCTGACAGTTTTCATCAGAGGAATGATACTCTATGTCCTCGTAATCTTCTCGGTCAGGCTTATGGGCAAGAGACAGATAGGAGACCTGTCGCCCGCCGAGCTTGTCATTACAATCCTGATTTCAAACATCGCTACGCTCTCCATCGAAGACGTTTCGGTACCGCTGTTTACCGGAATAATACCGATTCTCACCCTCGTATGCCTCGACGTGCTTGTGTCCTATATCAGCCTGAAGTCGCGCAAAATCAGACACATAATCTCGGGCAAGCCGAAAATAGTGATTTCAAACGGCGTCATCGACCAGAACCAGCTTAAAACTCTTCGCTATACCGTCGATGATTTAATGTCGTCGCTTCGCACTCAGGGGATATTCGACATCACCGAGGTACAATATGCCGTGGTCGAGACCACCGGCGCGATAAGCGCCTATCTCAAGGCGGACCGCCTCCCCCTCACCCCCAAGACTCTTGCGCAGCCCGAAACCGCCTCCGACCCTCCGCAGGCGATTATCAGCGACGGCGACTTCATAAAGTCCGCGGAGTCGCGTCTTGACCTCAACGAGCAGGAGGTCCTAAAAGAGCTTAAAAGAAAGCACCTCGAAACCGGCGACGTTTTCCTGTGTACCGTCGACTCTCAGGGAAAGCTTTATATAATAGAAAAACAGAAAGGAAACAAAAAATGAAAAGAATCGCAATCTGTCTGACAATTATCGTTCTGATTATAGCCGTAGGCGTCTTCGCGCTCTTTTCCATCGACCGAAAAAACGACCGCCTCTACGGACACATCGAAGCGGTGCTGGGCGCCTACGAATCGGACGGCGACACAAAGTCCGAAATCAAAAGCCTGCAAAGCTTTTTCGAGGAAGACTACGTCCGCACGCTCGGATGCTTTGTCAACGACGAGCGGCTCGGAGATATCTCTACCTGCATTTCAAGACTCGAACCTATGCTTGAATCAGACTGCGACGAATTTTCTGCGGAGTGCGAATCTATCCGCGAGGAAGCAAGGCAAATTTATATAAGAGAGCTTCCGGAATTTTTCAGAATTTTTTAAAAAAGCACAAAAAACTCTTGCTTTTTGCATTGCATTGTGTTATACTGCAAACAGACAATGTTTAGTTTGTCTTAATGGGCCTGTTTGACAGAATCTCGCTTAAATAAAGGAGTGACGCACTGTGAGATGCCCTTTTTGCGGGTATAAGACAATAGTGATAGACTCGCGCACAAGCGACGACAAAAAACGCCGCCGCCGCGAATGTCCCCAGTGCGGCAAGCGCTTCACCACATATGAGGTAGTTGAAAAGCCTATACTGATGGTAATAAAAAAGAACGGCAGCTTTGAGCCATTCGACCGCTCCAAGCTGATTGCCGGCATTATGAGCGCCACAAAAAAACGCGTCATCAGTCCGGATACCGTCGAACAGATCGTCGACAACATCGAAAACAAGCTTGCCAACGATATGCGCACCGAAGTGACGACTTCCGAGCTCGGCGACGACGTTCTCGCCGCCCTCAAGGATATAGACCTTGTGGCATATGTGCGCTTCGCGTCGGTTTATAAAGACTTCAACGACCTCGACAGCTTTATAAAAATAATCCGCGAGCTTGGCAGCGATTAAATTCAGACATCTTCACTCTCATTTCCATAAGAAGCCCGAGTTGTTTTTCAAAAAACAGCTCGGGCTTTATCCTGCGCGGTTTTATACGCGAAAATCCGTCTGAAAAACCGGGTCTTCCAAATAAATAAAACAAATCCGCCCTCCGGTCCTAATCCGAAAGGCGGACTTTTATGCTTTTTATTACTCGGCTTTTGCTTTCTTTGCTTCTTTGCGGTCAATGGCATACTGCCAAGCCGCCCAGAGAGTCGGGGCGATGCAGTTGGAGCTGTAGACGCCGGCAAGAAGTCCGATGACGAGTGGGAACGCGAAGGAAAGTATCGAGCTTACGCCCGCAACCACCGCGACGATACATACCGTAGCCATAGCGATAACGGTGGTAACGGTGGTGTGCACCGAACGCCCGAAGGACTGCGAAATACTCATATCGGTAAGCTCTGCGTAGGTCTTTTCGTCGCCGTAAAGCCTGCGGTTCTCACGGATACGGTCGTAGATGATGATCGTAGCGTTGATGGAGTAGCCGAGGATGGTCAGCAGGACTGCCATAAAGTTGGAGTCGATGTCAAACCTGAAGACGAGGCAACAGGCGTAGACGAAGAACATATCGTGAACAAGCGCGACGACCGAGCAGCAGCCCATTGCAAAGCCGCTTATGCCGTGACCCTTGAGCTTGTTTTTGCGCCCATAACCGCTGAATCTCAGACCGATGTAAATTATCATCACAACGGCGGAGAAGATGACCGCCACAATGCACTTGCCGAAGAATCCGGAACCCGTAGACGGGTCGACGTCCTGAGAGCTGTACAGCTCAAGACCGGCGTCGGCAAAGCGCTCCTGAAGGGCGTCGGTAAGCTCGCTCTGAGTGTCGGCGGTAAGACCCTCCGAACTCGGGAAGCTCAGCGAAACCGTTTTCTCGCCGTCTGCAAGGCTCTCGCCGAGGGTGGCGCTGCAGGTCTCGCCGGTGATCTCCTGCGCGGCGGAGGCGATGGCGTTTTCGTCAACGGAGCCGTTGTAGGAATAGGAGATGATGGTGCCGCCCTTGAACTCGATAGCGATATTAAGTCCGAAGATAAGGCTGAAGACTATAGCGAGTATAATAACCGCGGAGGAGACAGTGTAGAACAGTCTGCGCTTCTTGTAGACGTTGAATTTGTGCTCCTTGGAATTTTCTCTGACCCCGTAGACCTTCGGGTCTCTGAATGCCTTGAATTTGGCAAGCGAGGCGAGCATAAGTCTCGTTGCGCCGACGCCGAAGACAAAGTTGAGTATAACGCCGACGAGGAGAGTGTAGCCGAAGGAGTAGATAGTTCCCTCGATAGTTGTCGGGAAGATGAAGTAGAGCCAGCCCATAAGCTTGGCAAAGAGGCTGTCCGGAGGTCCGAACGCACCCATAAGGATTACCGCTACAAATACAACGGTGATGTTGCCGTCGAAGATAGCCGCCCAAGCTCTCGAATAACCCTGTTCAAGGGCGCTGTAGAGTCCCTTGCCGTTTTTCAGTTCCTCCTTGATGCGCTCAAAGGTGACGACGTTGGCGTCGACGCCCATACCGACCGCGAGTATGATACCCGCGATACCGGGGAGCGTGAGGGTGAAGCTCGGAATGTTGCCGAAGAAGCCGGTGATGCAGGCTATGGTACCCACTACCTGACCGAACAGCGCTATCGAAGCGACAACGCCCGGAAGCCTGTAAACACATATCATATAGACGCAGATGACGATGAACGCGATAACTCCGGCGAGAACCATTGCGTTTCTCGCGCCCGCGCCGAGGGTCGGCGAAATGGTGGAGAAGTTGGAAGTCACCATTTTGTAGGGCAGAGCGCCGGCGGAAATCTTGTCGGCAAGCGCCTTGGCCTGCTCATATGTGAAGCCGCTGCCGCTGCCGGTGATCTGAGCCTGTCCGGAGGTGATGGCGTCGTTTACCGTCGGGTAAGATATGACGGTGTCGTCCATCCAGATCGAGATGACCCCCTGAGAGGCGGCAAGACGGGTGGTAGCTTCGCCGAATGCCTTTGCGCCCTCCTCGTTAAATTCGAGAGAGACCGAGAATTTCTGCTGACCGTCTTCCTCATAAAGACCGACGGTTGCGGATACCACCTGATCGCCGGTGACGATGACGTTTTCGGCGGTGGTGCCTGTCCACACGCCGTACTCGTCGACCTCATAGCCCTCGCGGAATGTGAGTTCGGCGGTTTCACCCAGTTCGCGGACCGCAGCCTCGGGGTCGAAGTTTTCCTCGCCTGCCTGCCACGGGAACCTGACGATGATGTCGTAGTTTGAGTAGTCAACATAAAGCTCGTAGTCGGTGATGCCGAGGTTGACAAGTCTGACCTCAATGGCAGCCTTAGCCGCGTCCATCTGCTCCTTGGTGGCGGTAACGCCCTCCGGCGGTGCAAAGGTGACGTCAACGCCGCCCGAGATGTCTATGCCCCAGCGGATATCATCGACGCCCTTGATGTGACTCGTCTTTATATCACCGTAATATGTGTTCACGCCGTTGAAGGTCAGAAACGCAAACACGGCGATCAGCACGACTACGATAAAGAATACGGGTTTTTTAATGCGTCGCACTTAAAGTCCTCCTTAAAAGTTTTTGCCTATCAATTTATACAAAACAAAATTGACATTCACCCGTATATTATAGTTTAACGGGCAAAAAAAGTCAATAGAAAAACCAAAAAAAGCTCTCTTGGCGGGCAATTTTTAAGAACGGCACGCAAAAACGCCGACCGACAAGAGCCCGCCCGAGAGGAAAATCGCGGCTAAGCGTAATATAGAAGAAAAAGTCCTTTCGTCACCCGCATAAATTGTGCCGCGCCTAAGGCGCGCAAAAACCGTCTACTGCCCTTGCAAAAGAAAGCGCCGCTTTCCCCGAAAGCTTCGGAGAACGCGGCTTTTAAAATCATTCCCAACCGTTTACGAGCCTGTTGTAAACCTCGCTTATCCAGCGGTATTCCGGCGCATACCAGAAGTTTTCCTCGATGGCGTCAAGATAGGACTTGACGGTCGCGGCGTCGATGCCCGCCTCGGTGTATTCGGTGGCGTTGTGAGAGGAAAGCCACTCGTAATCATAGCTCTCGTCGCCCACGGTGACCGTCGGGGTGTAAACCTTACTTCCGTCGTTGAGCATCAGAAGCATAGAGAAGTCCGAAATCTTGTTCTTGAACGCAGTCAAGGCTTCGTCGGTAAACGGAATATCAATATACGCGCCGGTCTTATCACTGATTTGGTCGTAGGTGATGCCCGCCTGACGCCAGTCGTAGATATTCTGACTGTAAAGCCACGAGACATTGAATTTGCGGTCGCCGACGGTTATCGCGAGTTCGTCCGAGGTGAACTCGGCAGGCTCTTCGCCGTCAAACGGCTCGGGCATTTCCTCCGGCTCGCCAAATTCCGAAACTTCTATCGGCGGCTCGACCGCAGGCTCCGGTTCCTCGGTCTCCGGCGCTTGGGTCTGCTGAGACTCGGAGTCGCCGTCTGCGGGGTTTTCGGCTTCTCCCGCGCAGGCGCACAGCGACAGCGCCATAACAAGTGCCGTTAAAATTAAAATGAGTTTTTTCATTTTCGTTATCTCCTTTTTAAATATTATCCTGCCCCTGTAAAGAGGCTTGATATACATCATTATAAAATCCGGCGGTCACGAGCTGGTAGAACACCTGTATTACCGCGAGCGCTACAACGGAGCACACCGCAACGGCAACTAACCTCAGCAACGGAGAAGGCACTCCTATAGCGACAAACAACATTAAATACCAACAAGCAATATATATTAAATACCAACAGGCAATATATATTAAATGCCAACAGGCAATATATATTAAATGCCAACAGGCAATCGGCAGAAAAACCGCGGCAAATATCTTTCTCCTGTGCCCCTTGGTGAGACGTTTCGACTCCTTTACGGCTTCGGTAGCCCTAACTTCCGGGCGACTGATGAGTATGTATGGCGTAAAGGAGAATTCAACTATCTTTATGAATAAAAGAACTATAGCCGTAAGCGCGCACACGACGGTTATTACCGTTCTCGCTATCATCAGCGCCTTTGACATTCCTGTCACCATAATAAGTATATTCGTTGCTATCGCCACGGCATAGATTATGAGCAGGCAGGGAATATAGCTCCACAGCATAAGAATAAGCACCATAAAAACGCTGCCGCCGACCACGCGCTTAAGCGTATTTACATCCGCAAAAGCGTCAAAAAGGTTCATAATATCCGCCTTTTCGCCGCGGACCGTCCTCAGAAATATTCCCGAAAGCCCCGTAAACAGCGCCGACATAACAAGCCCTACGGGAATCATCAAAACCAGCGTCAACCATAAGAGCGGCGAGCGCATCGGCATTATCATAATACCCACCGCCGCAAAATACATTCCGATGAGGAACAGTCCCGTTTTTGTCTTCATAACCGAAAACGCCTCGCCGAAGCGTCTGAAAACCGATTTCTGCATATTTTCCCTCCGGTATATTATGTGTGGAAATTATAGCATAGAATCAAAAAAGTGTCAAGAAGACGGGAATCCTACAACAAATCCCAGACTTTAAGGCATTTCCTCGCCGACCCGCTTAAAACCCGATTCTTTGCCCGCCGTCCGAAAAATTTCTTCCCCCGCCTTGACATTTTCGCGATTTTGCATAATAATAGATTAAAACTTCACTTGGGAGATATCACTATGGAATACAGAGTTTCGCAAAAATTCATAAACCTCAAGCCGTCGGCGATACGCGAAATTTTCAAGAGCCTCGGAACTCCCGGCTCTATCTCGTTTGCCGCCGGCAACCCCAGTCCCGAGAGCTTTCCGGTCGCGGATATGAAACGCCTTGCCGACGAAATCTTCGACAAAGAACCCGTAACCGCGCTTCAATACGGAATTACCGAGGGCTACACGCCGCTGCGCAGTCTTATTTCGGAACGCCTGAAGCGCGTATATAACATCGGCACGCCCGACGACGACCTCATCATCGTAACCGGCGGTCAGCAGGGCATAGAACTCACCTGCAAGGTGATGTGCGGCGAGGGCGACGCCGTGCTCTGCGAAAATCCGAGCTTCATCGGCGCGCTCAACGCCTTCCGCTCGCTCGGGGCAAAGCTTGTCGGAGTGCCGCTCGACGGCGACGGCATAAATCTTGCCGCGCTCGAAGACGCTCTCAAAAACAATCCCCGCGCAAAATTTCTCTACACTATCCCGACCTTCCAGAACCCCGCCGGCATCACCACAAGCCTTGAAAAGCGCCGCGCGGTACTCGCGCTCGCGAAAAAATACGACATTCTCATACTCGAAGACAATCCCTACGGCGACCTTAGATTCACCGGTGAGGACGTTCCGACTTACAAGAGTATGGACACCGAGGGACGCGTAATCTACTGCGGGTCCTTCTCAAAGGTGCTTTCGGCGGGTATGAGAGTGGGCTTCCTGTGTGGGAATAAGTCCCTGATTTCAAAGATTGTTGTCGCAAAGCAGGTGGAGGACGTCCACACAAACGTGTTCTTCCAGATGATCTGCGCGAAATACATCGAGCAGTGCGACCTTGAGGCACACATCGCCGAAATCCGCCGGCTCTACCGTCACAAGGCGGGACTTATGCTCTCGGCGCTCGAAAAATATATGCCCTCCGAAGTCGGCTTTACCCGACCCGAGGGCGGAATCTTCCTGTGGTGTTCGCTTCCCGAGGGACTCAGTCTCAACGAATTTGTGAAGCGCGCGGGCGAAAAAAACGTGTTCGTCGTACCCGGAACAGCTTTCAGTCCCGACCCCGACGCGCCCTGCCGCTCGTTCAGGCTCAACTACTCGATGCCCTCAGACGAGGAAATCGAGCGGGGCATTAAGATACTCGCGGACATTGCAAAGGATATGCTCGGCAAGTGACCCTAAGCGCCAAAAATATCGCCGTCGGGCGATACACGGCGACTCTAACCCCTCATCTCTGAAGCTAAAAGGCAGCTTAGAAGCTGCCTTTTTCAGGTTCTTTCGGAACGCGATTTATATATACTAATACTAATAAGTACGCATAAATATACAATGAGTATTGCCGTTGTGCCGCCTGCGGTGTCTAAGAGCACGTCGGTAATCTGCGGACCGCGATCAGCCGCGAAGAGCTGAATTGTCTCGTCGAGAACGGATATTGCGAGTACAGAAGAAAACGCGTTCCATATTCCCTGCACGCCCCATTTTATGCCGCTCCAGAAAAGCGCGAGTTCGGCGCCTATCACCGCGTATTCAACAAAGTGCGCTACCTTGCGGACGTTTGTCAGCAAAAAGGCGGTAAGCCCTTGCGGCGCGTGAATAAACACGAGAACTTTCTCCATTATGTCGCGAACCTTGCCGCTGAGCGCGCCGGAGTCGTCGCCCGAAAGCGCCGAATTTGTCCAGATAAACCCGACGGTAAGCGCTATCAGCACCAGCGACACTGCGATGTGTAATTTAGTGTTTTTCAAAGCTTTTCCTCATTTCCGTTATCAACCTTTACAACGGTTATAATTCCGCCGTCCGCCTTAAAGCCGAGCGAATAGTTTTTATACTCAAAGCCGTAGACCCTATCCGCGCTATGCTGATAAGAGGGACGCGGGTCGTTTTGAAGAATCTGTGTGAGCGGCTCGACGTCTTCGGACGCGATTTTTTCGAGAAGCCCGGGCGGTATCACAACTTCGAGTCTATAACTGCCGGACTCCTCCGCAAATCCGCTCACTGCGTCGGGACGGCTGTCGGCGTAGGCTATATACGGCTTTATGTCGAAAATTGGGGTGCCGTTCATAAGGTCGGCTCCCGAGACCAAAAGCACATCTCCGCGATCGCTGGTATGCTCAACTCCCTCAAGCTTTACGCAGCTTAAGCCGAGAGAATTGGGACGAAAAGGCGAGCGGGTCGCAAAAACTCCGATTCGCTTATTTCCGCCGAGACGCGGCGGCCGCACAGTCGGGCTGAAATCTTTGCCGAGCGACTCCGAAAACTGCCATATGAGCCAGAGATGACTGAACTGTTCGATGCCCCTGATTGCCTCTTTTACGCGAAAAGGCGGTTCAAAGACGATCTTAGACACCGCCGAGCAAAGCCCGCTCTGACGCGGTATGCCGAACTTTGAAACAAAGCCGTTTTCGATTTTAGCGATGACTCTAAGTTCCGTAAAAGCCGCCTCCCGAAAACCCGATTTCAGTTATAATAGCATATTCCGGAGAGTTTTGCAACAGTATAGCCCGGAAATTATTAAGCTTCAAGGAGATAAATATTAAGATTTGATTACAATGGGGCTGACGTCAGACATAAAAAATCCCCTGCCGGACGGATATGCCGACAAAGGCTATTGACAATCAGGGAAATCAGTGCTATAATAATCGCAGAGAGCCGAACGGCTCGTCAAGCTAACGAATATTATAAGAATAGTCGCCGCTTTGGTAGAGACCGGCGGCTATTTCTTTATGATTTTTAATATTTCCAGAACTATAAACGCAAAAATTACGATAAGTAACAGTTCTTCCATAAAGAGCACCTCCTTTCGGAGGGCGAGCCGCCTCGGCTCTCTGCGATTGCATTCTACCACAGAAATCGAAAGCTGTCAATATTTTGGAAATTTGTCCGCAAAATAATACTTGTGCGTTTTTCTGTTGCTTTTTCCGTCGGAATGTGTTACAATTACGTCGGAAGTGTCGGAAAAGTGATTTATAAGGAGCGGCTTATGCTTATAACGGTATTTTCAAAGGATTCAAAGCGCGGGTTTGCCGCGGGTTCAAATAATCTTACACCCGAAAAGCTCGCTGCGGGAGCGATAACCCTTTCCGCAGGGCTTGTCGCGGTCGCGCTCGGAGGACTTTTAAAACGCAAAAAATCCGAAAAGCCCAAAAAGAAAAAGAGACCCCCGATATGGCTCGTGGCGCTTCCGGCGGTATACGGCGCGGCAAAGTCGAAAATCGAACGGAACTTCATTGACGGTCTCGTTTCCGAGGCGGAAAAGGCGGGAGATACGCTCGGCGTAAGCGTGGCTGCCCTGCCGGCGGAGGAAGCCTCGGAGGGCGACCACGGCGGAATCGAGGTCGTAGACGCAATACCGATATCCTCGGAGGACGAGGTTTACGAGCATATATGAAGTAAAAAGCGGGAGGGTTTGAAGCCCTCCCGTGTTTTTTATGCCTTGAACTCTTTTACCCAGAGCCCGTGGAGATTGCAGTAGGCGTATATCCTGCACTCGGGCATATAGGGGAACCTGACTTCGGTCGACTGCTCGGGTGCGAGTATGACCTTGTTTTCGCGGTTGCCCGAGACCTGAGAAATCCACATTATGTAATGCTCCTTGGTCATCGGATGCTCGACGGAGCCGACCTTGACAACAAGCTCGCCGTCGTTTACCTCTACGACGGGAACGTGCTTCTCGACGGCAGCGTCGGTAGAGTTGGCGGCCATAATTTCCATCGGTCTGCCGCAGCAGGTGACGTTGGCGAGATTTCCGAGAACGTCCTCAACGACGTTTCCGCAGACCGGGCATTTTGCATAGCTGAAATAATCCTTCATAATACTAACCTCCTGAAAATATTTTGCTGTATCGATTATACCACAGTTTATTTTTGCTGTAAAGCCCTCAGCGGGAGATAATGGTCCAAATCCAATTTGAGACGAGCGGTTTGGCGGCAAACATTATCAGCACGACGGAGCCGAGCACTGCGAAAAAGTCCCCGAAGCGGGAACCCTTGACCGTTAGCCGCGCAAAGGTCAATTATCGCGTATTCCAAAAAGTAATATACTCTCCACATATTTTTTGTCCTCCGTTTTCTGTCTTCTAAATATGCAGCAGCGCCTGAGCTATCATAAAGTAGGCAAGAAGCGAGACGGCGTCGACGATTGTCGTTATGAACGGGCTAGCCATAACGGCGGGGTCAAATCCTATCGCCTTGGCGAGTATCGGCAGCGAGCAGCCGATTATCTTGGCGATAAACACAGCCACAACCATAGTCAGACAGACAACGAGCGCCACCATAACGTTTATGTCGGCATTGCCCAAAAGAAGCCTGTCTACAAGCATCATCTTCGCAAAATTGACCGCAGCCAGCACGATTCCGCATATCACCGCGACTCTTATTTCTTTCCAGATAACGCGGATAACGTCTTTCAGCTCAATATCACCGAGCGAGAGTCCGCGGATTATGGTTACGCTCGCCTGCCCGCCGGCGTTGCCGCCGGTGTCCATAAGCATAGGTATAAACGCCGTGAGTATCACGCTCGCGGCGAGCTTGCTCTCAAAGCCGGTAATTATCATTCCCGTGAAGGTTGCCGACACCATTAAGAGCAGCAGCCAAGGTATCCTCTTTAAAAAAGTCTCGAAAACGCCGGTCTTGAAGTAGGGCTTGTCGGTCGGGACGATAGCCGCCATTTTTTCGATATCCTCGGTGTTTTCCTCCTGCAAAACGTCGATGGCGTCGTCGACGGTCACTATTCCGACGATTCTGTTTTCGCCGTCGACAACGGGTATGGCAAGGAGGTCGTACTTCGCAAGCATCGTCGCGACGGTCTCCTTGTCCTCCTTGGTTCCGACGCTTATCACGTTGGTATCCATAATGTCGCCGATGACCGTTTCGTATGAGGCGGTGAGCAGGTCTAAAAGCGACACTACGCCGACAAGCTTACGCTCCTCGGTCACATAGCAGGTGTAAATGGTCTCCTTGACAACGCCCACGCTGCGTATCTTCGCAAAAGCCTGCTCTACCGTCATATCCGTCTTCAGATAGACGTATTCCGGCGTCATAAGACTTCCGGCGCTGTCGGCAGGGTATGCCAGAAGCTCGTTTATCTGCGCACGGGTCTTGGGGTCGGTGTTCTTAAGTATTCTGTTGACGATATTCGCGGGCATCTCCTCAATGAGGTCGACCGTATCGTCCAGAAACAGCTCGTCTATCACCTCGCGAAGCTCGCGGTCGGTAAAAGCCAGAATGAGCTGCTCCTGCTGCTCCGAATCAATGTAGGCAAAAGCCTCGGTGGCAAGCTCCTTTGGCAGGAGCCTGAAAAGAGCGATAACGTCTCTGCCGTCGGCGTTTTCAATTATGTTTGCCACGTCGGCGGGGTTGAGCTGACCCATAACGGTCTTCAGCTCGGCAAATTTGCGCTGCCTGTAGAGATTCATGACAACGTCGTAAAGAGTGGTCTGTTCCATTTTAAATTCCTCCTTAAATTCAGCATAAATGCCGGGAGGTAGGGATTTCAGCGGCACAGAACGGGCGCGGCATAGCCGAAGCGCTCGGAAAGAGCCGCCGTTACGGTACCTCGCGGGGTGGTTGTACTACTGCCGGCGTCCATATTCTCACTCCTTTATATCATAAGTATGCATCTGTTATAATTTTGCTTTTATATTTTAACCTCAAAAGCGGACGATGTCAAGACAATTGGCAGAGATTGTCGGATTTAAGCTGCGAGCGGCGGATTCACGAAGCCTAAATACTCTTTCGGGTCGAGAGCGGAGCGAACGACAGATGCGGCGCGACTGTCTATCGTTATCTCAAAGCTCTGCGAAGCGGGTCCTGCTCCTGTGCCTTTACCTACAAAGGCTGAAATACTCTTTCGGGTCGAGAGCGGAGCGAACGACAGATGCGGCGCGACTTTGCTCCCCTTTATATCAAGCCCCGACGCCGCATTGCCGCATTGTTGACAACTTCAAAAAAATAGGGTATACTGTATTTAATTATATGCCCGAGCTGTCGCTTTGGGAAACTAAAAACAAAGGAGAGTTTTCAATGGGTCTTTTAGACAAAATATTCGGCACTTACAGCGAACGCGAGCTGAAACGCATCGAGCCGATTAAAAATAAAGTTTTGGAGCTTGAGGACAAATATAAGGCTATGTCGGACGCCGAGCTGCGCGCCGAAACCGATAATTTCAAAAGCAGACTTGCCGCGGGCGAAACCCTCGACGACATTATGCCGGAAGCGCTCGCCGTCTGCCGAGAGGCGGGCGACAGAGTCCTCGGCAAACGTGCGTTCCCGGTACAGATTATCGGCGCCATAGTCCTGCATCAGGGCAGAATCGCCGAAATGAAAACCGGCGAGGGCAAAACCCTCACCGCCTGCCTCGCCTCTTATCTCAACGCCCTTTCGGGCGAGGGCGTACACGTCGTGACGGTAAACGATTACCTCGCCAAATTCCAGTCTGAGGAGATGGGTAGAGTCTACCGCTTCCTCGGTCTCTCGATAGGCGTTATCCTTCATTCCAAAAACAGCGCGGAACGCCGCGAAGCCTATAACTGCGACATTACCTACGGCACCAACAACGAATTCGGGTTCGACTACCTCCGCGACAATATGGTCATCTATAAAAAAGACAAGGTTCAGCGCGGACACGCTTTCGCCATAGTCGACGAGGTTGACTCAATCCTCATAGACGAGGCGAGAACTCCGCTTATCATTTCGGGACAGGGAGAACAGGCTTCAGACCTATATCAGAAAGCGGACAGATTCGCAAAGGGTCTCAAAAAGGTCGTCACCGTCGAGACGGAAAACAAACAGGACACCGACGTCATCTACGACGGCGACTATATCGTCGACGAAAAGGCGGGTACCGCAACGCTGACAAAACGGGGCGTTGAAAAGGCCGAGCAGGCGTTCGGGGTCGAAAACCTGACCGACGCCGAAAACGTCACCCTTTTGCACCACATAAACCAAGCAATTATGGCAAACGGCGTCAAAAAGCGGGATATTGACTATGTCGTCAAGGACGGCGAGGTCATCATCGTAGACGAATTTACCGGACGCCTTATGTACGGCCGCCGCTTTAACAACGGTCTTCATCAGGCAATCGAGGCAAAGGAAGGCGTCAAGGTCGGCAACGAGTCGAAAACAATCGCTACTATAACTTTCCAGAACTATTTCCGACTTTATAAAAAGCTCTCCGGTATGACCGGTACCGCCGCCACCGAAGAAAACGAGTTCAGAGAGATATATAAACTCGACGTCGTGGTCGTGCCGACGAATATGCCGATGATACGCATAGACCACCCGGACGTCGTCTACAAGACCGAACAGGCTAAATTCAACGCCGTTATCGACGAAATCGTCAGATGCCACGAAAAGGGACAGCCGGTACTCGTAGGCACGGTCTCGATAGAAAAATCCGAGATACTCTCCTCAATGCTCAAGCGAAAAGGCATAAAGCACGAGGTTCTGAACGCAAAACACCACGAACGTGAGGCACAGATTGTCGCTCAGGCGGGACAGCTCGGTGCGGTCACGATAGCCACCAATATGGCGGGACGCGGTACCGACATTATGCTCGGAGGAAACGCGGAATTTCTCGCGAAAGCGGAGCTTTCAAAGCTCGGCTACGATGAGGAGCAGATTTACGACATAACAGGCTTCTCTGAGACCGACGACCCCGAAATCTCCGCGGGACGCGAAAAATACCGGGAGCTTATGGCAGGCTTCTCGGCAGACATTAAGGAAAAGGCACAGAAGGTAAAAGCGGCGGGCGGACTCTTTATCATAGGCACCGAGAGACACGAGTCAAGGCGCATAGACAATCAGCTCAGAGGACGCTCGGGGCGTCAGGGAGACGAGGGCGAATCGCGGTTCTATCTCTCGCTCGAGGACGACCTGATGAGGCTCTTCGGCGGCGACAGAATCACCGCTATGATGAACACTATGAGCATACCGGAGGATATGCCGATAGAGTCTAAGATGCTGACAGGCGTCATAGAATCTTCTCAGAGAAAGGTAGAGGGCAGAAACTTCAACATCAGAAAGAACGTACTCAACTACGACGACGTTATGAACGCCCAGCGCGAGATAATCTACAGTCAGCGCTCGAAGGTCCTTGAGGGCGAAGATTTGAAGGACTACATTATAAAGATGATCCGCGACTTCGTGAGCGACAGCATAAATACCTACCTTGCCGGAGACGAGCCTGAAAACTGGAATCTCGCGGGACTGCGTGAACACTTCTCCGGACTGTTCACCATTGATGGGGACTTCAATTATACCCCGCAGGAGCTTGATTTGCTCTCGAAAGACGAGCTGATCGAAAAGGTCACGGAAGCGGCGCTCACCCGCTACGCCGAAAAGGAAAAGGAACTCTCCCCCGAGATACTCAGAGAGGCGGAGAGAGTGGTGCTCTTGCAGGTGGTCGACACCAAGTGGATGCAGCACATCGACGATATGGACGAACTCAAAAAGGGCATAGGACTGCGCTCCTACGGCAGCCACGACCCCGTGGTTGCCTACCGTATGGAGGGCTTCGATATGTTTGACGCAATGGTAGCCTCAATCTGCGAGGATACCGTAAGGATGCTCTACAATCTGCATCTTCGCAAGGAAGCTCCGGTTCAGCGCAAGCAGGTGCTTAAAGCGGATAACACCGGCTCGGACGGCACCGTTTCGGCTACAAGGACGGTATCGAAGAAAAAGCCGGGAAGAAACGACCCCTGTCCCTGCGGCAGCGGTCTGAAATACAAAAAGTGCTGCGGCAGAAACGACTGATTGCACAAACGTCCCGAGCGCGCGGCGTAAAGGCAGCTTTCGCGCCCCGATGAGGGCAAAGCCCCCCGACGGCGCAGCCGTCGGAAGCCGCGGGGCTAAAGCCCCGCGGCGCCGGAAAACCGCAGGTTTTCCGGCGGGCTTTGCCCGGAGCGCAGACGCCCGCAGAAAGCGTCTGCGAACATAAACGCGCGCGCCGACTATAATATACAGATAGGAGCAAAAATTATGAACTTCCGGACAGCTTTCCGTTCGGCAGACATACTTCTGCCAAAATGTAAGGATATGTCAAAATGGTCCGTAGTCGCCTGCGACCAGTATACCTCCCAGCCGGAGTATTGGCAAAAGGTCGACGAATACGTCGGGGACGCTCCGTCTTCGCTGCGGCTTGTCCTACCGGAGGTCTTCCTCGGCAGGAAAGACACTTCCGCGAGAATAAGCGGGATAAACAAAAAAATCCGCGAGTATCTCTCCGCCGGACTTTTTGAGGAATATAAGGACTCAATGATCTACGTCGAGCGTACTCAGTCCGACGGCAAAATCAGGCACGGAATCGTCGGCGCCATAGACCTCGAACAGTATGATTACCGCGCGGGAAGCCGCTCTCAGGTGAGGGCGACCGAAGCGACGGTCGAGGAGCGTATTCCTCCCCGCCTCGAAATAAGAAAGGACGCCGAACTTGAGCTGCCTCACATTATGATTCTCATTGACGACCCCGGGTTTACCGTCGTCGAACCGCTCGCCGAAAAGCCGCTGAAACGTCTCTACGGATTTAAGCTTATGGCTGGAGGCGGGAGTATTGACGGCTTCCTTATGGATAAAGAAAGCATCGCGGGCGTCGACGAAGCGCTTGCAAAGCTTTCGGAAAAGAGTCCGCTGCTGTTCGCTATGGGCGACGGCAACCACTCCCTCGCGACTGCCAAGGAGCATTACGAACGGCTCAAAAAAGCGCATCCCGGTGAGGATATGTCAAACCATCCTGCGAGATACGCTCTCTGCGAAATAGTCAATCTTCACAGCAAGGCGCTCGAATTTGAGGCGATACACAGGCTCGTAAAGGTCGATGACCCATATAAATTCGTTCTTGAGATGTCAATGGCGCTCGGTCTCACCGGCGTACCGTGTCCGCAGAGAGTCAGAATACACCGCAATTACACCGTCCGCGATCTGTATATCGGAAGCCCGACGTCGGAGCTTGCCGTCGGGAGCGTACAGAATTTCCTCGACTCCTACCTTCGCGAAAACGGCGGCAGTATAGACTACATACACGGCGCCGACGTACTCAGGCGGCTTTCCGGAGAAGATGGCGCGATAGGCTTTGAATTTCTTCCGATAGAGAAAGAGGAGCTTTTCCCAGCAGTAGCAAATGGCGGTGCGCTTCCACGCAAGACTTTCTCGATGGGCAGCGCCGAGGACAAAAGATATTATTTAGAGGCGAGAAAGATAGTAAAATAACATTCTGTAAACGAAATGAGGTCGAAATGAAAAGGAAATACATATACTGCGGACTTGCAGTAGTTCTGCTCATTTTGGCGGATCAGCTTTCTAAGCTCGCCGTCGCCCGCTCCGTCGGTGAATCTTCACGCGAGCTTATTCAGCTTCGCCTGAAAGACGGCTGGCTCGTTTTCCATATCCACCCCTATCTCCACGCTCGCGGTTCCGTTCTTATGAGCGTTCTGCTCGCCTTAGTTACGTTCGCGCTTCTGGCGGCGGTCATATTCTGCGCGCGTCACGTAAGGGCATACGCCCTTGAAGATATCGCCGGCGCCGACAGAGTCAAAAGCTATCCGCGCTTTACAAATTCTACAATCTGTATCCTCCTCGCGGGGACGGTCAGCAGTTTGCTGTTCGACGCTTTTCTCTGGGGCGGCTCGCTCGACTTCATCTGCTTCGAGCGCTATAAATACCTCATCGAGGGCGGCGTTCAGTATACCGACGTCTACCGCCTCGATTTTGACCTCAAGGATGTTTATCTCTTCGTCGGCGGTCTTATGCTTATTGTAAGATGCACCATCTGGGACTTTTCGCTTTCAAAGCTTTCAAAGGAGGAGCGCAGGCTGGTCAATAAAAGGCTCCGCAATCCCGTCGGACTTATTCGCTCCGCAAGGGCAAAAAACTCCGGCGATGGCACGGAAAACCGCTTCACGCTCTCCCTCGGGAGTCCTCTTGACCTTGTCGCCGTTATCGCTTGCGGAATACTCGCGAGCGCCGTATTCGGAGCGGTTGCCTACTTTATTTTCACCTTCGTACTCCTGCCCGTTGCGGCGGAATACATCGCTTTGCTCGGCAGCTTTTTAAACGATATCGGCAGAAAATACGACTCCGAGACCGTCTACCGCACCATTCAGGAGATAATCACGCTTCTGGCGCTATTCCCCGCGCTTTACGGCGCAAACGCCTCGGCAAAGCGGCTGGAAAAGCCGTTTATCCGTAACACCGAAGGCAGGCTGCTCCCCGGAGAGGGGCTTGCCTATCGTCTGAAGCACAATCTTCTGTTCGACGTTTTAACCGCCTCGGGAGTTGCGCTTATAGGCTTCGGGCTGAGTGCGGCGCAGGTAAAGATACCGTTTCTCTGCCTGCCGTTTGACCTGATATACGGGCGTATCGGCGTTCCTGCGGGGATTGCGGTCTCATTCGCGATAACCGCCGCAGCGCAGTTTATCGGCGCGATAAAGGCACAGCGCCATTGGTGCGCCGTCTATCTTCTCGGAGAATAGGGGCGGCGATATGAAAATACTGATACTTTGTTACTTTGCGGTCGCCGCGCTTATCCTGAAAGGCGCATATAACTGGGTAAGGGCTATATTCCTCCGCCTGTCTTTTCTTATAAGCCTCGGCAGGATATGCCGCGAAAACGGCTTTGAACTCAAAAAGCCCCGTGCGGCGTTCGTCTCGTTTTTCCGATATTCCCCGAAGCCGGACATCATAGTGAAAACCGGTGACGCGGAATACCTTATAAGACTGATAACCTGCCGCGCAAGAAAGCGCATCTATCACTTCGCCGACCACGAATGGTTCGTGAGGGCGTTGCGGCTGATGCTTCTTCTTATGTCCGCGCCGGGCGAAAGCCTCACGCTTTTCCGAAAGCTCAAACGTCTCCCGCCCCTTGACGAAAAATACCTGACCCCCGATTCAAGGGTTATACTTCTGTTCAACCCCTCGCCCATCGTCATCACATTTACAACCCACTCAAACCGCCGCGAAATCGGAGCGGACGGCGCCGACTTCGACGGCTGGCTCATTTACAGCGCCAACGGCTTCAAAAAGCTTCTGAAAAGCGAAACTCAATTCATTCACAAGGAGAATTTATGAAAACAATCTACGTCATTTTTTCCTCGACCGACCTCAAAATCGGCAGAATGATAAGAATTTTTACCCGCAATAAATACAACCACTGCTCGATATGCCTTCAGGAGGATTTGTCGAAATTCTATTCGTTTTCGCGCATCTATCGCGTCAACCCGCTAATCGGCGGCTTCACGGTGGAATCGCCTCGGCGCTACACCCTAAGCTCACGCACAAAGCTTAAGATTGTCGCGGTACCCGTCGAAAACGAGCGCTTTGAGGCGGTCGGCAGTATGATAAAAAATATGAACGAACACGGCGACGAATACGTCTACAACTTCTTCTCGGCGGCGGCTTACATATTCGGCAAGAAATTCACCCGCGAAAACGCCTTTACCTGCGCGGAGTTCACCAACAGAGTCCTTAAGACCGCCGGGGTGAATATGCCTAAGATGTCGAACATCGAGCAGATGGAAGCAGCTCTCGCCGACTTCCCGACTTGGGAGGGCAGAGCCGTGGACGGACTCCTTGAAAGCAGTTGGGGAGAGGACAAATACCTCGAAACAATAGGCAGACTGGAATCCGCCGCACAGATGTACCAAAGATTTAAGCGGCTCGTCGTGGGACGCGCATAAATTAAAAGTCAGACAGAAAAGTCTGACTTTTTTGTTTATCTCAGCTTCAGCAAAAGTTCGGTCAGCTCTGCCGCATCTTTGACAATATGCGCCGCGCCCGCGCGCTCAAGCTCCTCCGCCGAACCGTAGCCGTAAAGCACGCCTATGCAGTCTATGCCGTTTTGCCCCGCGCCGACTACGTCGTAGTCGCGGTCGCCCACCATTACGGCGTCGGACTTTTTTTCGACTCCGAGCGCACTCAGCGCCTGCGCGATGACCTCCGCCTTAGTCATATCCTCGCCGTCAAGCGGGATTCCCTTTATGACGTCAAAATATTCCGTAAGCCCGAAATGCCGGAGTATCCTCTCGCAGAAGACCTGCGGCTTCGAGGTCGCCACGCCGAGAAAATACCCCGCGCCGCGCAGTCTGCCAAGACAGCCGGATATGCCGTCATAGACCGAGTTTTCAAACAGACCCTTTTCCGCGAAATATTCCCGGTAAACGTCGACCGCCTCCACCGCCTTTTTTTCGGAAAATCCGCTGAATCGCATAAACGACTCTATCAGCGGCGGTCCGACAAACTTTTTCAGCGTCGCGTCGTCCGGTACGCTTTCGCCGAGCTTTCTGAATGCGTATCTGAGGGAGTTCATTATCCCCGGCGCGGACTCGGTAAGAGTGCCGTCGAGGTCGAAAAGAACGTATTTCATTTTGGAGTCTCCTTGAAATTTTTGTCAAAAATAACCGTCGTATGATATGAATACATACCGCCCGCCGCGTTACCCCTTGGCGTCGTACCAGCTTCTGCCCGCGTTTACGTCGGCTGTAAGCGGCACCGAAAGCTCTGCCGCCTTCTGCATCTCCTCGGAAAGAACCTTTGCCGCTTCCTCACGGCAGTTCTCCGAAGTTTCCACAATCAGCTCGTCGTGAACCTGCAAAATCAGCTTTGCGTCGAGCTTTTCCTCTTTCAGACGGCGGTAAACCCTTATCATCGCTATTTTTATGATATCTGCCGCAGTGCCCTGAATCGGGGCGTTCATCGCCGCACGCTTGCCAAACGAACGCAGATTGTTGTTTGAAGCCTTTAGCTCGGGGATATATCTTCGACGACCGAAAAGCGTGGTTACATAGCCGTTTTTTTGCGCAAATTCCACCGTATCGTTCATAAACTTGTCTATCTTCGGATAGGTTCCGAGGTAGTTTTTAATATATCTGTCAGCCTCAGCGACCGAACAGTTGATGTCCTTTGAGAGGCTGAACGCTCCGATGCCGTAAATAATGCCGAAATTGACCGCCTTTGCCGCACGCCTCATATTCGGGTCGACAAAGTCCTCCGGAAGCCCGAAGACCTGCGATGCGGTACGGGTATGAATGTCCGCGCCCGACAAAAACGCATCTCTCATATTTTCATCGCCGCTCATCGAAGCGAGCACCCGCAGCTCTATCTGACTGTAGTCGGCGTCAAGAAGGGTCTTTCCCTCGGCGGCGATAAAGAATTTGCGCATATTCCGCCCCAGCTCCTTGCGCACGGGAATGTTCTGCATATTCGGGTTTGAGGAGGAGATGCGCCCGGTGCGGGTCTCGGTCTGCTTGAACTCCGAACGCACCCTGCCGTCGGGACAGACTTCCTCAAGAAGTCCGTCGACATAGGTCGATCGAAGCTTGGTGAGGGTTCTGTAATCGAGAATATCCTGCGCTATCGGATGTATCGGGACGAGGTCTTCAAGAACATCGGCGCTCGTCGAGAATCCTCGGTGATTCTTTTTGCCCCTCGGCAGACCGAGGTCATCAAACAGCACCTCGCCGAGCTGCTTCGAGGAGTTGATATTGAACTGCCTACCCGCTAAAAGATATATCCTCTGCTCAAGCTCCGAAATGTCTGCCTCAAGACCTTTTCCGAAAGCGCGTATTCCGTCGGAATCCACACGCACGCCGAGAACCTCCATCGAGGCCAGCACCTCGCAGAGCGGCTGCTCAATTTCATATAAAAGCGACGACATCCCCGTCCGCTCAACCTCGGAACGAAGCTTTTCGGAAAGGGCAGGAAGCGATATTATGTCGGCATGTTCGGGGTTGCTGCTATACGGTACGTTATTTGAACCGCAAAGATTACTCACGGTATAATCCGTGGCCTGCGAATTGAGAAGATATCCGGCGAGGTCGCATATAAATACGAGTCCCGAAAGCTCCTTTTGATTTTCAAAGCAGAGCTTATACGCCGACTTTGCCGAAAAAGCGGTTTTTTTACCCTCCGAGGTGAGGTAGCCGAGTATCTGCCCGGGGTCTTCGGAAGTATAGACCGTACCGTCACAGATGACCTCAAGCGCACCGCTTTTATAGATAAAGCAGGTTGGTTCCCCGACAAGCTCCGTGACCGAGGCTTCATCGAGCGGCTTCACGGCGATTTCGCGCTCCGACTCAGCCGAGCTTTCGGAGGGTACAACATTCACCCTTTCAAGTCCGAGACGGTCGAGCAGCTTGAACATTTCAAGCTCGGTGAGAAGCGAAGCCGCAGCCTCTGCGTCGGGCTCGGCGGGAAGATACGCCGACTTGTCCTGCGGGACGGGCGCGTTTCTGACTATGGTCGCAAGCCATTTGCTCTGAAAAGCCGACTCCCGTCCGTTTTCGAGCTTGCTCTTTGCCGACGGAGTGAGCTTGGCGGCGTCGAGTTTGTCATACAGATTCTCAACCGAACCGTATTCCGCGATAAGCGCCTTGGCAGTCTTTTCGCCGATGCCCTGCACGCCGGGAATATTGTCGGAGCTGTCGCCCATAAGCGCCTTGATATCTATGAGCCTTATCGGCTCGACGCCGTATTCGGAATAGAAACGGTCGCGGTCGTATGAAGCGGTCTCGCGGGTGGTGGCAAGGAGAACGGTAGCGTTGCCGCCGATTAGCTGAAGCGTGTCACGGTCGCCGGAGAGAATAAATACCTCGTCGTCCGCACCCGAAAACAGCGCCGCAACGGAGCCTAAAATATCGTCTGCCTCAAAGCCCTCCGTCTCAAGAACCGTCACGCCGAGGTCGGAAAGAAGCTCCTTGACCTTGGGAAGCTGCTGCGCAAGCTCGTCGGGCATTCCCTTGCGGTTCGCCTTGTAAAAATCACACGCCTTATGTCGGAACGTGGGCGCCTTGAGGTCGAACGCAACGGCGACGCCGTCCGGCTTAAGACGGTCGCGCTCTCTGAGGTATACGTTCATAAAGCCGGTGATGGCGTTGGTTGGAAAACCCTTTGAGCTGTTCAGCACCTTTATGCCGTAAAACGCGCGGTTCAAAATCGAGTTGCCGTCAATAACAAGTATTCGCATAGTCACAGAGCCTTTCCGATCAATTTTTATACAGTATACCACATTTTTGCCGCCTTGGGAAGTCCAAAACGGAAATTCATTAAATTTTGTCAAAAGACTACACAAACCGAAAAATTTGTGTTATAATGTTTTTGTATATAGCTTGTGCGCAGGTTCAGAGGCGCGGCCAAGTCGGACGCAGCGAACGCCTGCTGCCGCAAAGGACTTTGACTTACAGCGCTCCCCGAGGCGCGGCGGAAACAGAGATTTTTAAGGATACTTTGCCGAAAAGCCGGCTTTGGCGGGGAGCGCCGCCTTAGCACGGCGCCGAAGGCGCCGTGCGCCCCGCAAGACCGCGGTCTTGCGGGGAAGCCCCCGCGAAGCGGGGGCGGGCGGCGCCCGCAGGCAGTATGAGCCGCGCCGGAGCGGGGCGAAAAGAGCAGTGAGACCTCCCGACGGGAGCCGCACTCTTTGCGCGCAGAATCTCCGCAGCTTTTTTGTGAGGATATAATGGACTTTATAACAATCGGAAACGTGAAAATAGAAAAAACCTGCGCGCTGAGCCCGATGGCAACGCGGCGTCAAACGTTCCCCGCCGGCTTCAAGACTGCCGCCGCGTCCGTCATCGGCTCAGAGACGTATCGCCTCCGCGCCGATGACCCCAACTTTGATATAAACTGCCGCCATCTCTTTTCGTGAGGATATAATGGACTTCATAACAATCGGAAACGTGAAAATAGAAAAATCCTGCGCGCTGAGTCCGATGGCTTCTGTAGCCGACAGGGCATACCGCGAGCTCTGCCGCGAATACGGCGCGAGCTACCTTTGCAGCGAAATGGTGTCGGCAAAGGGACTCTGCTACGGCGGCGCGGGGTCGCTCGAGCTATGCGAGGTTCACAACGAAGAGCGTCCGTACGCCGTTCAGCTCTTCGGCGAGGAGCCGGAATATATGGCGAAAGCCGTTGAAATCGTAAACCGCTTCAAGCCCGACGTGATAGATATAAATATGGGCTGCCCCGTCGCAAAGGTGGTCAACACCGGGGGCGGAAGCGCTCTTATGAAGACACCGGAACTCGCGGCTGAGCTTGTAAAGGCGGCTGTTTCAAGGGCTGACTGTCCCGTTACGGTGAAATTTCGGGCAGGCTGGGACCAAACCAATATCAACGCGGTGCCGTTCGGGATAATGATGGAACAGGCGGGAGCCGCTGCACTTGCCGTCCACCCGAGGACGAAAACGCAGATGTACAGCGGTCACTCGGATTGGTCCGTGATAAAGGCGGTAAAGGATGCCGTAGGGATACCCGTAATCGGCAACGGCGACATTTCAAACGGCGAAGACGCCGCGAAAATGTACAGTGAAACCGGCTGCGACCTTGTGTCGTTGGCGCGCGCCTCAAACGGCAGACCGTGGGTATTTGAACAGATAAAACGTTATCTCGAGACGGGTGAAGTCCTGCCGGAGCCGTCCCTTGAGGAACGCCTCAGCGTAATGCTGAATCACGCCGAGCGAATAGTCGGGTATAAAGGCGAAGCTCAGGGAGTGAGGGAAGCCCGAAAAAACGTCGCGTGGTACTTAAAGGGCGTGCGAGGCGCGGCAAAATACCGCAATATGTCGGATACTCTGAACACCCTCGACGATATCCGAAGGCTCGCAGAGGAGGTATACAGAAATGCTCCCTTATGACGACATTTCGGTCGAAGACCTCGGAAACGGCTACAAAGTCGCTATTTCAAAAGAACACCGCTTCGGAACCGACGCATTTTTGCTCGCCGACTTTGCGTCACCGAGGCACAAAGACCGCTGCTGCGACCTCTGTTCGGGCAACGGCATCGTAGCGCTGCTGATGCTGAAAAACCATTTGCCCGCCGAAGTCACGGCGGTGGAGATACAAAAAAAGGCTTACGACCTCGCGGTTATGTCAAAAGAGCTTTCGGGCGCGGACAGGCTCATACCGCTCCGCCTCGACCTGAGAGAATGGCGCAGCGATCACGCGCTCGACCTCATCACCTGCAACCCGCCATACAAGCGCGGAGGAACAGGCGCAAAAAGCGCGGATTCGGCGCAGGCAATCGCGCGGCACGAAATAGAGTGCAGTATTCAGGACGTCTGCGAGGCGGCTAAGAGAAACCTTAAGTACGGCGGCAGGCTCTGCGTATGCAACCGACCCGAACGGCTCGCCGACTGCGTCTCGGCGATGAGAAACTGCGACATAGAGCCGAAGCGTCTGCGCACCGTTCACAAAAACGCCGACTCCCCCGCGTGGCTGATTCTTATTGAGGGCAGACTCGGCGGCTCGGGGTTTATGAAGATAGAAAGTCCCCTCTTTGTTATGGAGGGAGAGGAATATTCGCGCGAGATGAAGCGCATCTACGGGCTTTGAGCAGCGCCGGACAGTCCTGTGCCTGAAGCCGTGCAATAAAAAGAGCAGGGACGGGTAATTTCGCACTTTGAGGGCGAAGCCTGCCGCGCACTTCGTGCGCGGTTCGCGCGGCAAAGCCGCGCGCAGCCGTCCGCAGGACGGCTCAGGCTTCGCCCGCACCAAGGCTCACAACCGCCTTGCCCACAGACCGCCCCACGTGCATACGAGCGGACGCTATATAGCGGCATCTTACGCTCAATCAACCATAAGGAAGTGATACTATGTCAAAGCTTTACGTCGTCGGGACGCCTATAGGCAACCTCGGCGATATGACTTACCGTGCTGTGGAAACGCTGCGTAATGTAGATTTCATCGCGGCGGAGGACACACGCGTCACCCGAAAGCTTTTACAGCACTTTGAGATAAAAAAACCGCTCCTGAGTTACCACGAACACAACCGCAAATACGTCGGCGAGGAAATAATACAAAGAATCCTGTCCGGAGAAACCTGCGCCGTTGTCACCGACGCCGGTATGCCCTGCATCTCCGACCCGGGAGAGGACCTTGTCAGGCTTTGCGCAGAAAACGGCGTACCGGTTGAGGTGGTACCGGGACCGAGCGCCGTCATATCCGCGCTCGCAGTAAGCGGACTTGATACCTCAAAATTTGTCTTTGAGGGCTTCCCATCGACCTCTCCGAGCTCCCGAAACGAGGCGCTTGCCGCCGCTGCGCGCGAACCCCGAACCGTAATCTTCTACGAAGCGCCCCACAAGCTCGTTTCCACACTTTCCGACCTGCTGAAATATTTCGGCGACCGCAGAATCTCAATCTGCCGCGAGCTTACAAAGCTCCACGAGGAGATAATACGCACAACCCTCGCCGAAGCCGTGAATCTTTATGACGACGACCTCAGAAAGCCCCGCGGGGAGTATGTTCTTGTCGTGGAGGGCGCCAAGCGGCTTCCCGATGAGGAGCCGAGCCTTGAAAGCGCGCTCGAAAAGGTCAGAGAGCTTGTAAAGGGCGGTATGCGCGGCGCCGACGCCTGCCGCGAAATCGCGAAGGTGTCCGGCTTTTCAAAGAGCGAACTGTATTCCGCTTTGCTCGCGGAAAAGGAATAGTTATGAAGATAACCGTCAGAAAAATGCTCCCCGAAGACGTCGACGCGGTGTATGGAATAGAGAAAAGCTGTTTTGAGTCGGAAGCGTGGCAGATAGAAGATTTTAAAGAGCTTGCCGACGACGACAGCGGCGTCTTTGCCGCGCTCTGCGCCGTCTCGGAGAACGGGATAATCGGCTACATCTGCGGCAACTGCGTTATGGGCGAGCTTGAAATCGGCTCGGTGGCGGTAAAAAAGGAGTTCCGCAGAATGGGAGCGGCAAAAGCGCTGATCTTTGCGCTTGAGGAGATTTATTCCCCCGAAAAGGCGTTTCTGGAGGTGCGGGAGTCGAATTATCCGGCACAGAGACTGTATGAATCCCTCGGATTTTACAAAATATATGTAAGGAAAAATTACTACAGCTCCCCGCAGGAGGACGCCGTAATTATGAAAAAAACGTATGAAAAAGCGCTTACTTGAGTAACACGCGCAAAGAAGTGATACGCACCGCACTTTTGTCAGCGCCGTACCCTCCCTCAAAAAGCTACGTGAATTATCGGAAAGAAGTGATACCTTGAAAATTTTAGCCATTGAATCTTCATGCGACGAAACGGCGGCGGCCGTTGTCGAAGACGGGCGGACGGTTCTGTCAAACGTCGTGGCTTCGCAGATTGAAGAACACAAACTCTACGGCGGGGTCGTACCCGAAATCGCCTCGCGAAGACATATTGAAAGCATCTGCAAAGTGGTAAACGGCGCGCTCGAAGACGCCTCTCTTTCCTTTGAAGACATCGACGCCGTCGCCGTAACCTACGCTCCCGGACTTATCGGCGCGCTCCTTGTGGGAGTGAGCTACGCAAAGGGGCTCGCGATGATAACCCAAAAGCCGCTGATACCCGTCCACCACATCGCGGGACACATCGCCGCAAACTACATCTCCCACCCCGACTTGAAGCCGCCGTTTCTGTGTCTTGTAGTCAGCGGCGGACACAGTCACATCGTCGAGGTCAGAAGCTTCACGAGTTACCGCGTTATTGGCAGAACCCGCGACGACGCCGCCGGCGAGTGCTTCGACAAGGTCGCGCGGGTGCTGGGCTTCCCCTACCCCGGCGGAAAATATATCGACGACTGCGCAAAGCTCGGTTCCAAGACCGCCTATAAACTCCCGAAGCCGAAGATTTCCGGCTGCGAATACGATTTCAGCTTTTCGGGACTCAAAACAGCCGTCATAAACCTTGTCCACAACTCGGAGCAGCGGGGCGAGGAGCTTCGCCGAGAGGACGTAGCGGCGTCGTTTCAGAAGACGGTAGCCGACATTTTAAGCGAAAAGCTCTTTCTTGCCGCCAAGGCGACGGGCTACCGCGACATCGTAATCGCGGGTGGAGTTTCCGCAAATTCGGGAATCCGCTCAAAGATGAAGAAGCTCTGCGACTCGCTGGACGCACGGCTCTATCTTCCCGAGCTAAAATACTGCGGTGACAACGCCGCGATGATAGGCGCGCAAGCTTACTTCGACTTTTTGGCGGGGCGACGCGCCGACGAAAGTCTCAACGCCGCCGCAACCCTTTCTTTAGAAGATATTTCCCTTTAAAGGAGTGTTTATATGAAATTTCTTAAAATAGCCGCCGCGGCGATGTGCTTAGTGATGCTCCTTTGCGCCTGCGGTGACGAAATAGGCGCGCCCCCCGAAAAGACCACATCTCCCGTGACCGACGCCCCTCCCGTCAAAGACCCCTACCCGATAAGCTTCGGCAACGAGACCTTTGACTCCGCCCCCGCAACGGTAGCTTCGCTCTCGCCGTCGCTGACCGAGATTTTATACGAACTCGGCTTGTCGGACAGGCTTGTCGGCGTAAGCGACTTCTGCGACTATCCGGAGGCGGCAAAGAATCTTCCCAAAACAGGAAGCCCCGCAAAACCGGACATCGACGCGATAATCGGACTTGCACCCGAGCTTTTGGCGGTGCAGTCGCCGATAGCCGAGACCGACATTCTCAGACTTAAGCAGGCAGGAATAAGAGTTATCTGCTTTGAACAGCCCGTCTCCTACGCTATGCTCTGCGACACTTATATTAAGCTCGCGATGATTTTTTACGGAGCAAACGATTACGACTCCGCCTATTCCGCGGCTACTTCCGAGCTTAACGGCGCTATGAATAGCGCGCAGGGACTCGGCGTCTACAAAAATTTCGTGATTGTCGAATCTGTAAGCGGCGAGGGGCTGATGCTCTCTCCGCAAAACAGCCTGAGCGCTAATATGCTCTCTGTCTTCGGCTGTAACCTTTGGACGCAATACGATAAATATTACGCTTCGGCGGAAGATCTCTACGAAATCGCGCCCGACGTCGTATTCTGCGCGTCGGATATCGACCGCGACGACATAAGAAAACACTTCCCGCACGCGGATATCATAAAGCTCGACTTTGAAAGCTTTGAGCGACCCTCCTCCCGCCTTGCCGAAGTTATTTCGGAATGTTGCGCAGAGCTTGCATCGTAATTTTTTTGGATAAACGGCATTTACTTATTGACATAATCGCAATTTAAAGGTATTATTAAATAGTGTTGCGGTTTATTGCATAAAAATTTTTGCGCTATGCAATATTTCGGACGTTCCCTGCGTTTTATATACGCAGGAATTAAAGAAGTGTCAGTATTTCACCCCCGAAAGGATTTAAAATGATGAAAAAATTTATAATTCTGCTTTTGACGTTCTGCATTCTGTCGGCGATGCTCGCAGGCTGCGGCGACGAGATTCAAAACGACCCTCCCTCCCCGTCCCGGACCGTTTCAAGTCAAGACGCCGGAACTCAGGATATTCCCGAAACCAACGCTCCCGAGCCCGATATCGACCCTCTCAGTAAAGTTGACATATCGTTTGTCGAGGATAACGGAATCGGCTACATCTGGGATCAGCTTGATTCCGACACAAAGCTCAACCTTGCCGAATTTATGAACGCCGTCAAAAATCTCGATATGGTGGCAAAGCTTACCGTAGGCTTTCCGGTCGAGGAGAGCGACCAGTTTCTGGAATTTGCCTATAACTGCACTATGGACTATACTTATATAGGCACCTCCTTCGCCGCTCCCCCGGACGACGACGGAATAGTCAGAACCGTATATATCCCCTACAATATGGAAGTCGTGCAGTTTGTCGAGGACGGAGTCGCCCTCACAGACGCGCTGAACTCAAAGCTCGACGAAATAATAGCCGCTATGCCCGACGGCACTCAGTGGGAACAGATAAAGTATCTGCATGACTACCTCATCTTCAACTGCAACTACGGCGAGGACGGCAAGATTCCCTTTACCGCATACGGCGCCCTCGTGGACGGCAGCGCTACGTGTCAGGGCTACGCCGACGCGATGCACCTTTTGCTCGCGAGAGCCGGCTTTGAAACCTGCTTTACAATAGGCAGGGGCGATAATATCAACTACACTCATAAATGGAACTACGTCAAACTTGACGACGGAAAATGGTATATCCTCGACCCGACTTGGGCAGACCCCACCGGCAAAACCGACCCCGATTATATCTGCTATGACTACTTTATGATTTCCGACGACGTGATTCTTCAGGATCATGCGATGAAATTTGACAATGCGTATTATAAAGAGCGCTTCGGCAGAGACTATTACTATCAGGTACCCTCGGCGGACTCAATGGAGCTGAGCTATCACAACGTGATGGGCTACTACTGCACCACCTATGAGGAGGCTTATGCCGCTACGCAGAAGCAGCTCGCTCTCTGCGCAAAGAACGGCACGAACTATATCTATCTGAGAATGTCGGACGAAGATGTCTACACCGAGGTAAACGAGAACCTGTTTATGAAGGCTCACGACGGCGAGATTCAGACCCTGATGAAAGAAGCAAACGAAGCTTACGGTTCAGACTTTAACGACGGAAGCTGGGAACGCTATTCCGCTCATAAAGACGGCCAAGGTCCTCTGACCATAATCATCACCCTCAAACACAAGAATTAAACATCCGGAGGCGACAATATGGACAAAAAGCGTATCCTCATCTCTGCTGTTCTTGCTGCGGTAATTTTCACCGGGTGCGAGCATCCGGCAAAGAACAATATGCCAAAGCCCGAAACCGATGCAACCGTTTCTCAGACTATGCCTTCCGTAGAGACAACCCCCGCTCCCGAAGCAGACACAACGACTGCTTCTGTCACCGTCGCGACCACCTCTCCGACTACCGTAACTACCGTGACTACTACAGTTCCGACCACCGTTACCACCGTGACAACAACCTTGCCTACTACCGTCACCACCGTTACCACGACAACCGTGGCAACCACCGTGCCGACTACCGTTACCAAGGAGACCGAAAAGACAAACGTGCCTCCTGTGCGCCAAAAGATAACCGGACGGTGGAACGGAATCAGCCTTACTCCTATATATGAAAACGGTATGGAGTTCGTCTGGAACCAGCTTTCGGACGACGTCAAGGACAACGTCGCGGTTATGATGAACGCGATGCGCAACCTAAAGCCAAAGTTTGCGCTCAAGCATCCCATCAAGGAAGACGAAATATGGCAGTTTGTACATTTCGTACACGATTACCTCTGCGGTTATACTCACGTCGATTACTACGATTACACATACTGGTATGACGAGAACAACTACGTGACCGACCTTGAGTTCGTCTACACCGCGGACGCCAAAGAGGCAAAAGAGATGAACGAAGCCGTTCAGAATAAAGTAGACGAAATAGTAGCGAGTGCTCCGGATACTTCAGAGCGCGACAGGATAAAATATTTTCACGACTACATCGTTAAAAACTGCACCTACAGCTATAACGGAAAAAGCGTTGACACCGCTTACGGCGCGCTGATAGACGGTAAGGCGATATGTCAGGGATATGCGCACGCGTTGCAGATGCTGCTTTCAAGAGCCGGATTTGACGCTGTTCCCGCAATGGGAGATTCAGACGACGGCTATCACAAGTGGAACTATGTGAAGCTCTCGGACGGCAAATGGTATGTAATAGACGCAACTTGGGACGACCCCACCGGCGACGAACCCGATTACGTAGGATACGACTACTTTATGATAACAGACGAACAGGTCGAAAAGGACCACAGCCACCGGTACGGAAGCAGATACTTCACCGTGCCGACGGCGGAATAAAACTGATAACGCGGATTTCCGTGATACAGATAAAGACAAAAGATTTGGAGGAATTAGTATGAATTTAAAAAGATTTGCGGCGCTCTTAGTCGCGCTGATGATGACGCTGAGCGTCTTTGCGGCCTGCGGACAGGTTCCGGACGACCACGTGGACACTCCTGTAGTAACAAGCGGCTCGACGGCTGACGTCGGCGACGTTACGACTACCCCCTCGCCCGAAACTCTCCCGCCTGAAACCGATCCCGCTCCCGTGACCTCTTCAGAGCCGGTCACCACCTCTGCGCCGGCAACAGAACCCGCTCCCGCAACCACTCCCGCCCCCACCACCGCTAAGGAAGATCCGAACGGCTTTACGGTAGAGGCAATGTCGGCAACAATGTATGCCACTATATCCCTGAACGTCAGAAGCGGCCCGTCGGCTGATTATGATCGCATAGGCACCCTCGACGAGGGCGAAGCCGTAACCGTTACCGGACGCGCTTCCACCGGCTGGTATCAGGTATCAATTGACGGCAAGACCGGCTATGTGAGCAACATCTACCTCTCTGCCACGGCGCCCTCCGGCACTGCCACCAAGCCCGTCGGCGGCAACAACGAGCCTGCTCCCGGCTCCTCCGATCAGGAAGTAGTCGACGACGAGCCTTTTGAGGGAACCTCCGGTACCCAGATAGGCACCGCAGACTGGGTAAGCACAAACGGCGTCGAATATATGTATAATCTCTTTACCGACTCGAAATATCAGAACGCGCTCAACAAGATCGCTATGGCTGTTGAGATTATGGCGCCGAGCGTTTCCCTCGCGGAATACCTCACCCCCGACGAAACTATTCAGATTGCGTCCAACATCGTTCAGATGGTCGGCACCGGTTACTGCTACTTCAAGGGCGTTAAAAGCGTTTCCGGCGGCACAACTATGAACCTTCAGTATTTCGTAGACAACCTCGACGACGCCCAGAAAATGGTCAACGAGCTTGAAAGCTCCGCGAATAAGATTGTCAAAAAAATCAGCGGATACTCCGACTACAATAAAGTCAAGTATATCTACGAGTGGCTCTGCACCAACAACTCCTACGGCGGCACCTATGAGTCCTCAGCCTACGGTTCCGTAGTCGCGGGAGGAGCAAATTGCCTCGGCTACGCAAAGGGAGCCTTCTACCTCCTTTCAAAAGCCGGATTTGACGTCGTATATGTCACCGGTTATGGCACCGATCCAACCGCCGCGGGCAGACACTCTTGGGTAAAGGTAAAGCTCGACGGCAAATGGTACAATGTCGACGCCGGATGGGGCGACCCGAGTACCAACCAAGACCCTAATTACGTTTGCTATGACTTCCTGCTTGTCACCGACGACTATATCAAAAACACCAGAATTTCGGTCGACGATCTCTCGATGTACTACAAAATGCCCTCCGCTACCTCCGACGACTACAACTGGTATAAGCTCAACGGCTACTACGCAACGAGTATGTCCGAGGTGGAAAGCGTGCTCAAGAAAGCCACGAGCGATTGTGTTAAGAACGGCGGCAATTTTGTCTACGCAAGAATAATGGTCAGCTCCGTAGACCTCATCAACGAGGTTATAGACACCTACAGCCAGAGTTATTACACCAAAAACATTCTCAACGGCATCACGTCCAAGTACAAGATAAACAACCGTATAAGAGACGACAACAGCGGTATAAAGAAGACGAGAACCATTACCTTCAAGCTTGAGAAAAAGTAATCGGGCGTGTAAGGTTTACGCACCGACGGAAAACCCCCGCGTTAATACGCAGGGGTTTTCTTATATTATAGAAGCCGCCAAATCAAAACCGAGGACACTGCACCTGCATTACTTTTTTATACCGAAAAGCCGCTCGGCGTTTTCCTCTGTCGCCGACAGCAGTTCTTCATATCCTATGCCTTTAAGCTCCGCTGCCTTTTTGGCGGTAAACTCTATCAGCCCGCTGCTGCAGACCTCTCCGCGGTGAGGTTCAGGCGCCATATAGGGACAGTCCGTCTCCAGCAAAAGACGGTCAAGGGGAATTGTCCTCACTACCTCCTGCGGCTTTTTGGCGTTTTTAAAGGTCAGCGCACCGGTGAATCCGAGATACATTCCGAGCGACAACACCTCACGCGCCGTCTCAACCGACCCCGAGAAGCAGTGCATAACTCCCCGAGGTCTCAGCTCGCGCAGGATATCCATACAATCGCCTACGGCGTCGCGGCAATGCACTATCACCGGCAGACCGAGACGGTTCGCAAGCTCTGTCTGTGTCCTGAACAGACGTATCTGGCGCTCGCGGTCATAACCCTCATAGTGGTAGTCGAGTCCTATCTCGCCTATTGCCACAACCTTTTCGGACGCTCTTGCAAGCTTCTCAAGGCTTAAAATGTCGTCTTCCGAAAAGCAGTCGGCATATTCGGGGTGTATTCCAACCGAAGTATAGTATCGCGGGTATTTTTCGGACATTTTCAAACCGAACCTCGCTGACTCAAGGTCTGTAGCCGCGTGAATTATCCCCGAAACGCCGTCGTTAAAAAGCGAGGCTATAAGCTCGTCGCCCCTGCCTTCAAATCTTGCGTCGTCGTAATGAGAATGGGTGTCAAAAATATGAGAATATTTTTCCATAAATCAGCCCTCTTTTATAAAAAACCGGTTGAACTTTCCGCCAAAATATCGTATACTGTAATCAGAAATTTTAAAGGAGGATTATTATGCTAAAGACCTTATTCCCCGGCGGCGTTAAAAAAGCGCTCACCCTCAGCTACGACGACGGCTGTTATGATGATATCAGACTTATGGACCTTATGTCAAGTCTTAATATCAAAGGAACCTTTAATATCAGCTCCGAACTCTACCGCCCCGACGGCTCGGAACCTGTGGGCTACTGGCCGAGAATGACGCGCTCGGAAACCGAAAACTACAAGCGCGACGGCGTTGAGGTGGCGCTTCACGGCGTAACCCACCGCGACTTCACCAAAATAACCGAACCGGAGCTTGTCTACGAGATAGTCTCGGACAAGCACAACCTCGAAAATATGTTTTCAACCGTTATACGCGGCGCAGCTTACCCCTACGGAAGCTTTGACGACCGCAGCGTAAATGTCCTGCGGCAGAGCGGCATCAAATACTGCCGCACCGTGTGGTCGGATTACTCGCTGAATATGCCGACCGACTGGCTCAGGCTACGTCCTACCGCGCATCACAACGACCCGAAGCTTCCGGAACTTATGGACAAATTCCTCGAAGAGACCCCGCGCGACCTCAGAATGATGTATATTTGGGGTCACACACCTGAATTTCGGCGGGACAAAAACTGGGGGCTTATCGAAGACCTTCTCTCAAAAGCCTCGGGGCGCGAAGATATCTGGTATGCGACCAACATCGAAATTTGCGAATACGACCTCGCAGCAAAGTCGCTTGAATACTCCGCCGACGGCAGATTTGTCTATAACCCTACCGCTACGGAAGTCTGGCTCGAACGCAGTCCCGACGAGGCGGTTACTGTCGCCCCGGGCGTTCTCACAGAGCTATAATTCACATAAACAACAGCGCAGGAACCGTTTTGGCTCCTGCGCTGTTTTCGCAGAAATTAAAGTACTCTTACTCCGCTTACTCCGTCAATCTTTTCGATATCGGCGGGAGTTACGGCGCCGGTCACGTCGAGCATCGTATACGCCCAGTCTTTTTTAGACTTCGATGCGATATTCTCAATGTTGCCGCCGTCGGCGGAAATCGCGCCGGTAATCTGGTTGATTATTGTCGGCACATTCTTGTGTATGACGCAGACAAGGCAGTCTGCGGTTTTGGCAAGCTCGCAGTCGGGCAGATTGACTGAGTTGCGGATTGTTCCGTGCTCAAGGTAATTGATAAGCTCCTGAGCCGCCATAACCGCGCAGTTGTCCTCCGACTCGGGCGTAGACGCGCCGAGGTGAGGAATAGCCACAACGCCCTCAACGCCTATCAGAGCGTCGTTCGGGAAATCGGTAATATATGCCGCGCACTTGCCGCTGCCGAGTGCAGAGAGAATATCGTCGGTATTTACAAGCTCGCCTCTCGCAAAGTTGAGAATCCTTACGCCGTCGCGCATCTTTTCGAGCGCCTCGGCATTGACGGTATCCTTTGTGTCCTTGTTATACGGCAGGTGAAGGGTAATGTAATCCGAGCAGGAGAATAAGTCATTGAGCGACTTTACAACCTTGACGTTCGGCTTGAGACCGAGGGCGGCGTTGACCGAAAGGAACGGGTCATAGCCCACTACGTTCATACCGAGCGAAAGCGCAGTGTTGGCGACCTTTACGCCTATTGCCCCGAGACCCACAATTCCGAGGGTCTTGCCCATAATTTCAGGGCCTGCAAACGCAGCTTTGCCTTTTTCAACGAGTTTTGAGACCTCGTCGCCCTTGCCCTTGAGGGTCTTCGCCCAGTCGATGGCAGCGGGAATCTTTCTCGAAGTCAAAAGCAGACCCGCGATGACAAGCTCTTTGACGGCGTTGGCGTTTGCTCCCGGCGTGTTGAACACGCAGATGCCCTCCTCCGAGCAGCGGTCGACGGGGATATTGTTGACTCCCGCACCCGCGCGCGCAATGGCTTTCAGGCTGGGGGCAAATTCGTCTTCGAGCATATTGGCAGAGCGCACCATAATGCCGTCGGGAGAGGTCTCCGTATCGGTTACGTTATACCTCGAACGGTCGAAAAGGTCGGTGCCGCAGGCGGCTATCTTATTTAAAGTGAGAATGTTGAACATAAGCTTCCTCCTTACGCGTTTTCCGCTTCAAACTGCTTCATAAACGCAACCAGCTTCTCTACGCCCTCAATAGGCATTGCGTTGTAGATAGACGCGCGCATACCGCCTACCGAACGGTGACCCTTAATGTTGATAAGTCCCGCTTTCTTTGCCTCCGAGACAAACTTTGCGTCAAGCTCGTCGCTGCCGGTGACAAACGGAATGTTCATCATAGAGCGGTCCGCACCCTTAACGGTAGCCTTGAACAGCTTTGAACCGTCGAGGAAATCATAGAGCAGGGCCGCTTTCTTGGCGTTAATTTTCGCCATCGCCTCAAGACCGCCCTTTTGCTCAATCCAGTCAAGCACAAGCCCGAGAATGTAAATTCCGTAGGTCGGCGGGGTGTTGTACATTGAGCCGTTGTCGGCATGTATCTGGTAGTTAAACATAGTAGGCGTGATGTCGCGAGCGTGACCGATGAGGTCCTCACGGATAATCACAACCGTCAGACCCGCAGGTCCCATATTTTTCTGCGCGCCCGCGTAGATAACGCCGAACCTCGAAACGTCAACGGGTTCGGAGAGAATCGAGCTGGACATATCCGCTACGAGCGGCACGTTTCCGGTATCGGGCAGCTCGGTAAACTTGGTACCGTAGATTGTGTTGTTGTAGCAGATGTGGAAATAGTCGGCGTCGGGAGTAAAGTCGGCCTTATTAAGCTTTGGAATGTAACTGAAGGTCTTATCCTTTGAGCTTGCAACAGCCTTGCACTCGCCGTAGCGCGACGCCTCCTGATATGCCTTAGTCGCCCACTGACCGGTCAAAACGAAATCTGCCTTGCCGGAGCCGTTCATAAGGTTAAGGGGGATCATAGCAAACTGGCTCGATGCGCCGCCCTGAAGAAACAGTACCTTGTAATTGTCGGGAATCGACATAACCTTGCGGAGCTTGGCTTCAACCGAATCAATTATAGCCTGATATTCCTTGGAACGGTGCGACATCTCCATAACCGACTGACCGGTCTCGCCGTATTCCAGCATTTCCGATGCTGCACGCTTCAAAACCTCCTCGGGAAGCATTGCCGGTCCCGCGCTGAAATTAAATACTCTCATAAGTTTTCCTCCTGTAATGCAAAAATTGTCATAGTGAATTATACATTGCGATTGCTTAAATTATACTTCACTCGCGGACAAGTGTCAACATACGGAAGACAAAAACTTTTAACACACCGAAGCGATAAATTTGTTGGAATCGCCGAAGAATCGGATAGATACAGCAAGGGCGCCCCGAAGGACGCCCTTGCTGCAAGAAGTGGTTTATACAATTACGATGATGTCTTTGTTAATCAGCTCATACCTTCTCAGCCGTGAAGACTGTGAAGTCAAAACTGTTGGGATGAAGAGCGGGACCGCCTGCCTGTGACTTCAGGTAAATGTAGAAAATATCGCCCTGAGCTACGAGGTCGCCCTCGAAAGTGAATGAGTTGCCGTCAAGAGTCGCGGTGACTATATCGGAAGCATTGTTATTAAACACACCCTCTTTTGTGAGGAAGATACGAACAGCTTCAACAGAGGTCTTGACAGTGCCGGCAATGCTGATGTGTACTGTATCTCCGGCCTTGAGACCAAGCGACTGGATGTCGATGACACAGGCATCACCCTGATCAATAGTAATGATGTCGGGCTAGGCGGGAACGTCAACAACAGTTTCGTCACCTTCGGATGCGGGCTTTACAAAGTCGCAAGCGGTGCAAATGTTGTTCTCATCAAAAGTATGAGGCATAGTGATCAGACGACCCATGAAGAAGAATCCGTGGTAATCGGGACCGAGCTGGATGGCGTAACCGTCCACGCCGGTAAACCGATTGCTATCCTCAGACTTGATCTTGATGTAATCAATAGCTGAAGGATCAAGCGCAACAGTCTTACCGTTGTAGGTTATAACGATGCTGTCAATGACTTTCTTCGCATCGGTAGAAATCTCAACATACTTGTCACCGGTCTTGAATTCTACAGGCTCAGTCGAAGCAGCAGGAGCGTCCTTGCCGGCATTAGGATTTACAATCTCATTGGGGACAGTGAAGTAAGCATATACAAGCTTGAAGTTATCTGTACTGGTCTGAATTACAAAGTTTTCAATAGCGTCAACTGCTACGCCGGACTTCTTGACAAGGTCAGCAAGTGTAAATGTTCCTATAGTAAGGTTACCCTTAGTTTCTGTCTCAATCGGAAGTGAATCAGCATCAAACTTGCCATTCAAAACCGCAGAAGGAACACCTCCGTTGCTCCAACCCGGAGTACCGGTAAACGCATAAGTAAAGGTTGCGCCCTCTTTACCGAAGACTTCCTTAAGTTTTTCAATAGTAATGTTGAAAGCGTTGGAAGCGTATGTTTTATCCCAGAGACCGCCACATCCGACGAAGTCCCAAGACGCAGTACAGTCGGGGAACGACTTTCCTTCGGGTTCAAAGAACACTTCGATATCGTTAGGTCCACAAGGAGACTTAGGAGGAGTATCGTCGCCGGCATTAGGATTTACGACCTCATTGGGGACAGTGAAGTAAGCATATACAAGCTTGAAGTTATCTGTACTGGTCTGAATTACAAAGTTTTCAATAGCGTCAACTGCTACGCCGGACTTCTTGACAAGGTCAGCAAGTGTAAATGTTCCTATAGTAAGGTTACCCTTAGTTTCTGTCTCAATCGGAAGTGAATCAGCATCAAACTTGCCATTCAAAACCGCAGAAGGAACACCTCCGTTGCTCCAACCCGGAGTACCGGTAAACGCATAAGTAAAGGTTGCGCCCTCTTTACCGAAGACTTCCTTAAGTTTTTCAATAGTAATGTTGAAAGCGTTGGAAGCGTATGTTTTATCCCAGAGACCGCCACATCCGACGAAGTCCCAAGACGCAGTACAGTCGGGGAACGACTTTCCTTCGGGTTCAAAGAACACTTCGATATCGTTAGGTCCACAAGGAGACTTAGGAGGAGTATCGTCTACATAGTTGACAACAATGTTACCGTCGTCGGGAGCGCCATCGGCAAAGGCAACGAGAACACCTTCGGTCTTGACTTCTTCGGAAGGAGTTACGACGAGAGCGTTGGCGTCGTCGTCGGCAACGGGTTCAACATTGAGAGCAGCATCAGATACATATCCCTTGGGCTCGGGAACCTCGGGAACAAACTTCTCAATGGTGTAGCCAAAGTGAGTTATCTTGAGGTTATCAAGATTCACGCCATAAGATGCACCCTTGAAGATGACGCAATCGGCTTCTTTGCAACCGCGACCGTCTTTATCGGCAACAACGAGCGTATAGGTGACATCAAACTCCTCACCGTCGGGAGTGGGGAACTCTACGCCTTTTTCGCTTGCTTTCCAAAGAGGCTCAGGAGACATCGTGATAGCGCCGTCATCGTGACCTGCCCACATGCGGAAGTCGCCGGAAGTGGTGCCCTTGATGTGAACGGTTATTTTGTCATTGAGGTTTGCAATCTCCGGAATTTTAATGGCAAACTGCTCTGCGCTCGAAGTAACGGCGCCGTCGGCTATGTCGACAACATTTTCGCCGAGCTTGGAAACAGTGGTGTCAGTGATCTCAACCACTTTTTCACCCTCGGGGTGCTTACCGGTGTCGGGCTCGGGGTCTTCCTTAGCATTGGGGTCAACCAGCACAAAGGTAACGGAAACCTTTGTTGCAGATTCAGGAAGTTCATCACCATGTTTAATAGAAGCGCCACCATAGGTATTATAAATGTCAACTTCTAACTTACCTTCTGCCTTTACAGGCTCACTGTAAGTAGCCTTCCCGCCATCAAAGGTATGAGCTTTTTCGTTTCCATTTGCATCGGTAGTAACAAGTTTTGTAATTTTTACTATCGTACCCTCAGGAATACTGGATGCAGTACTTTCCCAAATAGACGCAGCAGAACTCTTAAGAGATATGTATCTATCATTGCTACCTTCTGCAATATTCCTTGCGTCGCCTTCATAAGTAACCGTATATTCTTGGTTATATGAAGTAACCTCGGCATTGTCAACGCTAGAAATATCACTTATATAAAGATATACTTTAGCGTTAAAGTCGCTTCCAGCCGCAAACACGTTGAAGCTGAACAGAGACATAGTCATTGCCAATGCGAGAAGCACTGCCAAAATCTTCTTTGTCATATAATGACCTCCTAATTTCATTTTTTCGTAAAAGACTCGGCCGCGCGGCAAAGCCCTGCGGCACGTATCCACGATTCAATATTGCCACAATTATTCGCTGTTGTCAAGCGTTTTTCTGTAAATTTGTGAAATTTTTATTTTTCGACGCCTCAGTTTATGAATTTTGACGAACTTTTTACCCGCTTTTACCTTTAAACAGAGGCTTTTTCAAAAATCTATTGACTTATCGCGTTCGCCGCGCTAAAATATATGGAAGTAATTCTATCATTTTAAGGAGTATTGTATGGAAAACACCGAAAAGAGTATGCAGAAAATTGTCGAGCTTTGCAAAGGCAGAGGCTTCATATTCCCCGGCTCCGACATCTACGGCGGTCTTGCCAACACCTGGGACTACGGCCCCCTCGGCTCCCGTCTCAAAAACAACGTTAAGGATACCTGGCGCAAACGCTTTATTCAGGAACGCAAAAATTCTTATGAGGTAGACGCCGATATACTGATGCACCCGAGAGTCTGGGAGGCTTCGGGACACGTAGCCAGCTTCTCTGACCCGCTGCTCGACTGCCGCGAGTGCAAAACACGTCACCGCGCCGACAACCTCATAGACGCTTTTGACCCCGACGCCCACGCCGACGGCATGACCAAAGAGGAGATGTTCCAATATATAAAGGACCACCATATCCCCTGTCCCAAATGCGGCAAGCACGATTTCACCGATATACGCGAATTTAACCTGATGTTCCAGACCTACCGCGGAGTTACCAACGACTCCAAAAGCGTTATCTACCTCAGACCCGAAAACGCTCAGGGCGAATACGTCAACTTTCTCAACGTGCAGCGCACGATGCGCGCAAAGCTGCCTTTCTCAATCGGTCAGATCGGCAAGGCTTTCAGAAACGAGATAACCCCCGGCAACTTCACTTTCCGCACCATAGAATTTGAACAGATGGAGTTCCAGACTTTCTGCCGCGAAGGCTCCGACGGCGAGCTTTACGAATACTTCAAGGGCTACGGAAAGAAATACTTTGAAGACCTCGGCATAAAACCCGAACATCTTCGGTTCCACGACCACGAAAAACTCGCACACTACGCAAAGGCGGCTTGCGATATAGAGTTCCTGTTCCCGTTCGGCTGGGGCGAAATCAACGGCACCCACAACCGCACCGACTTCGACCTGACCCGCCATCAGGAATACAGCGGCACAAATATGAGCTACCTCGACCCCGAGACCAACGAGAGATTTATCCCTTATATAATTGAGTCGACCTACGGTCTTGACAGAACGGTGCTCGCTCTCATCTGCGAGGCATACGACGAAGAGGTCATAGACGCCGAGAAAAACGACATAAGAACCGTTTTGCACCTCAGTCCCGCCGTCGCGCCCTATAAGTGCGCGGTGCTGCCGCTCTCAAAGAAGCTCTCCGAGGACGCTCTGAAGGTTTATGAACAGCTCTCCTACCGCTTTATGACCGACTTCGACGAGACCGGCTCGATAGGCAAGAGATACCGCAGAGAGGACGAAATCGGCACGCCGTGGTGCGTGACCTACGACTTCGACTCCCAGACCGACGGCTGCGTAACCGTCCGCGACCGCGATACTATGGAGCAGGTCAGGATGCCGATATCCGAGGTCGCAGACTATATCGAAAAGAAATTGGTCTTCTGATTACTACGGCAAAATATATCAGCCCCCGTTCGGGGGCTTTTTGTTTATAACAAACATCACTTTTCGTAGGGCAGCGCACCCAGTATCTCAAACGCGCCCGACTGCTGCCACATCTGCGCGGTGACAAGTACCGTGTAGCCCTCGCCGAAATCGCAGGCGAAGTCGTTGGGAGAATATTTCGGCAGTCCGAAGCAGGACATCATATTCATAATTATCCCGCCGTGAGTGACCACCGCCGCGCTTCCGTAGCCGTTTTTCATCATATCGTTCACTATAAAGTCCAGCCCTTCAAAGCACCTCTGCACGACGTGCCGCAGACTTTCACCGTTCGGAGGAGGGTTGTCAAGCCCGCCTTTCATAAACGCTTTGTATTCCGGAGTGTCTCTGATATCGGTGAGGAGCCTGCCCTCGAAATCTCCGAAATTCATCTCTCTCAGCTCGGGTACCACCCGCGCATACCCCTCGGGATATAAAAATGCGGCGGTGGCTATGCACCTCTTAAGCGGGCTGACATAGACCTTGTCAACCTCGGGATAAACATAGCGCGAAGCCTTTTCCGAAAGCTCCCGTCTTCCATTTGCCGAAACCGGCGACTCGGTTATGCCGACATAGCGTCCCTCTTCGTTGGCCTCGCAGAGAGCGTGACGGATAAAGTGTATTCTGTAGCCTTTCATATTAACCTCCATCTCGGCGAGATATGCCGTATTTTGTCGTTTTTCAACAAAAAATTACAGGAAATTTTATTAAATATACTGTTTTACAAAGAGTAAAATCGGGTGTATAATAGTCAATACGTTATTACTTTGCCACGGAGGAAAACAGTGAACACGGACTTTGCAAGAATCATGACTCTCTTAAGAAAGGAGCGTAAGCTCTCGCAGAAAAAAGCCGCCGAAGACCTCGGCGTTTCGCAGGGACTCTTATCGCATTACGAAAAGGGCAAGCGCGAGTGCGGGCTTGATTTTTTGGTGCGCGCCGCCGATTACTATAATGTGAGCTGCGACTATCTGCTCGGACGCTCTCCGGAGCCTCAGGGCAAGACCATATCCATCGACGATATTCCCGAGGACGACCCGAACCAGCGCGATAAAGTAACGCCGAACTCGGTTATGATTGCTTTCAACAAAAAGCTGATAAACAACTCGCTGAGCGTTTTCTACTCGCTTCTTTCAAAGTGCCGCTCATCGACTATGGTCAAGGAATCGTCGGGGTATCTGATGCTTGCGGTATACAAGATGTTCCGCTACCTCTATTCGGCAAATCCCGGAAACGACCAGAATTTCTTTATGATAGATTCAGCCGCCGCGCCGTCGGGAACGAACGCCGCTATGAATTTCTGTGAAGCCAAAATAGCCGCGGCTTCGACAGGAACCGTACTTGAGGGCGAAGACTGCGTCAGGGACGCGGAAGAGCTGACGGCGAATACGCAGAGTCTCGCCGAGGAGTATCCGAGATATTATTCGTCGATGGTAAACCTCATAAAGAACAGCGAATCGAGAATCAAGAGCCTCAACAACAAAGGCTGAAGCAAGTATATCACAAATCCGCGCGAATTTCAAGGAGTACATAATTTTTTGAGTGTCCGCACAGCACACATTTTAGGGAACCCCCGGCGAGGGTTCCCTACGGCAAAACAGTCCGCGGGACTGTTTTGCCTACCCTCCTGCGCTTCGCTCCGCAAGGATTCCGCAGCCTGCGGGCTGCGTCGAGGGGCGCCGCCCCTCGACCCCGCGAGCCTTTTGAAAAAGGCTCGACCGAAAACTTTTTGTTTAATGTACTGTTAATGAACTCTCTCGAAATTTTTATAAATCGGAGTTTTTAAAAACTCCGATTTTTTTGCGCTTATGTATTTTCACGGGCGCGTCCGCATAAAATACTCTCAAGAAAAAATCTCTCAAGGGGGTTATTTTATATGGACATTGCCATGAAAATCAAGCACGAAAACAAGCTTAAAGCCGCGCTTCTGACCGCTTTGCCGGTGGTCGTGGGGGCGCTCTCCGCCGCGATTGCCGGAGATATGTCGAAGCAGAACTACGTCCAGCCGCCTTTCTCGCCGCCCGCGTGGGTTTTTCCCGTGGTCTGGACGGTACTCTACCTTATGATGGGCTTTGCGTCGTATCTTGTCTACCGCGACTGTGACTACCTGCTCAACGACGCAATGAAGTGCTTCTTTTATCAGCTTTTTGTGAACTTCTCGTGGTCGATAGTTTTCTTCAGATTTGAATTTTACACCGCGGCGGTCGTGGTGCTCGCGGCGCTTCTTCTCCTAACCATCGGAACGACGGTGCAGTTCTTCGGCGTAAACAAGACAGCCGGCAAGCTGATGATTCCCTACATCATATGGCTTGTGTTCGCGCTTTATCTGAATATCGGAGTCGCTGTTCTCAACAGATGAGCGGCGCCCGCGTAAAAAGACCCCGTTAAATACGGGATCGTTTTTTATGTATTCATCGCCTCGGAGAGCTTATCAATAGCGCGCTTTTCGATTCGTGAAACGTAGCTGCGCGATATTCCGAGAAGCGCGGCGGTCTCGCGCTGTGTAAGCGGAACGCTACCCGTCAGACCGTATCGGAGCGCTATGATTCTACGCTCGCGGTCGTCTAAAAGCTCAGAAATTTTGCGCCGCAGCACCTCGGAATTTATCCGCAGGTCGACCTCCTCCGAAAGATTTTCGTCAGAGGCGAGAATGTCCATCAGCGTGAGCTGATTGCCGTCCTTGTCGACGTCGATCTGCTCGGTGAAGTGTATCTCCGACGCAGTCTTTTTCAGCGCGCGGAAGTGCATTAGGATTTCGTTTGCTATTTTCTCCCAGTGGCTCGGACAAGACCTCCTGCGCCTCGGGAAACTCGACTTCGCCGTCGC
>CANQVG010000010.1 GCA_947627235.1 uncultured Clostridia bacterium | reverse complement strand
CCTCATCGCTCATTCCGTCCGCGTGCATCGTAAGCATCGGCTGAATACCGTTGTACCAGAAAATCTCCCTGAACTCCGCTTCTTCGTCAGAAAGCTCTTCCGGCTCAGGTTCTGTCACAGTGGGCTCGTTTTCCGGCTCGGCTGTATTGTCTTCCGGCGCTGCCGGACCCGCAGGCTTTACGTCATCGTCTGCCGGTTCTGTGTTATTTGACGAATAGCCTCTGGGCTTTATCGAGTTTGCAAGATAATCTTCAAACTCGCTCTTGTTTACTCTGTCATAAACCTGCGTGTCCCATTGACCGCTGTCGGAAGACAGATACAGATGTTCACCGTCTTCGCTCAGTTTGGCATGGAAAGGGCTGTGCTTGGTAAAAGCATTCGTCATGTAGATGTCAACACCGTCTTCGGTTTTCTCAACCGATCCCGGTGCCGGGTCTTCAAGATGTTTGTACAGCACAGCGTCATTGCCGTCGATTTCCAGGGCAAAATCTGCTCCAATGAAGTCGGTAGCCTCACAGGTGTAGTAACCGTCAAGGCTTTTTGACTTGCCCCCGCAGGCGGTCATTGAAATGACCATTGCAACGCAAAGTAATATACTTAAAGCGCGCTTTCTCATAGTTGTGTTTCCTCCTTGTGCCGCTCTTGCGGCTTTGTTATTCTCAACGGTACTTGCCCTCGGGGGTGGTACTTCCTTCCCGTCCCCCTCGGGGTTTCCCGCCGAGACAAAAAGGCGGCGCAGGGTTTACTCCTGCACCGCCAAAAATAAGGACACACAAACTATTATACTTACCTCTTGTAAAATACAAAAGAATAGGGTATAATGAGATTGGCGCTTGATTTCAAGCTGTGTGGGAGGTTATGGCTCCTGCATAGGACTGTGGGGTGCTGGGAACGCCTCACAGTCTGCCTTTATTGTCTCACTTACATTATATATTGCGGCGAACATTTTTTCAAGTGTTTTCGCCAAATTTTTTGCCCTTTATGTCGGAATATGCGTGGGCGGCGGTCTTGGCTGTTCCATTTATCTTTATGCTCCTTTCTTTCGATTCCGTTTTTTGCCGGAGATATACAAAATATCACACGCGTGATATTTGTGAATCCAAAGACCGAACCGCGCCCATCGGGCGCACTCTTGCGCGCTCGTGGGCGGGAAAGGAATAAAAACGCAAACTTGCCGGAGGCTGTGACAGAATGTTTAACAGCGCCCCGCAGGGGCGCCCGCGGAGGCGAAGCCTCCGTGTTTTTTTATGCTCCGAGGCTTGTCCGAGGAGCGTCAGGGCACCCTTGACCGACTTATCGGTCAAGGGCAAGCCCCCGACAGGGGGCGCAGTAAGGGTCTCAAGGCTGCGCGAGCCTGCCGCAGAGGTGGCCCGCCGCAAGGCGGGACAGCGGCCCCGGCTATGCCGGGCACATACGCAGTATGTGTCGCCGCCCCTTATGCCCTTTTTTCTTGCGGGGGTGTTTTTTAGTTTTCACGTCCGTCGGGCGGCTGTTTTGCGGCGTTTTCGCGGCTATACCGAGCTTCCGATTTTTCCCCACATTGGGCTGAAACAGTCTCAAAATGTGGGGAAAGTTTTCCCCACTGGGGAAAACACACCGATTAGCCCCGAAATAGCCGCATTGAATTTCCCCACGTTTTGCGGCAAGGTGTGTAGCTGGGGAAAATGCCGCAAACCGGGCTTTTCAAAAATGTGGGGAAATTGTTTTGCCGCCTGCGGCGGGGTTCTTCCGCGCCTGTATCTGTCCGGCAGGGGCCCCTCTTAGGGGGATAGCCGGACGCGAAAAAAATAGGCCCAGAACGGCGAACCGTTCCGGGCTTCTTTTTCAACAACCGTAAATCGTTGTGCGATAGACAAGCGCAAACACGTTTTTGACAACTACCATGTCAAAAAGGTTCGCCACTTGTGACTTTGGTGGAGGCGACGGGAATCGAACCCGTGTCCGAAAACTCATCCTAAAAACCTTCTACGGGTGTAGCTTATCCTTTAGATTCCCTCACGCAGACGTCGGTAAGCAGACTTCCGCGATCGGTATCCCGAAATACATCGCGGCGCTTCGGGAAACACACCGCGACGTTCACCACTGAGCGACGCCCAGACTTGAGCCGTGGTACTCTCAAGCAGGACGGGCGGCTATTAGGCAGCCGCCAATTCTAAACTGTTATTGTCGTTTAAAATTGAAGTTACACCATTTTTAAGAGATACGGTGCCGTCTCTACCCGCTTATTTTTTCTCAAAATCCCCGTCGAAACCTTTACGCCCCCATATATTCTATAATACTATTATACACGTTTTTTTGAGAAAATCAACAGGAAAAACTAAGCTTTTCAAGAAGACTTTTATACGTTTCCCGACAGTATTCCTCTGTCTCGTACTGATGCCCTTCGAGCCAGCCGCATAGCCGCGCACATGCACCCTTTGTGCGACGGTATTCGTCATCGGTGATATCCCCGACCGAAAGCGCTTTTTCAAGCTCGTCTTCGTCGAGAACAAATATGCCGCCGTCGGAATCGAGAACCACATCGAGATACATATCCTCAAACGTAGGGTTCTCTGGGTCGTCAAAGCGGTTGCCAGCAGTTATGTCGAAATAAATTTGCAAAAACCTGCCGTCGCCGTCGAACATCGCCGTCAGCCATACAAAGCCGCCCTCCTCGGCGCGCTGGAGCCAGCAGTATCCCGCGTCGGCTATGACCGTCCTCTTTCCGAGGCTTTCCACGGCGAGCGGCTCCTCTACTTTTTTGATGAGCAAAAGACTCTCGCGGACGCGCGCGCCGTTATTTTCAAAGCCGCGCTCGGAATACTCGCGTTCGGCTATGCGCATCCATTCGGAGCGGCGCATGTCCCTTATTTTCACTCCAAGTCCTCCGGCTCTATCGCCATATCGCCGTGATAATACTTTTCGTCCCGCTCGCCTATCTTTCTTATGACCCGGCAGGGATTGCCCACCGCTACGCAGTTCGCGGGAATATCACGCGTGACTACGCTTCCCGCGCCGATAACGCTGTTGTCGCCGACGGTGACTCCGCTGAGTATCACAGCGCCCGCGCCTATCCAACAGTTTTTGCCGATAAAAACAGGCAGGTTATACTGATAGCCTTCCTCGCGCAGCCTTGGAAGAATCGGGTGTCCCGCAGTCGCGACGGTCACGTTTGGTCCGAACATCGTGAAATCCCCGACGTATATATCGGTGTCGTCGACAAGAGTGAGGTTGAAATTTGCATAGACCTTTTTCCCAAAGTGAACATTTTTTCCCGCCCAGTTGGCGTGCAGAGGAGGCTCGATATAGCAGTCCTCCCCTATTTCGGCGAACATCTCTTTCAAAAGCCCGGCGCGCTTTTCGGACTCATACGGACGAGTGGAATTGAAGTCGTAAAGCTTTTCGAGCCTCTTAAACTGCTCCTTGAGAATATCCGGGTCCTGCGGCATATAGAGCCTGCCGCTTTTCATCTTTTCATAGTCGTTCATAAGCTTTCCTTTCCGCTTTTTGTGAGTTCATAGCTCATCTCCAAAAGCCCGAAAATCTGGTCCGAAGATACGCTGCCGTCAAGTCTTACGGTGAGCCAGTGGCTCTTGTTCATGTGATACGCAGGGTGAAACCCCTCCTGCGCGAGAAAAGAGCCCAAAAGCTGCGGCCCGCATTTTATATTGAGAATGTCGACCTTTTCTTCGCCCGAAAGTCCCAGCTTTGAGCGCGGTATGTCCATTATGATGCCGTACCACTTTTTGTTGCCGCCGCGACGAAGCACCGCGAAATTCGGGTCGGTCTGCCAGAGATATTCCGGCTCCGTGCCGAAACGGTCGCGCACATATCCGAACACTTCATTTCTGAGAGTTTTCATGGCGACGCGCCCCCTATTCCGCCTTTGCCTTAAGATAAGCCTCTATCGCCTCTTTGACGTTTACGTCGTCGATTGTCAGACCGTCGATGTCGCAGTTTTCAAGGTGAGTTTCGGCAAAACAGCAGTTTTTGACCGACGCTCCGTAAAGATTTGAACACTGTATTCTTGCCCCAACCATATTCACGCCGGAGAGGTCTCCGCCGTCGAGGTCGATGTCGTAGAGCTTCGCGCCCGCCATTCTGACGTCGGTCAGAACCGATTCTTCAAGGCTGCAATGATTGAGCCGGGAGCGGGTCATCACTGCGCCGTCGAACGCCGCGGTCGCCATATTGACTCCGCAGAACTTCGCGCCGCTAAAATTCACCGCGCCCTCCGCTTCTTCTATGTTCTCGTCTTCGCCGGGGTCAAAATCGGCGTCTCCAAACACTGCATTTGACATATCTACATCTCTGAAAGCGGCGTTACTCATATCAACGCCGTCAAACACGGCGTCTCTCATATTTACGCCTTCAAACAGGGCTGCCGGAAGCGAAGTATGCCTGAATTGCGTTTGTTTTGCCTCGGGCTTGCGGGTATCCGCCTCGCCGTCCTCGGGGACTGCTCCGATATAGCTTGACACCTCGGCAAGCGGCTTGCGCTCTGTCGCGGGAATTTCGCGCGCGGGTTCTCCAACCGGCAGAAGCGCGACTATCCTGTGGTTTTCGGGGATATTGAACGCTTTTGTGCATTCCTCCTGCTTATACGCGCCGATTATGCAGCCGCCGAGACCCATATCCGCTGCCTTTAAAAGCAGGTTTTCCATTGCAAGCGCGGTATCCTGTACGGGGAATTTTTCGGCGCGGCTGCCAAAGCGCGAAACTATGCCGTTTCTGTCGGTGCATACGATAAACACGACCGGCGCCGAAGCTATCCAGTCGGCGCAGATGCCTTTTAGCTTTGCTCGCTCGGCTTCGTCCGCGAGGACGTAAAAATACCACGACTGCATATTGCAGGCGCTCGGGGCGAGGGTCGCCGCCCTCAAAAGCTTCTCTATCTCCGCGCGGGTGAGCTTACGCTCGGTAAAAGCGCGGGTGCTTCTTCTTGATTCCAATGCCTTCTGAAGTTCCATAAGCCTGTCCTCCCGTATTTAACGTTGTCTGTCTTTGAGAGCGCGCTCGATGTCGCGCATTGACTGCTTTTTTGCCATATCATCCCGCTTGTCGTAAAGCTTCTTGCCCTTGCACAGACCAAGCTCCATCTTCACGCGGGAGTCCTTATAATAGAGCCTCAGCGGAATCAGCGTGAGCCCCTCCTGCCTAACCTTATCAAAAAGGCGGCGTATCTCGTTTTTGTGCATCAGAAGCCGCCGCACCCGTCTCGGGTCGCGGTTGAAGATGTTACCCTTTTCGTAGGGACTTATGTGCATGCCGTTTACAAACAGCTCAAGGTCTTTTATCTCGCACCAGCTGTCCTTAAGATTTACTCCTCCGCAGCGTATCGACTTGACCTCGGTGCCTTTAAGCTCTATTCCCGTCTCAAAGGATTCAAGGACGAAATAATCGTGCCGCGCTGCGCGGTTTTCGGCTATAACTCTCGTATTTTTTTCTGACAAGTTCGGCGCCTCCTCTGTCCGGATCTTATTTAAAAGTATAGCATTATTCGCTGTCGGTGTCAATCGAAACGGCAGAACCGAGAGCGCATCAAAAAGTATTGACTTTCTCGGGCGCTGGTGCTACAATTTTGGCAGTAAGGCGGCGTTATGAGCGCCGCAGAGAAAGGACTTTGAATTATGGCTTCAGAGAGCAAAAGAACGTATAAGTCGAGCGGCGAAACAGAGCTGCCCGAGCTTAAGTTTCCGCCGGCAGACTACAGCCGAGAGAATTCGGAAATTGACATCCTCAGATCAGGCACATTTGCACACAAATTCGACGGGGATGCTTCCGAGAGTTTATCCGGCAAGGAATTTAAATACACCACCACGATAACCGCCGACTATTTCCGCGATAAGGTAGATGAAGAATTTAATATGGCAAAGGAAATAGGGCGGTTGTTCGATAAAGTGAAAGAAGGCATGGCGGAGTCGATGCAGGACTATATAATCGAACACAACGGCGTTATAGATTCTTGGTTCAACCCTGTAGACACTTTATATACAAACCACTCAACAGGCAAAAGAGCTCACCATTTCAGTTATTTCGGTTATTCTGCTCCGACTCCGAAAAATATACACGACTGGTATGTCTATCCCGGGACTTTAGATTATCGGCACGCGAAAAGAACGGAAGACGAGCTTTACGATAAATATCGGAAAGCAAAAAACGAGGAAAAAGGCTTTTTGGCTGCTCTTCTCACCGCCGGGGGGCTTTATCTTTCCATAGGCGCGCTGACCGTTCTCGGCGACCTTATATTCCACATCGGCAGGTTTATCGACCCGTTCTTCGAGAAATTCCCCGGACTCGGGACCGTGCTCGACCTGCCCTACATCATCCATTCGCTTATATTCGGGATCTTCGGCGAAATAGATGTTACAAGGGCGGCGGTGTTCTGCTCCGTTCTGCTCGCGGGAGCCTGCATTCTTGTTGCGGCGTTCTTATTCGCCGGGACAAATGCGCTGTTTGAAAACTCAAAAAAATATCATAAAGCCAAAAAGGAATATTTCCGCCATATAAAGAGCAAGGAATTCAAAAAGCTTATGAAGGAGTATAAGGTCGAGTCAAACGTTTATGAGTCCTTCGCCCTTAAATGGCATCAGGAATGGTTCAAATGGCTTGTAAAAGTCGGATACATACAACCGATCAGTTCCAAACACAAACGCAGACTGTTAAGATAAGGAGGTAATTTATGAGCAAAATTTCCCTGAAAAACGGCGGCATCTACTTTACCACCCGCGACGAAGTAGTTTTCGTCGAGCCCTACGGCGAAAGCTGCGCAAGAGTGCGTTCTTCGCGAAACACCCGCCTCTTAGACGAGCGTTTTACGCTTCTTCCGCCCGAGGAGTGCAGTTCAACGGTCAGAATTGAGGACGACCGCCGCGGCATCATAGAAAACGGCAAGCTCACCGTCACGGTAGAGCGCTCGTGGTCGGGCTGCCGCATTTCTTTCAAAAGAAACGGCGAGACAGTTCTCGCTACCCACGAGGAAAGCGACCTGGTCACAAGATACACCCACCTCGAAGGTCAGAATTACCGCACTCGCGTCAACTTTGACGCCGGAAACGAACACATATACGGGCTCGGTCAGGAGCAGCAGAGCTTCTTTGACCGCAAAGGCTGCACCTATGACCTTGCGCATTGGAACACGAAGTCGACTCTGCCGGTGATATATTCCTCGCTCGGCTACGGTTTTCTCTGGAATAACCCCTCCCCCGGCAGAGTGGAATTTGGTCTGAACCACACCGTCTGGACTGCGGATAGCTGCTATCAGGCGGACTATCTTGTCTTTGTCGGCGACACCCCCGCTGAGGTTCTCAATAAGTACTGCCGTCTGACGGGCTTTGCCCCAGAGATGCCTCAGTGGGCAGCGGGCTTCTGGCAGTCAAAATGCCGCTATGAGTCGCAGGAGGAGCTTTTGGAAGTCGCCCGCGAATATCACAGGCGCGGTATTCCCGTCGACGCGATAGTCATTGATTACTTCCACTGGACCGAGCAGGGCAACTGCGACTTCGACCCGAAATACTGGCCCGACCCCGAGGGTATGGTTAAAGAGCTGAAAGAAATGGGCATGCGTCCGGTGGTCTCTTACTGGCCGACGATAAACCCAAACAGCCGCAACTGGCGCGAAATGAACGACCGCAATCTTCTGATACGCACCGAAAACGGTCAGTACGGCACTTTCGACTTCTGGGGTCAGCAGACATATGTGGATATGACAAATCCGGAAGCCCGTGAATTTGTCTGGGAGCAGATAAAAAAGACATACATAAAGTACGGAATACGCACCTTCTGGCTCGACGAAGCTGAGCCTGAAATCCACCCGCAGCAGTGGAACAATCTGAAAACCCACGTCGGAAATATGGCGCAGACGGGACTTCTGTACCCCTACTATTATTCAAAGTGCTTCCACGACGGTCTGAAAGCGGAGGGCGAGGACGAAATCGTTTTGCTGACGAGGGCAGCTTACCCCGGCTCACAGAAATTCGGAGCGCTTGTCTGGAACGGAGATATCAATTCCGACTTCGGGCAGCTAAGAAACAGCGTAGTCTCGGGTCTTTCGATGGCGATGTGCGGGATTCCGTGGTGGAACAGCGATATCGGCGGGTTCTTCAACGGCGACACCGAAAGCGACTACTTCCGTGAGCTGATAGTCAGGTGGTTCCAGTTCGGACTGTTCTGTCCCGTGATGAGGCTTCACGGAACGAGATATAAGCAGTCGTATTATAAAGACCGCTACCCCGGCATAATCTGCGACGGCGGAGGCTTCAACGAAATCTGGCACTTCGGCGACCGCGACTATGAAATCATCAAGGACATTATCGACCTCAGGTACCGTCTAAAGCCTTATATACTCGAGTGCGCAAAGCGCACCTCCGAAACAGGCGAACCTATAATGCGGCCTATGTTCTTCGACTTTCCGGGCGACGAAAACTGCTACAGACTCGGCGACCAGTATATGTTCGGTCCCGACATCCTGTTTGCCCCGATACTCGACCGTGGGCAGACCGAGCGGGAGGTATACCTGCCCGCCGGAAAATGGGTCAGAACTTCGGACAAGTCGGTCACAGAGGGAGGAAAGACCGTCACCTGCAAAGCCGAGATAAACGAGTTTATAGCTTTCGTAAAAGAGGGCGCAAAAGTAATAGAAGCTTTTTAAGTATATAAAAAGACCCCAATCAGGGGTCTTTTTATTATCGTTTGATTCTTTTCTTTCCTGTCATTTCCGCGACCGTGAGCTTAAACGCCCTTGTGCGCGGGATTGCAGCTTCGTTTAGCCTGAAATCGTCGCCGTGGTAGTGCTTCATAAGTATGCAAAGCGCTTCGCGCTTTTCGCTTTCGGGAAGAATCTCGATTTCCCCTTTGCCGACTACGCTCAGATATTCCATAGTACATTCGCCGCTCTCGGGGTCGGTTACAAGGCGGTGGGCGCAGTCCATCTCAAAGCCCGCGCGCGGATTCTTCGAGATAAGCTCATACTTCGTCCCCTCCTCCGCGCCGTGAAAATACAGCTCGACTTTCCCGCCGTCCGATATCTTTATACCGAAATTCAGCGGCAGGATATATGGGTACTCCCCGTTATTGAGGGCGATGCGGCAGACATCGCACCTGCGCATTATCGAGACGATTTCGTCGAAATCCTTTACCTCTCTGTCAGAGCGACGCATATTATCTTTGAACCCTTCCAGAGCCGTCGCCGCCCGCGAGCGCCTGCACCTCGGCTACCGAGCAGAGGTTGAAGTCGTGCTCAACGGAGTGCTTGAGGCAGGACGCCGCAACAGCAAAATTGATAGCCTGCTCCGGCGCGTATCCGTTAAGAAGCGCGTAGATAAGCCCTCCGCCGAAGCTGTCGCCGCCGCCGACGCGGTCTACGATGTGCATATGGTACTGCTTCGAGAAGTGCGCATTGTCGTCGGTATAGAGCATACCCGCCCAGTCGTTGTCGTTGGCGGAGATTGAAGAACGCAGGGTTATTGCGACGTATTTGCAGCCGAAACGCTCCGAGAGCTTCTTCGCAACGCTGATATAACCTTCGCGGTTGAGTTTGCCCGAGGTGATGTCGGTGTTCTCGGCCTCGATGCCGAATACGTCCTTTGCGTCCTCCTCGTTTGCGATGCAGAGGTCGACATAAGGCACAAGCTTTGCCATAGTCTCGCCCGCCTGCTCGCGGCTCCAAAGCTTCTTGCGGTAATTAAGGTCGCAGGAAATCATAACTCCGCGCTTCTTGGCTGCCTTGCAGGCTTCAAGGCATATCTCGGGAAGCTCGCCGCCGAGAGCGGGAGTGATGCCGGTAAAGTGGAACCAGTCGGCTCCGTCAAAGATTTCGTCCCAGTTGAAGTCCGATTTCTTTGCCAGAGCAATCGCGCTGCCGGCACGGTCGTAGATTACCTTTGAGGCTCGCTGAGAAGCGCCCTTTTCGGCAAAATAGATTCCGAGACGGTCGCCGCCGCGGACAATCTTCGAGGTATCTACCCCGTATCTGCGCAGTTCGTTTACCGCGCACTGACCTATCTCGTGTGCGGGAATTTTCGACACAAACGCCGCGTCCATACCGTAATTTGCGAGAGATACCGCGACGTTGGCCTCGCCGCCGCCGTATGTAGCCTCAAATTTATCAGCCTGAACAAATCTGAGATAGCCCTCGGGGTTGAGCCTGAGCATTATTTCTCCGAATGTTACGATTCTTTTCATTTTATATCCTCCTCTTATTTCTTAATGAGCTTTATCTTCGGGCAGACCTCGCCCATTGCGTTGTTTATATAAGCCTCGGCGCGCTCGACGTTGTTGCAGGCGAGGGTGATGCCTTCGGGAGAGAACGCCCTTACCTCAAAGCCCTGCGCCGCCATAACCGCCTCGCGGGTGAGCTTTTCTATTCCGTCCCAGTCCTTGCGGTCTATAAGGTCCTTTTTGACCATCCACGTGCCGCCGCAGGCGATTATCTTGTCGAAGCTGAGATAGCTCGAAATATTCTTTTCGTTGACTCCGCCCGTAGGCATAAAGCGAAGCTTTGAATAAGGCGCAGAAACCGCCTTGAGTTTAGCTACGCCGCCGTTCTGCTCGGCGGGGAAGAATTTTACGATGTCGAGTCCGAGACTCATCGCCTGCTCCATTTCACCGGGAGTGGCGGTGCCGGGCATAATTACCGCGCCCTTTGAAAGAGCGTATTTTACTATCACGGGGTTGAAGCCGGGCGTGACGATAAACTGCGAACCGGCTTCGAGCGCGCCGTCCACCTGCTCCTCCGTAAGAACAGTTCCCGCGCCGACAAGCATCTCGGGAACCTCCGTGCGGATACGGCGTATCGCCTCGGCGGCGCAGTCGGTTCTGAAGGTTATCTCCGCCGCCGGAAGCCCGCCCTTTACGAGCGCTTTTGCGAGCGGAACGGCGTTGTCGGCGTCGTTTATCGCGATTACCGGCACAACTCCGAGCGCCTGTATTCTTTTTACAATTTCTTCTCTTTGGGTCATAATATGTCCTCCTGTATGTGAAAAGTTTATAAATCCGTTTCGGTAAGCTCGCAGAGGGTCGGACAATGAGCCCGTCGGACTGCGAAACCGTCTGTTTCCCATTATACGCCTTTTGACGCCAAAGTCAACAAATTACGGCGTCTGAGATGCCAATTTGCAAGAAAAATATGAAAATATGTCTTGATAAAAACGTTCGGACATGTTATCATCAATTTGGAAATATTTTTCGTAAGAAAGGATGATTTATATGAAAATGACATTTCGTTGGTTCGGCTCAAAAAGTGACAGCGTAACCCTCGAGCAGATAAGGCAGATACCCGGAATGAGCGGAGTTATGGGCTTTTTGGACTATAAGGCCGCAGGTGAAGTATGGACCGAGGAGGAGATAAAGGGCTATATCGACGAGGTTCACGGAGCGGGACTTGAATGTGAGGTTATAGAGAGCGTAAACGTCCACGAGGACATCAAGCTCGGTCTTCCCACCCGCGACAAATACATCGAAAACTACCGCATCACGATACGCAACCTTGCGAAATACGGGGTAAAGGTGATAGTCTATAACTTTATGCCCGTTCTCGACTGGCTGAGAACCGACCTCGCCCGCCCGAATCCCGACGGCTCGACATCAATGTTCTACGACGAGGCTGAACTCGGTTCCCTCTCGCCTGTCGACATCGTAAAGCGCACCGCCGAAAATTCCAACGGCTTCTCGCTTCCCGGTTGGGAACCCGAGCGTCTTGCCGACCTCGAACGCGTCCTGAATCTCTACAAGGACATAGACGAGGAAAAGCTCCTTGAAAACTACAAATACTTCCTCGACGGCATTATCCCCACCTGCGAGGAGTGCGGCGTGGTAATGGCATGTCACCCCGACGATCCGGGTTGGAAGATATTCGGTCTGCCCCGCCTTGCCCACGATCAGGAGGGCTACGACAAAATCATAAAGCTCCACGACAGTCCCGCGAATACCGTCTGCCTCTGCACCGGTTCTTTCGGCTCGAACGTCAATAACGACGTTGTTGGCGTTATCCGCCACTTCGGTGAAATGAACAGAATCGGCTGCCTGCACGTCCGCAACCTCAAGCACATCGGAAACGACCGCTGCTTCTGTGAGTCGGCGCACCTTTCAAGCGAGGGCGACCTCGATATGTATAAGATAATGAAAGCCGTTTACGACGTCTGCCCCGACACCTATATCCGCCCCGACCACGGCAGAATGATATGGGGAGAGGTAGGACGTCCCGGCTACGGTCTCTATGACCGCGCACTCGGAGCCTGCTACTTGAACGGTCTTTGGGAAGCTATCTGCAAAGCGGAGGAGAATAAATAATGAAACTCAGTGTTTTATCACTTTCGGACAAATCGGCTTGGGCGGCGGCTAATGTCAGGCTTCCGCAGTACGACGTAAAGGCTGCCGCCGAAAAGACCCGCAAAAACCCGATATGGCTCCACTTCGGCGCGGGAAATATCTTCCGCGGGTTCATAGCCTCGCTCCAGCAGAGGCTTTTAAACGAAGGTCTTTCTGACCGCGGAATCATCGCGGCGGACACCTTCGACTACGAAATCATAGACAAAATATATAAACCCTTTGACAACCTGACCCTTAACGTAAGTCTCAATTCCGACGGAAGCTCGGACTGCGAGATAATAGGTTCAGTGGCAGAAGCGCTTAAGGCGGACAGCTCGGACGAAAACGAAATTGAAAAATTCAAGCGTATATTCCGCTCTCCGTCGCTTCAGATGATAAGCTTCACGATAACCGAAAAAGGCTACGCCATCAAAAACACCTCTGGCGAGCTGCTGCCCGTCGTAAAAGCGGACATCGAAAACGGTCCCTCAAGAGCGAGGCACGCTATGTCTTTCGTCGCGGCTATGCTGCTTGAACGGTTCAACGCGGGAAAGCTCCCGATAGCCGTCGTGAGTATGGATAATTGCAGTCACAACGGCGAAAAGCTAAAAAGCTCGGTAACGGCGATTGCCTCGGAGTGGGTCGAAAGAGACTTTGCACCCAAAGAATTTCTTGACTATCTCGAGAGCGACGCCGTCGGATTCCCGTGGAGTATGATTGACAAGATAACTCCCCGCCCCGCAAAGAGCGTTGAGGAAGCGCTCACAAAGGCGGGCATCGAAAATATGTCCCCGATAATCACCTCGAAAAACACCTATATCGCGCCGTTTGTGAACGCCGAAAGACCTCAGTACCTCGTTGTCGAGGACTGCTTCCCCAACGGCAGACCGCCGCTCGAAAAGGCGGGAGTATATCTGTGCGACCGGGATACCGTCAACAAGACCGAGAGAATGAAGGTCACTACCTGCCTCAATCCACTTCACACAGCGCTCGCCGTCTACGGCTGCATGCTCGGCTACACTCTCATCTGCGAGGAGATGAAAGACCCGGAGCTTACGAAACTCATCAAAAAGCTCGGCTACGACGAGGGCTTACCCGTAGTTACCGACCCGGGTATAATCAGTCCGCGCGCCTTTATCGACGAGGTTGTGAACGAGCGCCTGCCCAACCCGTTTATGCCCGACGCACCGCAGAGAATCGCGACCGACACCTCTCAGAAGGTGGGAATACGCTTCGGCGAGACAATCAAGAGCTATGCGGCAGTCGGAAAGGCGGGAGAGCTTGACGCCATTCCGCTTGCGATTGCCGGCTGGCTCAGATATCTTTTAGCGGTCGACGACAATCTTGAACCTATAGAGGTCTCGAGCGACCCGCTAAAAGACGAGCTTCAGGCAAAGCTTGCGGGAATCGAGATAGGAAAGCCGGAAAGCGTCGGCGAAAAGCTCAGACCGATACTCGAAAACGAGACCGTCTTCGGTTCAAACCTCGTTAAAGCGGGGCTCGCCGAGAAGATAGAGGGTTACTTTAAAGAGCTCATCGTCGGAAAGGGAGCCGTGAGGGCAACGCTTAAAAAACACCTTTCCTGAAAGGAGAAGGCTTATGTTTGACATTCACACGGGCGAGCTCAGCCTCAGCACGGTTTTTCTCCTCCTGACCCCGCTCACGCTTTTGATCCAGCTCCTGCTCTGCTTCAAGGTAAAGTCACTGACGGTAAGGCTCGCGCCCGCAGCAATACTTGCGCTACTGCTTGCAGACTTTCTTGTACAGATGTTTTTGGCAGGAGGAATGGGCGGCATAGCATACCTTATATTCTCGCTCTGGGTCTTGGTTCTGCTTGCGGTATGCGGAATAGCCTGGGCGGTATGGGGAATATCGCGGCTGATAAAACACATTAAAAGCAAATAACACCTACTGCCCCTGCGTCTGAAAACGCAGGGGTAAATATTTTAATACTATTGCAAATTTGTGGAAATGATGTTATAATGTTAATATAATGGGAAAGGATGCGAGAACTATGAAAAAATCAGGTCTTATTGCTGTTTTTGCCGCTATGGCACTGCTTCTCGGCGGTTGCACCGTAGACCCCGAACCGTCCGGATCGGGAGCCGTTTTCAACGCAGACGGAACCACCATCAGTGAAGCTGACAGCGCCGAAGACCGTCCCGAGAGTTTTGACTGCGGCGTCGAGGGCTGCACTATTGAGGGCGAACATACCCACGAAGACGATCACCACGAAGAAGAACACTCCGACAACTTTGACTGCGGCGTTGAGGGCTGCACTATTGAGGGCGAGCATACCCACGAGGACGATCACCACGAAGAAGAACACAAAGAGGAAGAACATCACGGCAGTCATCATGATTAAAACGCAGCAGGATTTTTCGCTTTCACAATCCAAACAGCAACACTCCCGCTTCCTGCGGAGTCGGCCGGGCAATATGGGCCGATAAAATCACATAGGCATAAAAGCGATCCCCGCGTCGGGCTTTGAGACGCGGGGATTATTTTTTGCAGGTTTTTATATCTTAATTTTTATAAAATCATATTGCCAAATCCGTGTACGGTTGATATAATAAATTTAAATACTGTTATAGGAAGTGAGCGCTTTGAAAAGCTTAAGAAGAGTTTATGCAATAATTCTTTCGGCATCGCTGCTGTTCGGAGGGTGCGCCGAAAGAGGAGTTATCCCGTCGGAAACCGTTACCTGTCCCGCCACCGAGACCCAGGCGACAACCACTACCGAGACCACGGCGGTTTCTACCGTCCCGACCACCGTCACCGAAGCCACCACAACGCTTCCGCCCGAGCCGGAATACTACACCGTTCATCTCGTGTGCGCCGGAGACAACCTGATTCACTCCTCCATCTATAATCAGGCTAAGCGCCGCGCCGCGGCAAACGGCGAGGAAGGCTACGATTTCGGCTATGTATACGAGCGGGTCGAGCATTATATAAAAGACGCCGACCTCGCGATACTCAATCAGGAGACGATAGTCACCGACGAGCTTGAACCGTCCGACTATCCGAAATTCTGTTCCCCCGCCGACCTCGGCGAGCATATGATCGACATAGGGTTTGATGTTTTCTCGATGTCGAACAACCACGTTATCGACAGGGGCGAGGAGGGACTTTTGGCAACCCTCAGATTCTGGGACTCTCACGAGGGAATAGTCCGCTACGGCGCCTACCGCGACGAGGAGGATATGAACAATATCCGCACTCTTGAGGTAAACGGTATAACGTTTGCATTTTTGGGTTATATGGAACACACAAACGGGCTCAAATTAAAAGAGGACTCCCCCTGCAAAATCACCTATCTCAAAGAGCTTGAACTCATAGAGGAGCAGGTGCGTAAAGCCGACGAAATTGCCGACGTCGTGGTAGTTTCGCCCCACTTCGGCAAGGAAATATCAAACGACGTCACCGACAATCAGAAAAATATCGCGCGGCTTTTGGTCGACTGGGGAGCCGATATAATCATCGGCACCCAGCCGCATACCGTTCAGACTATGGAATACATCGAACGTGAGGACGGCACCAAAGCTTTTTGCTTCTACTGCCTCGGAAACTTTGTCTCCGCACAGGCGTATTACAAAGCTATGGTAGGCATGATTGGCGAGCTGACCGTCAACAAAAACTCTCTGACCGGTGAGATTTCCCTCGACGACCCCGGTGCAATACCTATAATCACGCAGTATGGCGCGAATTATCATCAGATTCACATAGTCCCCTACTGCGAATACACCGACGAGGAGCTAAACTCCCACGGCTCTGAGGACTTTTCCCGAAAAACCCTTGACAAGATTCTGAGCTACATTCCCGAGGAATACCTCAGGATAGAATAAAACGCGGAAAGGAAATTTTATATGAAATTCGCTGACGGCTACTGGCTCAATCAAAAAGGCTACTCTGTAAGCTACGCTTCACAGGCGTATGACATCACAACCGACGGCAGATCAGTCGACGTTCTGGCGACGCCGTCGCACATATGGAACCGCGGACAGACCCTCGGCGGTCCGAATCTCGAGCTTAAATTCAGCTCGCCGATGCCGGATGTTATCAAGGTCTCGGTCTGCCATTACAAAGTCTCCTGCGACTGCGGACCTCACTTCGAGCTTTATGAGGACGCCGGTTTTGTCCCCGAAATCAACGACACAAAGGACTACACCGAGCTTGTCTCAGGCAAGACGAGCGTGCGTATCTCAAAGGGACAGTGGGACGTACAATACTACTACGACGGCAGGCACCTCACCGGCGGAAGCTACCGTGCTCTGAGTTACATAGAAGAGGACAAATCCCACGCCAAGACCCGCGCCTCGCTGCACACCGACGACCGCTTCTGGGCATACCCTGCCGACCCGTCGACATCGTTTATACGCGAACAGCTCACACTCGATGTAGGCGAGTGCGTCTACGGCTTCGGCGAGAAATTCACCCCGTTTGTAAAAAACGGTCAGCAAGTCGAGACATGGAACTCCGACGGCGGCACCTGCTGCGACCAGAGCTATAAATCCATACCGTTTTACGTCACCTCGAACGGTTACGGCGTATTCGTGAACGATTCAGGCAACGTGAGCTTTGAGGCGGCTTCCGACACCGTTTCAAAGGTCAGCTTCACGGTTTCGGGAGAAAGCCTCGAATACTTTATCATCGGCGGCAAAGACCTTAAGGCGGTTCTTTCAAACTATACCTCTCTCACCGGCAAACCCGCTCTCCCGCCCGCATATACTTTCGGTCTCTGGCTGACCACCTCCTTCACTACAAAATACGACGAGGAGACTATAAACTCCTTTATAGACGGTATGGCGAAGCACGACATTCCGCTTCAGGTCTTCCACTTCGACTGCTTTTGGATGCGCGAATTTGAGTGGTGCAATTTTGAGTGGGATTTGCGGCAGTTCCCGAAGCCTGCCGAGATGCTCAAAAGGCTCCACACCGATAAAGGCCTCAAGACCTGCGTATGGATAAACCCGTATATCGGACAGCGCTCTAAGCTCTTTGACGAGGGCGTCGAAAACGACTACTTCCTGCTCAATAAGGACGGCTCGGTCTTCCAGTGCGATATGTGGCAGCCGGGAATGGCTATCGTGGACTTTACAAATCCCGACGCCTGCGAATGGTACGCCTCGAAGCTGAAAGCCCTCTGCGAAATGGGAGTTGACTGCTTCAAGACCGACTTCGGTGAAAGGATTCCGACCGACGTCGTTTACTACAACGGCGCCGACCCGATAAAAATGCACAATTACTACACCTATCTCTACAACAAGACCGTCTTTGACGTTCTTAAGCAATACTACGGCGAAAACAAAGCCTGCCTCTTTGCAAGAAGCGCGACGGTCGGCGGGCAGCAGTTCCCCGTCCACTGGGGCGGCGACTGTTCCTCGGAATACAGTTCTATGGCTGAAACCCTCCGCGGAGGGCTGTCGCTCTCGATATCGGGCTTCGGATTCTTCAGTCACGACATTTCCGGCTTTGAAGCCACCGCAACCCCGGATCTCTACAAGCGCTGGTGTGCTTTCGGGCTGCTCTCGACTCACTCACGCCTCCACGGAAACTCCTCCTACCGGGTGCCGTGGCTCTTTGACGACGAGGCCTGCGAGGTCTTAAGCTTCTTTACGAAGCTCAAGGGCAGACTGATGCCATATATCTTCGCTCAGGCTGTCAAGACACACACCGAGGGAGTCCCGATGATGAGGGCAATGGTAATAGACTTTGCCGAAGACCGCACCTGCCGCACCGTAGACACGCAGTATATGCTCGGCGACAGCCTGCTTGTCGCGCCGATATTCAACGACCGCAGCGAGGCAGAGTTCTACGTTCCAGAGGGCGGATGCTGGATCGACCTCATTACCAAAAAGGTCTACGGGGGTGGAAAATGGTATAAACAGCATTGCAGCTACTTCGAGATACCGCTTCTCGCCCGTCCCGATTCGATAGTAGTCTTCGGCGACTTCAAGCGTGATTTTGAATACGACTACGTTTCGGGTGCAAACGCGCTTGTCACCTGTCTTGAAGACGGTCACACCGCCGAGACGACGGTTTACGACACCGAGGCAAGACCCGTACTCACCCTTAAGGCTGTCAGAAACGGCGACGCTATAACCGTCAGATACAATAAAGTTGACAGCGACTTTTACGTCACTGCGTTCGGAAAAACGGTAAAAGCCGAGGCCGGAACCGAATCGGTAACGGTAAAGCTGTAAATAATAACTGCGGCGGGGTTTTTCCTGCCGCAGTCTCGGTTTTTAGGAGAAAGTATGAATACATTTGAAAGAATCTACGCGGTCGTAAGGCGGATTCCCCGCGGACGCGTCGCGAGCTACGGACAGGTGGCGGCTCTCGCCGGCAACCCGCGCTGGTCGCGAGTGGTGGGATATGCGCTCCACGTCAACCCCGACCCCGGCGAAATACCCTGCTACAGGGTCGTCACCAAAGACGGCGGCTTGTCGGAGGCGTTCGCATTCGGCGGGATAAACGTTCAGAGGGAGCTTTTAGAGCGCGACGGGGTGGAATTTACCCCTGACGGCAGAGTGGTAATGGAAAAATACCGCTGGAAGCCCTGAAATTTTAAACAGGATACGGCAGTTCCCGCGCCGTGTCCTGTTAATCTTTTTGCGCACGGATATAATTATCATCAAAAGGAGGCAAAAAAATGAATCAGCAAAAAATCGGTCGGTTCTTAAAGGAACTCCGCGTCGAAAAGAATCTCACTCAGGAGCAGCTCGCCGAGCTGCTCGGGGTGACAAACCGCTCCGTTTCGCGCTGGGAAAACGGCAACAATATGCCCGACCTCTCATTGCTTATGGAGCTTGCGAAATTTTACGGCGTAGGCGTTGACGAAATTCTCGAAGGAAAAAGAAAGGAGAATCATATGGACGAACAGACTGCGGCGGCTGTTGAAAACGTCGCGGAATACGCAAGTGAGGAAAAAGCGCGCCTGACAAAATTGCTGCGCGTCTTCCTCTCAATAGACCTTGCGCTGTCGGCAGCGGCGCTTTTGGTGAATTTTTTCGAGGTGAGCGGCAGCTTGGCGAGCTTTTTCAAAGGTTTCTCGGGAGGAGTGAATTTCGGGATAATCCTTTGGATGCTTATTTTCCTGAGCCGGTACGGTTCAAAACTCAGGGCGTCAAAGCTTAAGATGTTAAGCAAATTGAAAAATCGCAAGGAGGGCAAATGAACATTTTGACAATGAGCGGGATGCTTATCGTTTTGGCAGCGAACATAACAAAGCATCTCATTGACAAAGACTGCCGTATTCCAAATTCGGTATACATTATTGCGTATGCTCTTGCAATCGTGCTTCTGACGGCAGGATTGATTATCGGCTTCAAAAACAGGCTGTGACAAAAAATCTCCCCCGATTGCTCGGAGGAGATTATTTTTGACGCTAAGCGCTCAATTAAGCATTGATAGCGGTGACAACGCCGGAACCTACGGTTCTGCCGCCCTCACGGATAGCGAAGCGGAGTCCCTCTTCGATAGCGATAGGAGTGATAAGCTCAACGCTCATCTCAACGTTATCGCCGGGCATGCACATCTCAACGCCCTCGGGAAGGGTGATGACACCGGTAACGTCGGTGGTTCTGAAGTAGAACTGAGGTCTGTAGTTGGTCATGAAAGGAGTGTGACGGCCGCCTTCTTCCTTCTTAAGAACGTAAACCTGACCCTTGAACTTGGTGTGAGGATGAATGGAGCCGGGCTTGCAGAGAACCTGTCCTCTTTCGATGTCCTTTCTCTGAACGCCGCGGAGAAGTGCGCCGATGTTATCGCCGGCCTCGGCATAGTCGAGGGTCTTGCGGAACATCTCGATACCGGTAACAACGGTCTTTGCTCTCTCTTCGGTAAGACCGATGATCTCAACTTCGTCGCCGAGCTTGAGGGTGCCTCTCTCAACACGGCCGGTAGCGACGGTGCCGCGTCCGGTGATGGTCATAGTGTCCTCAACAGGCATCAGGAACGGAAGATCGGCCTTGCGGTCAGGAGTGGGAATATAGGAGTCTACAGCGTCCATAAGCTCGAGAATGGAAGCATACTCGGGAGCGTTCGGGTCGGTAGAAGTAGACTCGAGAGCCTGAAGAGCGGAACCCTTGATGATCGGGATATCGTCGCCGGGGAACTCATACTTGCTAAGAAGGTCGCGGATATCCATCTCGACGAGCTCGAGGAGTTCTTCGTCGTCGACCTGATCGACCTTGTTCATATAAACAACGATAGCCGGAACGCCGACCTGACGGGCGAGCAGGATATGCTCACGGGTCTGAGCCATAGGGCCGTCGGAAGCGGCAACAACGAGGATAGCGCCGTCCATCTGAGCCGCACCGGTGATCATGTTCTTTACATAGTCGGCGTGGCCGGGGCAGTCAACGTGAGCATAGTGACGCTTGTCGGTCTCATACTCAACGTGGGCGGTATTGATGGTGATTCCGCGCTCTCTTTCCTCAGGGGCCTTATCGATCATATCGTATGCCTCGAACTTGGCCTGTCCCTTCATAGCGAGAACCTTGGTGATGGCGGCGGTAAGAGTGGTCTTGCCGTGGTCAACGTGTCCGATGGTTCCGATGTTTACATGGGGTTTTGTTCTTTCAAATTTCTGCTTTGCCATTGGAATTTCCTCCCTTTAGTAACATTTGATAAATTGATTTTAACAGATTTTTGATAAAAATGCAAGCGTTATGCAAACATTTTTGAATTTTTTTGCGCAAAAGCGCGGTTTTCAAGTCAAAATCAGTCGTCGTTCTTCCTGCGGGCGCTCATAATGCCCTCGGCGACCGACTTCGGCACCTCGGTGTAGCTGTGAGGCTCCATAGTGTACTGTCCTCTGCCCTGAGTCTTGGAACGCAGGTCGTTGGAGTAGCCGAACATCTCGGAGAGCGGAACCAGCGCGTCAACCTGAGCTACGCCGTTATTGGTCTCCTGACCGAGAATCTGTCCGCGGCGAGAGTTGAGGTCGCCGATAGCGGTTCCCATATACTCCTCGGGGACAATGCAGGCTACCTTCATGATAGGCTCTAAAATTACGGGGTCCGCCTTTTTCATAGCGTCCTTGAAAGCCATAGAGCCGGCGATAGAGAACGCCATTTCGGAGGAGTCAACCTCGTGGTAGGAGCCGTCGTAAAGTGTGACCTTTACGTCAACTACCGGATATCCCGCCAAAACGCCGGACTTCATAGCGCCCTGAATACCCTTGTCGACAGCGGGGATATATTCTTTCGGAATAGCGCCGCCGACGATATTGTTGATAAACTCATAGCCCTTGCCGGATTCGTTCGGCTCAAGCTTAATCTTGACGTGTCCGTACTGACCTTTACCGCCCGACTGACGCGCGTATTTGTTTTCTACGTCGGCAGTCTTTCTGACGGTTTCCTTGTAGGCGACCTGAGGCGCGCCCACGTTTGCTTCAACCTTAAATTCACGGAGCATTCTGTCTACGATTATTTCGAGGTGAAGCTCGCCCATTCCGGCGATAATGGTCTGTCCGGTCTCATCGTCGGTCCAAGTCCTGAATGTCGGGTCTTCCTCGGCGAGCTTGGAAAGGGCGATTGCCATTTTTTCCTGACCTGCTTTGGTCTTGGGCTCAATAGCGAGGTTGATAACCGGCTCCGGGAATTCCATCGATTCGAGGATAATCGGGTGCTTGGGATCGCAAAGAGTGTCTCCGGTGGTGGTGTTCTTCACGCCCACGACCGCGTAGATGTCGCCCGCGTAGCAGGTTTCGATATCCTTGCGGTGATTTGAGTGCATCTGAAGAACTCGTCCCATACGCTCGTTTACGTCCTTGGTGCAGTTGAGAACGGTCTCGCCCGCGTTAAGGGTGCCGGAGTAGACTCTGAAGAAGCAGAGCTTTCCGACAAACGGGTCGGTCGCGATCTTGAATGCAAGCGCGGCAAAAGGAGCGTTATCGTCGGAAGGACGTGTCTCCTCCTTGCCGGTGTCAGGGTTGACGCCCTTGATATCCTCGATATCCGTCGGAGCGGGCATATAGTCCACAACCGCGTCGAGAAGCTTCTGGACGCCCTTGTTCTTATAAGAGGTGCCGCAGGTAACGGGAACCATCTGGTTCGCTATTGTTGCCTTGCGAATACCCGCCTTGAGCTCATCAATGGAAAGCTCCTCGCCTCCGAGGTATTTCTCCATAAGCCCGTCGTCAAGCTCGGCGACGGCTTCAACAAGCTGCGAGCGGTACTTTTCTGCATCCTCAGCCATATTTGCCGGAATATCTTCTACCCTGATGTCCTTTCCGAGGTCATCATAGTACATATACGCCTTCATTTCGAGAAGGTCGACTATGCCCTTGAAGAAGGTCTCGCTTCCTATGGGAAGCTGTATCGGTACGGCGTTGCACTTCAGACGGTGGTGAATCATATCGAGAACATGGTAGAAATCGGCGCCCATAATGTCCATTTTATTAACATAGATCATTCTCGGGACGTTGTATTTGTCAGCCTGTCTCCATACGGTTTCGGTCTGCGGCTCAACGCCTCCCTTTGCACAGAGAACTGTCACCGCGCCGTCGAGAACTCGAAGCGAGCGCTCGACCTCAACGGTAAAGTCGACGTGGCCGGGGGTGTCAATGATATTGATTCTGTGGCCCTTCCAGTAGGCGGTGGTGGCGGCGGAAGTGATGGTTATGCCTCTCTCCTGCTCCTGCTCCATCCAGTCCATAGTGGCGGAACCGTCGTGGGTCTCGCCCATTTTATGGTTGATACCGGTATAGAAAAGAATACGCTCAGTGGTGGTAGTCTTTCCCGCGTCGATATGGGCCATAATACCAATGTTTCGAGTCATTGACAAAGATACGTCTCTTGCCATAATAATCTCCATTTCTTACGGGATGCGGTAGACTCGCTGCCCGCCCCGCGATATCAGTATCAATATAGTGGTTAGAGATCAGAAAACAGAAAATATCCGCTTTCCGATTTCCGCTCCCGAATTACCAGCGGAAGTGTGCGAACGCCTTGTTGGCGTCTGCCATCTTGTGGGTATCCTCGCGCTTCTTGACAGCTCCGCCGGTTCCGTTAAGAGCGTCTAAGATTTCTCCTGCAAGTCTTTCCTTCATAGTCTTTTCGTTGCGGGAACGAGAATAGGTGGTAAGCCATCTGAGACCCAGAGTCTGACGCCTTTCGGGTCTGACTTCCATAGGGACCTGATAGGTAGCACCGCCGACACGGCGGGCCTTGACTTCGAGGTTGGGCATTACGTTCTCCATAGCCTGTTCAAAGGCTTCGAGAGCCGGTTTGCCCGACTTCTGTTCTACGATTTCGAATGCACCGTAAACAATCTTCTGAGCTACGCCCTTCTTACCGTCAAGCATAACGTTGTTGATAAGTCTGGTAACGAGCTTAGAGTTGTAGATAGGGTCCTGCAAAACATCGCGCTTTGCAACATTACCTCTCCTTGGCACTTTCCTTCCCTCCTTCATAAAATGATATCATTGGTACTCGTTTTCACCCGAAATACTTCGGGCGACCTCGTCAGCACGCTCGGAGGCACCCTATACACAAAAATGTATATGATAAACTCCACGCGACTGTGGCGGATTTTAGCTTTTTTGCAATTTGGTCAGGATTATTTGGTCTTCGGACGCTTTGCGCCGTATTTAGACCTTCCCTGCATTCTCTTTGCAACGCCCTGAGCATCAAGGGTTCCTCTGATGATGTGGTAACGAACACCGGGGAGGTCCTTTACTCTTCCGCCGCGAATGAGAACAACGCTGTGTTCCTGAAGGTTGTGCCCGATGCCGGGAATATAGCAGGTGACTTCTGTGCCGTTGGTAAGTCTTACCCTTGCGATCTTTCTCATAGCTGAGTTAGGCTTTTTAGGGGTATCGGTCTTAACGGCTGTGCAGACGCCTCTCTTTTGCGGGCAGCTCTGGTCGATAACGGTCTTCTTTTTTGAGTTGTAGCTCACCTGAAGCGCCGGTGACTTGGACTTATCCGCCAAAGGGCTTCTTCCCTTACGAACCAACTGGTTAAACGTCGGCATAGTTTCTCTCCTTTCTTGAAAAAATTATGCGTTCTGCGGATTCGCGCAAAAACTCACACTAATCCATAGTTTTGCATACTACGATATTATACAGGCTCAGCCACGATTTGTCAAGAATATTTTTCACTAAAAAACGCCGAAAATAAGGCATTTGAAAAAATTTTTTTGGGTTATTTTGCGGATCGGGCGTCCCTGCCGAAGCAGTATAACACATTCAAGAGGAAAAAACAATAAAAAAATCAAAATACCCCTTGCAATCCGCAGCAAGATGTGATAAAATAGCGTTTGTCGATTCGGAGCAGTATCGAAGTGGTCATAACGGGCTCGACTCGAAATCGAGTAATCCCTTAATCGGGACCGAGAGTTCGAATCTCTCCTGCTCCGCCAAGTCGCGGCGAGTCCTTTGGACTTACCGCGATTTATTTTAAAGTTATTAAAGATATGCGCCTAAATCAGCCACTTTTTCGTCTCAAGCAGCGAAACAGACTCATTGCCGTTTCAGAAACGATAATACGTCCCCCGTGCAAATCATTGCGCGGGCTTGTGACGGTTTTGATTTTGCCGTCGTAATCTTCCATTAAACGTCTGTCTTAAATGCAAAAGCCCTTGCATTTTTCACGCCGTCTGCTATAATATTATTAAATACGCCAAGCGCGTAATTATGAAGAAACGAGGTAATCATAATGAGAAAAAAGCTGAATATAACCGAGGGAATTTTCCCGATGCCTGTGCTGATGATCGCAACCTATAACGACGACGGCACGGTCGACGTCATGAACGCGGCATGGGGTACCATGCAGGAGCGAAACACGGTTGCGCTGAATCTTTCCGAATCGCACAAAACGGTTCAGAATATCAGGGCAAGGGGCGCATTTACAGTCGGGATTGCCGACGCAGCCCATGTAGTCGAGGCGGACTATTTCGGCATCGCTTCGGGAAACAAGGAGCCGAAAAAATTTGAAAAGAGCGGACTTACGGCAAGCAAAGCCGAAACGGTAGACGCACCGGTTATCAACGAGTTCCCGATTTGCCTCGAATGTGAGTTTATAGAGTATCAGGACAATGAATACGGCTGCGGCGTTATCGGCAAAGTTGTGAACGTCACCGCCGACGAGAGCGTTATGCCGAACGGAAAGCTCGATATGTCGCTCGTAAACGCCATTGCGTTTGACCCATACACCCACGGTTACTACAAGGTCACGGAACGCGTGGGAGATGCCTTCAAAGACGGGGTGAAAATAAAATAAAAAAGTCCCCTGTCTTCTGAGGTCTAAAAATGGAGAACAAAAAAGCTTTTAAGCTAAGATATATAGTTATCCCTCTGGTAATCATAGTTTTGATTATTTTAGGGTATATGGGTATGCTTCCTTTCCCCGGCGCGTTCAGATATCAGATGATATATAGTTTTGAACATTTCGGCAAAGATTGTTCCGAATTATATACTTTCCAAAGCCCGAAAGAAACAAAAGTTGGTTTAGACATCGTCAGACGCGCACGGGCTTGTATGGAGTATACCGGCGACGAGCAGTCCGCCCCTCCTACAGATGCGCTGTCAAAGTATTATTATTTTCCCTATTATTCAAAACCCGCAGAGGCCGAGGTCACGGCGGACTTAGTCAAATGCGTTATTCACGGCGACGAAGGCAGCGTATGGTTTTACTACTCGCTTGCCCGCCGTGATTACACCGGCGACCTCATTCACGGCTCATGGGATGTTTTGACCAGATGTACTATAGCAAAAACCGAATCCGGAGAGTGGACGGTAACAAGCGTAAGCGAACCGCCCTGATTTCAAAAACACAGCCGTATAATTTCGTCCGGCAGAAAGCAGTCACCCGTGTGGCTGCTTTTTTGTGTCCGCGATTTACTATCTGACATTAAATGTTTTTATTTACGAAAGCAGCATATGACAAATACGGAATACACCAGACGCGAAAAGAAGAGTTCATCAACAGTTTTTCCCACGCTATACGGGCGCTCTGCCTACGCCGTCCTCGCCGGAAACGTCCCGCAATATTTCAGCTTATTTATCCATATTAAAAAATAAAAGCGGCTTAAAGCCGTTTTATTTTATATTTTTCAGCTTCTTATTCGCTGCGAAAATCATATAAACCGCCATAACTATCACAGCCGTGCATATCCCGCCGCCGACGGAAGCGGTCATTATCCTGCGAAAATCGGGGCTGTCGTTTCCGCCGAACCGCGCGATCATAGCCGTGGTCAAAGACAGAAGAGAAACCAGCGCCGCCACAAGGTTCACGGCTTTCGCCGCCGAAAGAACAGGACTTCGGTGTCTGCGGGTCTTTACGGCGCTAACCGCTGCCGTAATCACCGCATAGAAGGAGTAAAACGCCATTGCGTATATAAGATACCCCGGATAATCGAATCCTCGGTTCTGATGAACAATAAATGCCACGATTCCTGCGAGCGCCTGATTCATCAGCAGCAGTATTATACCGCAGAATCTGTAAAGCCGAAGCTCGGCGCGCGGTTCGCCGACCGATGTCTTTGCCGCGAGGAGCAGCCTCATCAGCGCGAGTAGAATATAATAAACCGCAAGCGAAACAAACCAAGCCGAACGGTATCTTATTCCCGCGCAGAGCTTTATTATTATGTAGCAGACATTTACGGAGAGACCGATATACAGCGAAATCCTCGTGCGGAAACGGATATCGCCGACGTATCTTTTGCCGAGTGCGGTGGAACGAAGCTTTTTTACCGGTCCGCTTTCCGAGACGCGCTTTTTCAGCGCCGAGACTGCGGGTTTAAAATACTTCAGACCCGTCACGGTTATCACAAGGGCATACGCCGAGAGCGTATAGGCGACATAGCAAAACGTCGGGTCTGCGATGCCGAATATCGGCACTGCGAGTACAGCTACGTAGCCGACAGCAGCAAGAATCACCGTCCAAAGCGGCGGCGGATTGAATATTTTTTTGAGAACCGTTTTTACCTGTGCCATTTTTCCTCCGACGCTTCGGGCGCGTTGACCTAATTATGCTTTAAATGTGAATATACCACACCGTCATCAGTGCGAAGTCGGCAAACATATGTATAAACCACGAATTTAAGAGATTCCTGCTCTTTTCGTCGACCAGATCAAATACAAATCCCCCGACGGCGAGTCCGACCAAGGCGGCAAGCAGGAGCGGCAGCGGGAAGGACTGCCCTATCATCGCAACGTGGTAGACGGCAAACATCAGCGAGCTGAATATGTAAGCGGTTCTTTTAGACGAAAGCTCCGCAAGCCTTATAAAGGCAATCTGCCGGAACAGAAATTCCTCAAGAAACGAATTGCAGAACGAAATATAGAGCGCGACCCATATAAAGCTACCGCCGTCGACGTTCTGGTCCTTCGAGAGCGACTCCACAAGCACTGAATAGTCGAAAATATTCCGGGTCAGAGCATATCCCGCCATTATCAGGAGGTAAATCGCACCGCCGAGCGCAAAAAGCCTAAGAACGCCTTTCAAGTCAAATGAAAGCGAGCCGCCAAAGGTTTTTATTTTTACAGCTTTCATAAATATCAGCGGCAGCAGCAGGAAAACCGCCGCCTTTACCGCAGATTTTACGGCATATGCGGGTTCGATGAGCGTTTCGACAGCCGCCATGACCGCGCAGCATATGATTATAAGAATCACAACGGCGTATTTTTGTTTACCTTTGCTCACACTCGCTCCCTCCAATTTCTATCTTCGCCTTCTAACCTCTAACCACTACCTCGCCGCTGCACTCCATAACGGGGTCTTCGGTGACGACTTCGCCAACGCTGTCCGCAACTATTCTTCCGGAACGCGGATTCTTGATTGACAGTATATGCCCCTTTATGTCGGCGTTTACGTCGGAGTATTCAAACGAGAGGTCGCAGTCTTCTGTTTCGCAGTTTATCAGAGTGAGGTTTTTGCAGTAGCAGAGCGGCTGCGTGCCGATGATTTTGCAGTTTATCAGCGTAAGACCGTCGGAAAACCAGCCGAGATATTCGCCCTTGACGACGGTATCCCTCACGGTGACGTTTTTTGAGTGCCAGAAAGCGTCCTTGGTGTCGAGGTCGGAATCTTCTATCACGAGGTTCTCGACATACTGAAACGAGTATTTTCCTTTCATTCTGACTTTTTCAAGACGGATGTTTCTGCTGTCCAAAAAGAGATATTCGCTTGTTACGGCGGTGTTTTTCAGAGTAATTCCGTCGGACTTCCAGCCAAATTCCTCTGACATTATATCTGAGTCCGAGATTTCGATGTCATAACATTCACGGACCGCCTTTATCCCGTGAAGACGGCTGTTTTTTATCTTTCCGTGACCGCTGTACCATATCGCGGCGCGGGTGAGTTCGTCCATATCCGAGCGATCAAGCGTGAAGCCGTCGGTATGCCACATAGGGTAGCGCAGAGAAAAATTGCACCCCGTAACATTTATGTCCCTCGACTCCTTGAGCGCCGACTCGCCGTCGGCAGGACCCGCAAAAATACAGTCGGTTATGTCAGCGTGCTGAGAATGATATAACGCGCGCTCCTCGTCGAACCGACCGTTAGTGATTACCTTGCGCATCTGTATTCCTCCTTAAATTTCAGGGATATTATACACCATTTGCACAGAATTGGCAAGAGCCGTAAAGAAAGCAAAAATTCAAACGTGAGTTTAAAAATTAAACACTAATTGACCGACGCGGTCATTGAAAATCCGAAAAAAACAGATTATAATCAAATCAGAACAGGCGCCCGTTCAATAAATTTCGGAGGTTTAACTATGAAAATAATCATTGACGAAAGACTGCGCGAGCTTCGAAAGCAGCGCGGCAACACACAGGAAGACCTCGCGGAGCATCTGTGCGTGTCGATTCAGGCTGTAAGTAAGTGGGAGCGCGGCGAGACTATGCCCGACATCACTTTTCTGCCGCAGATAGCGAGCTACTACAACGTCACCGTAGACGACCTTTTGGGCGTCGGGGAGATAAGAAAGCAGGAGCGCCTCGATTGGTATGAAGCCGAGAGCCTAAAGCTCCAGAATGTCGGCAAAATCCCGGAGGCGGTCGCGCTCTGGCGCGAGGCTTTAAAGGAATTTCCTAACGAGCATAAGGTCATCTACAGGCTTGCCCATGCGATTTTCTATCAGAACAGCGACGATACCGAACGGTATAAAGAGGTGATCGAGCTTGCGGAGCGAATACTCCGCGAATCGACCAAGCAGGAGCTTCGCGAAGGCGCGATACAGCTGCTTTGCTTATCATGCGACAACCTCGGAGACAGCGAAAAAGCAACGGAATACGCCAATATGGGCGGGGATATGTATTGCTCACGGCAAAGCCTTTTGTCGCTGGTTCTGAAGGACGATGAGCGCGAGGATTACAACAAGCACATGATCGCCGCATATGCGGACGAAATCGGGCAGTGTAGCTTCAACCTGAAATCTATTCCTTGGGAAAAGCGCCACGAATTTTTCCTGAAAATTTTGGAGCTTATATTCGACGACGGCTTCTACGGCTTCTATGCCTGCCGCGCCTCCCAGCGTCATCACTGGCTCGCGAGGATCTACGCGGGCTGGGAGAATCAGGATGAAAAGGTCAGGTATCACCTTGAGCAGCTTGTTCATTTTGCGAAGCAGTATGACAGCCTCGACGGCGAATATACCTACACTTCGACGTTTATGAAGGGCGTAAAGGGCAACTCAAAGGGTTACACCACAAACACCGAAGGCACGCAGTGCGAGAAATGTCTCGAAGCCCTTACCGACAGCGACAGTTGGATGTTCGACAGATTCCGCGAGACCGACTGGTTTAAAAAGGTCTTAAACGACCTGAAAACGGCATAAAAAAGAGGGGCTTTAAATCCCCTCTTTTTGTTTATCCGTCCTTGAGTTCTCTCACTGTGCGGCTGCCTCCGACCGGCGTCTCGATATATTTCAGAATTTCATCGGGGTCGCCGGAGATATCATAGAGCCGAGTGCAGTTTTCGCGTATAAAGTTCTTCTTTATCGCCTGCTCCATAACGGCGTTTAACTCGTCATAGTAGCCGTTTATGTTGTAAAGGGCTATCGGCTTGTTGTGACGGCAGAGCTGCTTAAGCGTGAGAACCTCGAAAAATTCCTCGAATGTGCCTATTCCGCCGGGGACAACGATAAAAGCGTCGGCGCGGTCTTCCATTATCTGCTTGCGCTCGCGCATCGTCTCGGTATAGATAAGCTCGTCGCAGAAATCGCAGATCGCCTCGACCTGCTCGTCGTTAAAAAAGCTTGGAATCACCCCGACAATTTTTCCGTTTTCGGAGCGTACTCCCCTCGCTGCCGCGCCCATAAGTCCGTTGCCTCCGCCGCCGAACACCAGCGAGTGACCTCTACGAGCCATTTCAGCTCCGAGCTTTTCTACCTCTGTGATATACATAGCGTCGATAGTCGGCGACGCAGCCCCGAATACGCAAATTCTCATAGGTAACCTCCGCATAAATTTATCTGAGTATATCATACCACATTTTTATGAGTAATTCAATACATAGAGGAAAAAAGATACTTTTTATCCCGCAAAACCCGCCCCCTGAGAACGGGTCTCTGAATTATTTTGCTTCACAGTGCGAGCCACTGACTGCAAAAGCCGTCCATATCGCGGTCGGCGTTCTGCTCAAGCGCGAAAACCGACGTCCGAAGGTCGTCCGGATTAAACTTAGGCTCCTTTCCGTAAACGTGACAATCAAAGTAGTCTGTGATATACTCCATATCCTCCGCAATGACGGCGTGACCCTGCTTATGAATATTTATCGCAATGTTGTCTTCGATGCCGAGCGCTTTATAGACCTCCCTCGCGCCAAGATAGCTGTACCACATCGAGGGCGCGTTGACCCAGTCCTCGTATATGCAGGAGCCGATGATGAAAAGATACCTGTCACTGTCGGCAACGAGGCTGCAAAGCTCGTGCTGGTCGAGCGGGAGCGACTCCGGCGTCTTGAACTTCAGAAACATATCGTTGAACCAGCCCCGCTCGCCCGGCGACTGTAGGCTCCCTATCGGCTCGTTCCGGCCGTATGTATAGGCGCTGTCGGCTCCCTTTGAACTGAAATCATAGGTTCTGCCCTCTGAAGTATATCTGTAGAGCGCGACGCCGCCCGCACCCGAACAGGAGGGCGCTGTCATCTTGAATCTATGGTCAAACGCACCGCAGACTATCGCCGCCTTACCCCAGCGCGACACTCCCGTCACTACCGTGTTCACGGTGCTGATATTCAGCTCCTTGCCGAGACCCGCTTCGAGCGCATCGAGAATTTTCGAGCAGCCCCAGCCCCACGCCATCAGAACACCCGTTTGCTCCTCAGGCTCGGGCCCGTAAGGATAGAGGTCGTAGAATACGCCACTATGCTGCGCGTCGTCGGAAGCTACACCGTGTGAGAACATATCGACGGTTATCGTGGCATAGCCGTTTTTGTTCGCCGTATCCTCACTGATACCGGCGTGCATACCCACAATAACCGGATAACCGCCGTCCGGCGCTTTAATACTTGCGTCCGGCATCAGGACTGTTGCGGTAAAAGAGCCATTCTTTCCAGTGCTTATTCTCCTGACATTTACCGTGAGCGAATAGGAATTATCGCCGTTTTTCTTAATGGCATAGCTCACCTCTTCGTCAGAGCCGTCGCGGTAGGTTCCGTACATATAGTGCTGATAGGCAACGCTTATCTCGGCGGCGCGCTTGGGCCACTCCGACCTGCTGCCGACAACCTCGCCGTTAAAAAACCTAAACGGGTTCGGGACGCGCCAGTCCGGCTTGATTTCCGACGGCTCCTTGAAATCGGTACTGCCGTAATACCCTTGCGAATCAAATCCGTGCATTTTATGTCACAACCTTCCTGTTTTGCTGCACAGTTACAAGCCGTTAGTGATTAAATATCTTTCCGAGTCAAATGATCTGCTTTCATTCAACATACTTCAGTTTTTCCGGCGACCAGTCCGACAGCACGCCGAGCATATCTTTCGCGACTTCCTTGGCGCCGGCAAGGTCGTGTTCGAGGTAGTTTCCGCACTCTTGACGCTTTGCCCCGGGAATCTCGCCCCCAAAGTCAGCAATGAATCCGAACGTCTCCTTTACAAGCGCTATCGCCTGCTCATAGCTCACGCTGTCGCGCATAACAAGATAGAACCCCGTGCGGCAGCCCATAGGTCCGACGTATATAACGCTGTCGGAAAAGGCGCTGTTGCGGGCATATGTCGCAAAAAGATGCTCAAAGGTGTGAAGCGCTCCGTTTGGAATATAATCGCCGCCGTTCGGCTTCTTCATTCTTATGTCGTACGTGACCACGTCGCCGTCGATTCGGGATACATACATTCCCTTTTCAAGCTTATCGTGATTCACAGTAAAGCTCGCTATCTTCTTCATTTTCCGACCTCCTCAAACATCGGAGTGGAAAGATATCTGTCGCCGGTGTCGGGCAGAAGCGCGACTATAATTTTCCCCTTGTTTTCGGGACGCATCGCGACCTTCGAAGCCGCCCATACCGCCGCCCCCGAAGATATCCCCACCAAAAGCCCCTCGGTTCGGGCAAGAGTTCTGCCGGTCTCATAGGCGCTTTCGTTTTCGACCGTTATGATTTCGTCGTAGATTTCGGTGTTGAGGGTCTTCGGGACAAATCCAGCGCCGATGCCCTGAAGTCCGTGAGGGCCCGCCGCTCCCCCCGACAGCACCGGCGAACCCGCAGGTTCCACCGCAACAACCTTTATATTCGGATTTTTGTTCTTCAAATATCCTCCGACGCCGGAAACCGTGCCTCCGGTGCCGACTCCGGCAACAAAGATATCGACTTTGCCGTCGGTGTCGTTCCATATCTCGGGGCCGGTGGTTCTGAAATGGGCGGCGGGGTTTGCGGGGTTGTCAAACTGTCCCGGAATGAAGCTCCCGGGAATATCGGCGGCAAGCTCCTCAGCCTTGGCAATAGCTCCTTTCATTCCCTTTGCGCCCTCGGTGAGAACAAGTTCGGCGCCGTAAGCTTTAAGAAGACTCCGCCGCTCGACGCTCATAGTCTCGGGCATCGTGAGTATAACTCTGTATCCCCTCGATGCCGCGACGGCGGCAAGTCCTATTCCGGTGTTGCCGCTCGTAGGCTCAATTATTACAGAACCGCTCTTTAAAAGTCCCTTTTTCTCGGCGTCGTCTATCATAGCGAGCGCGACTCTGTCCTTGACGCTTCCTGCGGGATTAAAATATTCAAGCTTTGCGTAAATATCCGCGCAGAGTCCCTTTTTTTCACCGTAGCCGCTAAGCTTTAAAAGCGGCGTATTTCCGATGAGGTCGGTTATTCTTTCATATGTCTTCACAAGGATTCCTCCCTAAAAGTTTTTATTATATTACCACACTATCCCGGCGATGTAAATAGGTTTTGGAAAAATCCTCCACGTATGCAATAACAAGAGCCGCCAACGGTAAAGTCGGCGGCATTTTGTAACAGTATTCTTGAATTTAAATGTCTTCCGGGAACTGATAAAGGCTCTTTCTGCCGATTATAGCTACGATTATGTCGGCCACGGCGCCGATTATAACGGTAATCGCTATGAACATCCAGAGAGCTTCGGTTGCGGTGAACGGGTCAATGAGTATCGCGATTCCGAACACCACCGAAAGCAGCGACGATATACCCATTAAGTACCAGTACTTTGCCTTCAGTCTGAGCATATCTACGCACCACTGAAGCTTATAAACCCCGAGCATAAGCACGCCCACACCGTACACAACGGTGAGTACGGGAAAAGTCACCACAAACCACTGCGGATGGAGCGCGCAGAAGCCGCCGAACAGACATTCAAGCACACCGAAGAAAAGTCCGCCACCGAGCGCGGATATTTCTGCTTTCTCGGAGAAATAGCGGATAATGCTGAAAATTCCGGGGATCACCATTAAGATTCCGAATGCCCTGATTATGAAGATTGCCAGACCTGTGGGGTTGATCAAAAGCAGTATTCCAACGACTGCTTCAATCAACGCGATGATAATACTTGTCCAAAAACTCTTTTTCATATTCGTTCTCCTCTCCGGCAGAATTTGTATCCTGCACTTACTTTATTTTACATCTGTATTTGGAAATTGTCAACCGCTTTCTACTTTGAAAACACATATCCCCGCTCCGCATCGGACTGCTTATGTGCCACGGCGCCTGCGCGGTTATAGGTCTCGGTCAGACGGCGTATCCTCGCGGCGAGACGGCTGTCAAGCTGCTCCGAAAGGATTCTCCAGCGCCAGTTCAGCCCTACCGTAGAAGGCGTGTTTATCCTCGCCTCGTTTCCGAGTCCTAAAAAGTCCTGCGGCTGAGCTATCGCTATCTCCGCAACAGACGACCACGCAAGCCTAAGCAGCGCTTCGGGTATCTCCCCGCGTGACTTCACGCCGCAGTAGTCGAGACAAAAGCTAAGCTGCTGCCCCGATAGATTTTCAGCCCAACCCTTGGCGGTGTCGCTGTCGTGGGTCGAGGTGTATATCACGCAGGAGGGGCTTTCGAGGTTGCAGGGCAGATAGACGCTTTGAGCCGATGGGTCAAAGGCAAACTGAAGCACCTTCATTCCCGGATAACCGGTGTCCTTAAGGAGCTGAACCACGTCGTCGGTGATAAAACCGAGATCTTCTGCGACTATCTTCTTCGGACCGAGCCAGTAGTTGGTAGAGTTAAACAGCTTCATCTTAGGTCCTTCGCGCCAACTGCCGTTCACCGCGTTTTTGTCCTTGGCGGGGACGGAATAATATCCCGCGAAGCCGCGGAAATGGTCGATTCTCAGGACGTCGTAAATATCCGTCGCAAAAGCGATGCGGTCTATCCACCACTTGTAGCCGTTTTGCTCCATATCCGCCCAGTTGTAGAGCGGGTTGCCCCAGAGCTGACCCTCGGCTGCGTAACCGTCGGGAGGACAGCCGGCTACATTTATCGGTCTTTTATCGGAGTCAAACTCAAAAAGCTCGGGCTCAAGCCACGCCTCAACGCTGTCATAGGCGCAGTAAATCGGCATATCTCCGATTATTTCCACGCCTTTTTCGTTGGCGTACTCCTTGAGCGAAAACCACTGCTTAAAAAACTCATACTGCAAAAACACATAGAATCCGATTTCATCTCTGAGCATATTCCGGGCTTTTGCTACGGCTTCGGGGCGGGCAAGCCTCAGTTCTTCCTCCCATTCATACCAAGGTGCGCCTTGGTGAACATTCTTTTCCGCCATAAATAAGGCGTAGTCCCATACCCAGTCCTTGTTCTTCTCACAAAAACGGTGATAATCGGAGTCCGGCGAAAAACCCGCGTAAGCCTTTCTGAGAACCGGATATACCGACTCATAGAGGATTCCATAGTTTATGTACTGACGGTGGTCTCCGAAAACTGTGTTCTTGTAGTCCTCCGGCTTTAAAATCCCGTCTTCCTCCAAAGTCTCAAAGTCTATAAAATACGGGTTTCCTGCGTGAATCGAAAACGACTGATAGGGTGAATCGCCGTAGCCGGTCTGCGAAAGAGGCAGGATCTGCCAGTATTTCTGCTTTGCGGACACAAGAAAGTCGACAAACCTCCTTGATTCTTTTCCGAGCTTTCCTATTCCGTATTTTCCCGGCAGCGACGCTATTCCGAGAAGCAATCCGCTTGATCTCATATTATAAATTCCTTTCGGTGTTTATTTTTCAATACTCCGTAACGTCGATATACGCTTCTTCCTTTTTTCGACGGGAGTAGATTTCCTCAAGTCCCGCTATGACCTCGCTGCCCGGCAGAGAATACCGTTCATCGTGGCTCAAAAGAAAAGTTTTCGCGTCAAGACGCTTAAGACACAGAATCATATTCCTGAGAAGCGTGGCGTTGTAAAAATGCCTTCCGCCCTTTTGAGCCGTATAGATTCCGTCGCCCAAAAAAGCATACTCGCCGACTTCAAGTCCGAGCGCCCCCTTTGAATGGCTCGACGGCAGAGGAAAAATATGAAGCTCCCCTCCATCTCGGACATAGATGTCATCGGTCACGGTTTCGCCGAAGCCGATGTATTTTCGAGTATATGCGCTAAGATAAATCCGCTCCGCACGGATTTTGGCAAGCCCGCCGGTGTGGTCCGGATGAAAATGCGAAAGTATTACCGTCTTAGGGCTGTCAATACTTTCAAGCTCCGCCGAAACGTCGGGGTTGTTCCCGACGTCATAAATCCACAGACTTCGGTCTCCGAAAAACATACCGACATCCGCCGAAAGAGGGCTTTCGGTAGCTTTTATATACGAAACACGCTCTCCTAAACTGAGCATCCGCACACCTCCAAGCTTACCTGTTCATTCTATCACACTTTACATAAAATTGCAATAACAAGCGCGGTGCCCGAAGACACCGCGCCGGATTTAACCTACGAGATGATATATTATCAGCGCTATGAGCGAAAGCGCCAGATATACAGCTCCTGCCAAAAGAAGACCTCCTGCCGGTTTGCGCAAAGAGTCTTTGCGCTCATGGTAGTCCCAAAACGTCTCCTTTTCGTTTTTTCGGAGCATAGGTATAAATGTCTCCACGGTTGATTTTATACCGAAGCCCATTACGTCGAAAGCGCCTTTGTTTCTCACGCCTTTAATGCCGCCGATTCCGAGAAGGAGTACTGCCGCAACAAATAAGCAATTACACAAGCTTATCATTAACGTTCTGCCCCTTGCAACCTCGGTTATAAAAACGACAGCGGCGATAATCCCGCCTATGGCAAGATTGATAAGAAACCTTTTTTTACGCTCAGACATCAGTGATTACCGCCCAACTCCTGCATGATCTTCTCGTACTCCGCATCATTGCACTGAACAAAGTGACCGGGGCTGACCTCTCTCAGACTCGGCTTATCGACCGAATAGTCGTGCTCGGCGAGCGGATTGTAGACTATTCTCTTTCTCGCCTTCTCGTAAATCGGGTCGGGAAGAGGGATGGCCGAGAGCAGAGATCTTGTGTACGGATGGAGAGGATGCGCAAACAGCTCGTCGGAATCGGCGAGCTCAACAAGCTTGCCGTAATACATAACTCCGATGCGGTCGGAGAAGTATTTTACAACGGAAAGGTCGTGGGCGATGAAAAGAATAGTCAGACCGAAGCGATCCCTGAGGTCGTTCAGAAGGTTGATAACCTGAGCCTGAACCGAAACGTCGAGCGCGGAAACCGGCTCGTCGGCGATTATAAGCTCGGGGTTCATTATTATCGAGCGGGCGACGCCGATTCTCTGACGCTGACCGCCGGAAAACTCGTGAGGATAACGGGAAGCGTGCTCGGGGACAAGTCCTACAAGCTCCAGCATCTCATATACCTTCTGGTCTATTACATTTTTGTTGCGCTCGCCCTGAATGATGAGTCCCTCGGCGATTATTTCGCGGACCGTCATACGTGGGTCGAGCGAAGCGATCGGGTCTTGGAATATCATCTGGATCTGGGTGACGAGCTTGGTTCTTCTCGCCTTATAGACCTCTTCCTTATATTCCTTGGTGAGCTTATCCTTTTCGGCAGGGTCGGAAGCTTTTGCGATAAGAGGCTCGTATTTTTCCTTAAGTTCGGCAACACGCTTTTTGGAATACTCCTTGTCGCAGTTCTTCTGGTCATACTTCGCTTCTTTTATCAGCTTTTTCTGCTCGGCTATATATTCGCTGAGATTGGGGATCTTTTCCTCTTTAGCCTTTTTGATGTTGTCTTTATAAGACTGTATGCCGGCGGCGATCCTCACACCCTTGAAAATGACGTTTCCGGAGGTAATATTGTAAAGCTTGATTATTGAGCGTCCGGTGGTGGTCTTACCGCAGCCTGACTCGCCCACAAGACCAAATACTTCGCCCTTTTTGATGTCAAAGCTTACGTCGTCTACCGCCTTGGTGACGAAATTGCCCGCCCTGAAGTATTGGCACAGATGCTCAACTTTAAGCAGGGTCTCACGATCACTCATCCTTATTCGCCCTCCTCTCGTTCATTCTTCTTATCCTGTCAACGACCGCTTTCGGAGGATCAACCTTGGGAGCGTCGGGGTGCAAAAGCCAAGTAGCGGCAAAGTGAGTGTCGCTGATTTTGAACATCGGCGGCTGACGCTCGAAGTCTATCTGCATCGCATAGCGGTTTCTCGGCGCAAAAGCGTCGCCCTTCGGCGGATAGATCATATTCGGCGGAGTGCCGGGAATAGCCTCGAGCTTTTCGTCGGTATCGAGGTCCGGCATCGAGCTCAGAAGAGCCCAAGTGTAAGGATGGGCGGCATGATAGAAGATGTCTTCCGAGGTGCCGTATTCGACTATCTTGCCGGCGTACATAACCGCTACACGGTCGGCCATATTAGCAACGACGCCAAGGTCATGAGTTATGAATATAACAGAAAGATTGCGCTCTTCCTTGAGGTTGTTGATGAGTTCGAGAATCTGCGCCTGAATGGTAACGTCGAGAGCGGTTGTCGGCTCGTCGCAGATGAGGATATCGGGGTTGGCTGCAAGAGCGATAGCGATAACTATTCTCTGCCTCATACCGCCGGAGAACTCAAACGGATACTGTCTGTACCTCTTGTGAGGCTCGGCGATGCCGACCTCGTCCATCAGCTTGATGGCGCGGTGCTTGGCGACTCTGCGGGTCACCTTGTCGACTACACCGGAGGCATTCTCCTTGAGATAGTCTATAACAGCAACGGTCTCGTCCGCGAAATTGCGCTCGGAATAATTCGCCAGAATCTCGTCGTAGTGGTCGACAAGGCGGGTGATTATGGTAAGGATATTCTCCTTAATCAGCTCAAGGTCGGTGATGGCGGCGTCGGCAACCTCCCAATCGGGCTTCTTGCCTCTTGCCACTATCCTGTCGAACTTTCTCTGGTCCCTGTCGTGAACCCTCTGAGCCTTGACATTGGCGCCGATAGCGTGAAAGTAATTGTCTATCTGGCTCTTAAGGCTCGGCGCAAAGGTGAAGGAAAGGCTGTCCTTACTGATACTTAGTACGTCGATACAGCTCTTTACGGCGGCGGCGAGCTCCTTATAGACAGCATGACACTCCTTGCTGTCGAGATTTTCACGGGTAAAGACTTTTCTCGCGTCGTTGAGCTTTTCTATGGTGCTGCGCATATTCTCGCAACACTTGCCGGACGAATACTCAAGAGCCTTCTCTGCGTCGCCTATAAAAGCGAGCATAAAGTCGCGGTCGATATAGTCGTGGAGGAACTTATTAAGCTCGTCGACGGGCATATCGGGGAGCGGTTTGTCGCTGAATGTGAGATAATAGCCCATACAGAAGAAGTTGGGAGCTTTCTTCGCGACGCCCTCCTTGGCAAAATCGCGAAGCTTATAAAGAATCCTGAGGGTTTCGTCAAAATTCAGCGTTTTCTTCGCCTTGGCAAATTCGGAGCGCAGCGACCTCGCAAGAGCATAAACTTCCGCTTTGTTTTCGGGTGAGACGACATATTCGTTTATCGAGTCAACCGACTGCTTAGCTATGTCGTTGATGCGGTCGGTCGAGCCCTTGCTGACCGACTTCTTCTCAAGCTCGAAAGCAATCTTTTCAATGTCGTCGACGGTCTCGCCGGCGGCTTCAAAAGACTTTTTATACGCCGACTCAAGCTCAATATGCTTGAACTCGAACTTGTCGAACTTACGGCAGTTTTCGTTTATCTCGGCTGCTCTTGCAGAGTCATTCTTCGCGACGGCGTTCACCATAGCTCTGTTGAGATTCTTGAGGTAGCCGTTGAAGGTTGCGCGGCACTCACGCTGCCTTGCCTTGCCCTTCAGGAGCATAGCCTCGGTGAGCTGGCGCCCGATTCTCACTATAGGGTTGAGAGATGACATCGGGTCCTGGAATATCATAGCGATCTTGTCGCCGCGTATCTTGTGGAAGTCCTCCTCCGAAATCTTGAGGAGATCCTTGCCGTCATAGATTATTTCGCCCGATTCGACAATCGAGTTTCCGGCGAGTATGCCGAGTATCGCCTTGGAAGTGACCGACTTGCCCGAACCGGATTCGCCGACTATGGCAAGGGTTTCGCCCTTTGAAAGGTCAAAGGAGATGTCGCGGACCGCCTGAACCTTTCCGTTTGAAGTACGGAAAGAAATTCTCAGGTTTCTTACCTGCAATTTTTCATTCATCAGTCATCCACTCCTCTCGTTGACGGGTTAAAGGCATCTCTGAGACCGTTGCCGAAGAGGTTGAAGCAGATCATCAGAAGTCCGAGGAAGATACTCGGGTAAAGTATCGCATGAGGAGCGCTTGTTACAACGGCGTTGCCTTGTGAAAGCAACGTTCCTATGGTCGTACCGGCAAACGAGCTGAGGTCTACTATGCCGAGGTAGGTCATAGATGTCTCAGAGCTTATAACGCCCGGGATAATAAGAGCGCAGCTCGTGATGATAGTGCCTATGGCGTTGGGAAAGATGTGTTTGAACATAAGCCTTCGGTCGCTTGCACCGAGGGTTCTTGCCGCCATAACGAATTCCTGCCCCTTAAATCTGTAAAACTGCTTTCTCGTCAGAGCAGCCATTCCTATCCAACCGGTTAAAACAAACGCAAACAGGAAGGACGGCACGATACCGACTTTTTTAGCAAGGTGGAGCTGGAACAAAGTCGTGACTACCATAAACGGGACGCCAGACAGTATATCCGAGATACGGTCGAGCGCCATATCAATTGCACCGCCGTAATATCCCTGAATGGCTCCGTAAACGGCGCCGATCGTCAGGTTGATAGAGCTGACCAAAATAGCGAAGATAATAGAGAAGCGTGCGCCGACTCCGATACCGCAGAAGATATCCTGACCGAGGGCGTTTGTTCCCATAAGATAGGACGGCTCCATACCGTTGACATAACGGTAGTAATTATAGTAAAGCACACGGCACTGAACCGAGCCGGATTTCCCATAGGAATAAATATAGTTGCCGGGGTCGCTCGGAATGCGCAGGGAATTATACTCTGCTCCAGCCTTGGAAGCATTGGTGCAGTACACGGGAATAAATTCACCGTTGTCGTCAAGGACAGGATTACCCTTTTTGTCGACCTGATACCAAATATTCGGTCTTCCGGTAATGCCGTTTATATCCTTCGTATCTACATATGGGTATATGACTTGAATCCCGTTCTCGTTCTGCCACTGCTGGATATTTTCAAACTCACTGTAGGAAAACGTCTTATAAATTATGCCCTTGCGGTAATAAGAGTTGACCTCAATATCATATGTTGTACGATATACTGTCTGACCCTTGTTCTTCGTTTCGGTCTCATGAGTGCCGAGCACCCTTATGAGAGGATCCATTCCGGTCTCCTCGGCGATGGCTCTCCAGGCGAGCATAGCATTCTCACTCTGGCTGTCAAGCGAGGTCGCGCCGTCAAGAATGCCCAAACCCAAATCGGCAACCTTGCGGACAAACGGCGGATAATTTATATAGATAGTATCGAGATCACGAATATTATACGGAGAAATCAGCGGCGCAACTAAAGCATAGACAAGCAGAAAGGCTAAGATCCACGTCGCGATAACTGACGATTTATTTTTACTGAAGCGAACAAGAGCATCGGCAAAGAAGCTTCGGGACTTTGTCTGAAGCTCTTTATCGCGGATGATCTCATTTTCCTGTACAAATCGGAACTCTTCCGCAGGTATTTTTTCGTATTCCATTCTTCCGCCTCCTTATTTCTTTGAACCCATGCGGATGCGTGGGTCGATGAAGCCGTAGCTGATGTCCACAACAAGGCTGGCAACCAGACCAATCGCTGTGTAGAAGCAGGTGGACATAATAAATACGTTATAATCCTGAGAATTAATAGCGGCAAGGGTGAGACCACCGACTCCGGGAATTGAAAATATCTTCTCTATGATAAGGGAACCGCCCAGAATACCGATGAACTCACCGAAAATTCCCGGAACAATTACCACAAAGCAGTTGCGCAGAGCATGACGAATAGTCGCCTGAGTCTTTGTCAGACCCTTCGTGCGCGCGAGCAGCATAAATTCACTCGTTAAAACCTCGGTAAGCTCTGCTCTCGTCGTGCGGCAGAAGCCGGCTATAACACCGAAGCTGAGCGCCATTACCGCCGGTATCATGCTTTTGAACATTGCAGGCGAGAACCAGTCAGTTCCGCCTTTCATTATGAGCGGAAACCATCGCAGCCTGAAACAGAATATGTACTGGACCAAAAACGCATAAACAAAGCTCGGCACAGAGATAACAACCATTGTCAGCGTAGATATTGTATAGTCTACCCATGTGTTTTTCATAAGCGCCGCCAGAATGCCTAACCCGATTCCCACAGGTATTGTCCACAGGATTGAATATAGATTGACTATCATCGTGGGAGGGAGCTTTTCAAGGAATATTTCAAGCACAGGACGACCTGTATAGAGCTGTTCGCTCAGCCCCCAGTCAAACTTTGTGAAAACCCCGCGAAGAAAGATCGCAAACTGTTCGAGATACGGCTTGTTATAGCCCAACGCCTCGCGGCGGAGCTGAATAACTTCGGTATGTATGTCGTCAGGGGGCAGCGCAGGGAGAGGGAGCATGCGAATCAGAACGAAGCACATCAGGGTGATTATGAAAAACACCAATATCATGTACAAGGTCCTACGAATGGCATATTTAATCATTCTTTAGGTTACCTCCTTGTATTTTTATTAGATGATTTAAAACAGGCGCGGCAAGGGGATTATCGCCACTTGCCGCGTGCTGCTAAACCTTTATCATTTATAATAACGGCTCAATTAGTACTGGAGCTGACCATGCTCGGCAATCTGCTCTGCAACGTACTCTTCCCACTCGGCGTCAGTATACTGATAACGCGTAGGACCATATTTGATGATGGGGTTGGCATATTCGTCCAAAACAGAGAATTCCTGCTGGCTTATGAGGGTCTTAGAACCGAAGCACATCATAGGAAGCATGTAGTAGTTCTGGAGAACCTTGCCTTCAAGCGCCGCAAGAATGGTAAGACGGGTCTCGACCTCAGCATTGTTGTTGCCGTAGTTATAGGTCTTGCCACCCAGGGTGACAGGAGTTCCGTTAAGAGCATTGTACCAGTCGGTAGCGCTCATCGTGATATCCTCGCCGTCAATGTTGATGGTAACCATATCGGTGGTGGAATCATAGTACTTGTTGGTGAGAATCGCTCCGTTCGGATCGAGGTACATACCGAGAACGTTGAACGGGTCGAAGAGTGAGCCGCTGACCGCAACGATGAAGCAGTCGGCCGAGCCGTTCGCGAAAGCATTGAGGTACTCGTTGCTGAGAGGAGAAGACTCGACAATGCTGATCTTGCCCTCAAACGGAGTGCCTGTGGTGGCAGTCGCGATGGAGCTGTTGAGATAGTTGATTCTTCTGGTTACAAAGTCGGAAGGTGAGGAAGAAGAGAAGATCATCGTAATGGTCTGATCGCACTTGCCGTCATTATCGGCATCGGTGATGTAACCGAGACTGAGGGATTCCTCATAAGCAGCCTTGTAAAGTTCCTTGGCTGCCTCGGGATCGTAACCGGTGATGGAATCGACCGCATCGTCAAGGTTGTCAAACTTAGAGGTATCTACAGAGTAGAAGTCGCAGAGAGCCTGCTTAGCCTGATCGGTCTGACGGTAAACGCTGAAGTCCTCAACATCATAAATGTACATAGGACCGATAACGCCGAAGTTGGTAGAGTAGTCGGGGTGAACCTCGTCGATGAATGCCTGACGGTCGAAGGAAACAGCAAGAGCCTTGTGGAAGCTGGTAAGACCAATGGTCTCAGTGTCTTCCTTGGTCTTGTCAAAGCCGTCGGCAGCCTCACGAGCCTTAAGTCCGTTCATGTTGCCGGTGACCCAAAGTCCGCCGGTACCGGCATCAGGTGCAACCTGGAGGTAATCGGAGTTGTTATACTTCTCATAGTCCTCGATAGCATCGAGTCCGTAAGAGGAAAGCTGTCCGGAGAGGAACATCTGAAGCTGAGTGGCAGATTCGGGAACGACATCCAAGACTATATTGGTGGTCATGTTAGTGCGGTAGACATTGCCGTCGTTGGGATCCTTATAGACGTGGTATACGTCATCGTGCCAACCGTACCACGACTCGTTCTTGGCATAAGCAACCTGCTTATCGGTCTGGTAGTTGGTCATGGAGTAAGGACCGAAAGAAGGAGAGGTCTCCTTGCTGGTCATATAGCTGTTGGTCCAAGCACCGGTCTCGTCCTGCTTGAGGCAGGATTCATAAACATCGGGTTCGACAAGAATGTCGGCACGACCAAAGCCTGCCCAGTAGAGATAGAATCCGTCGAGGCTGGTGTTGAATACCATAACAAGGGTGTATTCATCTTTGGCATAGAAACCGACGGTGGAATCATAGTCGACCTCGGGCCAAGTCTGACCGAAGAACGCCATTTCCTCAAATTCTACGGTTGCATAGTTGCCGGCATCGACTGCGTATTCATCAACGGAGCCATAGCCATGGAGCATAGCGATAAAGTCCTGAAGATCCTTGAGAAGATCAGCGTTGAGGAAGACCTGTCCCTTGTCGTTGGCGGCTGCAATAAGACGGTCGACCTGATCGGCCTGACCTTCATAGGTCTTAATACCGCCGTCCAAGCCCCAGTTGCCGCCGCTGTTGATATCGAGAACGATATCCTTGCCCTCATACTGATATGTACCTGCATCAGTAACAGTGAAGTTTGCGGGATCTACATATTCGTCGTCGCCCATATTGGCGGAAACGAAAGCGCTGAGAGCATAGGTTCCGGACTTGAAGTATTTCTCGCCTCCGGCGATACCGTACTGACCGTCATAGAAGTCGGTGGAACGGTAGTTCTGAAGACGGGGATCAAGAAGGTACTTCGCAGACTGTACATAAGTTTCGGCAGTGATGTGGTAGCCTGTTTCGAAGTAGAGATCCTCACGGAGCGGAACTTCCCAAGCATAGCCCTTGGTAGCGTCCTCAGGCATCCAGTCGGGATGCTCGGCTTTGACTTCGGCAGTTACGTCGGTAGCCATTCCGGCAGCCATCTGGGGAATGATGGCGTAGGAAGTCCAAGGATCCTTATCCTTGCCCTCGTGGGGGTGAAGCTCATCGTTAAAGCTGAGTGTGTAGAGGGAGTCGGAAAGGTAGTCCCAAAGTGCAATAGCGTTGCCGTCCACATAAGTGTGCGGGTTCCAGTTCGCATACAGTGTGGTGATAGCGCCATGAGACGTGTATGTTGCTTCGGGATCAAACTCGGTGATGGTATATCCAAGACCGTTGTCATCGGGAACATCGACGTCGCCCTGATTGTCGCCGCTGTTTACAGGGGTCTTGCCGTCATTGTCGCTGTTATCGCCGCAGGCGACAAGGCTGAACAACATGACAAGTGCAAGCAGCAGGCTTAAAAACTTTTTCATGTAAAAATTGCCTCCTTTTAGGATTACGGCAAATGCCGTTTGTGTGAACGCTTAGTGAATAACCGATACTTCGGGGCATCATAAGCTTAAATGAATAATAATACATTTACTGAAGTTTTGTCAATAGATTTTTCGCGATTTCGGGATTTTGCACTGATTTTTTATAAAATTGCCCGCCGTAAACAGCAATATAAATAATTTTTTTGCCTGAAATTAGTTGCTATTGACTAATCATTATCTCAAAGGATTGTCTTGCGTATTTTATCAAACTGTTTGACCTATCCGAATGGCCGACCTCTTTTTCGGCCCGAGAGCGCACAGCAAGCACATTTGTCCTCACTCCAAGTACGCTATATACATTTATACGGTATATTATGCAATTATACAAGCATTTTTGCATACTTTTGCAACGGATGTTTTTGTGTGGCGCACCGGAATAAATAATTTCCGTTTTACTATTGCAAAATCGGGAAAAAGGCATTATAATAGTGAGACCTTTGAAAAGAACATGAAAAAGCAGTTTGAAAGGAGAATGAATGTGTCGCCGTTCGGATTTTTGATGTTATATGTCAAGCGGCATAAATGGCAGTACATTTTAGGCATAATCACGCTGTTCATCGTTGATTTTGCCAATCTGTTCATTCCAAGCATCACCGGTGATATCACCGACGGTCTCACAGACCGCACAATGGATATGCACGGGGTAATGGGCGCCCTCGCAGTGATGCTTGCCCTCGGCGCTACTCTTGCCGTCGGCAGATTTTTCTGGAGATATTTTATATTCGGAGCGGCGCGTTCAATCGAAAAAGAGATACGCGACGATATGTTTGAACACCTCGAGACTCAGGACGTAGAATATTACAACGAGCACAAGACCGGCGATTTGATGACCCGATTTACCTCTGACCTCAACTCGGTGAGAATGTCTATCGGTCCCGCGATAATCAGCATCTTCGACGCTACGGTTATGGCGGTAATGGTTATAGTAAGGATGATGATTTATGTAAATGTAAAGCTGACCCTTATGACCCTTGTGCCGATGCTTATTATAATGGTGGGCGAAATTTACTACGGAAAAGTAATGCATACAAGATACCGCCGCCGTCAGGACGCCGTTTCGGATCTGACCGACTTCACTCAGGAGAGCTTCTCGGGAATAAGGGTAATAAAAGCCTTTGTCAGAGAGCGCTACCAGCTCGGACAGTTTGCCAAGTCCAACCGCAACGCTATGGACAAAAACCTCGACGTTGTGAGACTTTCTGCCGTAGTCAACCCGCTTCTTACCGTCATAATCGGTCTGAGCAGCCTGATTACCCTTATATACGGAGGATATCTTGCCATAGTCGGAGATATCACTCTCGGACGGTTTGTAGCGTTTAACCAGTATGTGGGAATGCTCGTCTGGCCGATGATTGCCTGCGGCGACGCGATAAATATGTTCTCCCAAGGCTTCGCCTCTGCCAAGAGGATTCAGGAAGTCTTCGAGGATATGCCGGAGGTCGCTGACACCGACGATGTCCGCCCTGTGCCGGCGCTTCAGGGAAACATCACCTTTAACCACCTCACATTTATACATAAAGGTATGAGCGAACCTACGCTGCGCGACATCTGCCTCGAAGTCCCCGCCGGAACCACTCTTGCGATTATCGGCAGAACCGGCAACGGCAAATCAACGCTTGTGAACCTGCTTTTGCATCTTTACAATACCAAGCCGGGAATGATTTTCTTCGACGGCAAGGATATAAACACCATTCCTCTGCACACTCTGCGCGAAAATATCGCTTATGTGCCTCAGGACAACTTCCTGTTTTCCGACACGCTCAGCTCAAATATCGCCTTCGGTACGCATGAAAAGAGTATGGAGCGCATTGTAGAGGCTTCCAGAGCGGCATGTATCCACGACAATATCATCGAGTTCCCCGACGGCTATGAGACGGTGGTCGGAGAGCGCGGGGTCACGCTTTCGGGCGGACAGAAGCAGCGCAGCTCGATTGCCCGCGCGCTCATAAAGGACGCCCCGATACTCATTTTGGACGACGCTCTCTCCGCCGTCGACACCGACACCGAGGAGCATATCCTCAAGAACCTAAAGAAAAACCGCGACGGCAAGACGACAATCATAATTGCCCACCGCGTCTCGACGATTCAGGCGGCGGACGTTATTATGGTGCTCGAGGACGGGCAGGCTGCCGAAATAGGAAGCCACCGTGAGCTGATGGAAAAAGGCGGAATCTACAAGGAAATGTTTGAAAAGCAGCAGCTTGAAGCTGCCGTCGGCGAGCAGAAAGCGGCGCTTGCACGCGACATTGCGGACTTCGGCAGAAAGGAGGCGGAGGTATGAGACGGCTTTTAGGATACCTCAAGCCCCATAAATGGGTAATGGCGGCGGCTACATTTCTTGTGCTGCTGATAATCGTCATAGAGCTTTACCGTCCCATTATCATCGGCGACGCGATAGACGACTACATCAACGGCTACTATCAGCCCTACACCGTAAGCGACGTCGGGGAGTCTGTGTATAACGGCACCCGTCTCGAACGCTGCTACGGAGAGCTTTCGGAGGAGGAACTTAGCTCAGACGAGCCGAAATACTATCAGCTCCTGCTGTATGAAGACGAATACTATATGGCGGAAAGGCTGACCGCCTCAGAAACCGTCTCGCTTATCGACGCCGAGCCGGAGGTCGTAAAGGGCTTTATAGACTCAAATTCCTCGGGAATCCCTCTTGAACGCGCGCAGCTCAAATCACTTCGGCGCTCCGATTTCGGCGGTATCTTCCGCGCTGCAATCGTTTATCTTTCGGCTCTAATCGCGGGATTTATTCTCAACTGGGCGGACACATGGCTTTTGCAGAAAATGGGTCAGAACATCATCTACTCGATGCGCGAACAGGTGTTTTCACACATTCAGAGCCTTTCGCTCAATTTCTTCAACACGACTCCCGTCGGCAAGCTCGTAACCCGAGTCTCAAACGATACCGAGTCGATAAACGAGCTTTTCACGACGATTTTGGTGCGGCTTTTCAGAAACGTGGTTATGATTTTCGGTTACGCCGCTATAATGCTCGCGCGCAGTCCGGGAATGACCCTTGTTTCGTTCGCGCTTCTTCCCGTAGTAGCGGTGCTGACTTTCTACTTCCGCTATGTATCGCGAAAAGCATATCAACTGACGAGAAATAAAATAACCGAGCTCAACACATTTCTTTCGGAACACATCTCTGGTATGAGACTGATACAGATTTTCGCCCGCGAAAAGGAAAAATACAGTGAATTTGAAAAGAAATCCTCCGAACTGTATAAGGCGAGCTGGCGCGAAATGATGATATTCGCCATCTTCCGCCCGTCGATATTTATGGTCTCGATAATCGCAAAGGTTATCGTCATAGCGGTCGGTGCTTGGTTTGTCCTCAGCGGAAGAATATCACTCGGAACACTATTCATCTTCATAAGCTACATCGGCAGCTTCTTTGAACCGATTCAGGAACTTGCAGAGCAGTTCGGAACGCTCCAGTCTTCACTCGCGTCCGCAGAAAAGGTCTTCTCGGTTCTCGACGTAAAGCCCGATATCGTCAACCCCGAGAACCCCGTCGTTCCGCCGATGACAGGCAGGATAGAGTTTAAAAACGTGTGGTTCGCCTACGAAAACGACGACTACATCCTCAAAGACGTGAGCTTTACGATAAACCCCGGTGAAAAGGTGGCGTTCGTCGGCGCGACCGGAGCGGGCAAGACCTCGATACTCAACCTCATCGGCAGGTATTTTGACATTCAAAAGGGTGAAATCCTCATCGACGGCATAAACATCAAGGACATCGACACCGACGTTCTTCGCGGCGCTATAGGTCAGGTTCAGCAGGACGTTTTCCTGTTTACCGGCGACATAAAGTCTAACATCTCGCTCGGCAGCGACGATATAAGCATCGACGACGTGAAAAAAGCCGCCGAGACCGTCCGCGCAAGCACATTCATAGAAAAAATGCCGCGGCAGTATGACGCAGCCGTAACAGAGCGCGGCTCCACTCTTTCTGCGGGACAGCGCCAGTTGATAAGCTTCGCAAGAACCCTCGCTCACAAGCCCTCAATACTCGTCCTTGACGAGGCGACCGCCAATATTGACACCGAGACGGAGGGACTCATAACCGAGGCTCTTGAAAAACTGATGGAGGGCAGAACCACGATAATGGTCGCGCACAGACTCTCGACGATTCAACACGCTGACAAGATAATCGTTATGCACCACGGAAAGATACACGAGAGCGGCACTCATCAGGAGCTTCTGAAACAAAACGGACTTTATAAAAAGCTGTACGATTTGCAGTTGGTGGACAAATAATCCGCATAAAACAAAGGCAGACGGAAAATTCCGTCTGCTTTTTATTGCTTTTCCACGCGCTTTTTGGCGCGGCTTTTCATCACGCCGAGGCAAAAGCCGTACATTTGCGCCTGCTCCGAAATCTGCTCAAGCTCCGTCTGAGAAAGACTTCTTATGTATTGCTCCTGCTCACTCTCGGTGAAAAATCCTCTCAATCGACTATTGCAGCCGTTTACAAGCTTTTTCATAACCGAGGATATCTCCCTGCGGGCGGCTTCGGAGACGCCGTCGGCATATAGGGCGCAAAGCCTCAGAAACGCCGCTTTGTGGACGTAATTAAGAAACATCCTGTCGGCAGCCTCCGACTCTCCTCCGCCAAGATAGGCGTACCGTTTCAGACCGCCGCTTTCAAAGTAATACGGCAGCGTCGGAAGCTCAAAGATGCGTTTTGCAAGCTCATCAGCCAAAATCAAGCCCTCACCGCCCCGCTCAGAAGTTTTCTCCGTAATAATGAATTGCCGCTATATCGCGCTCGCTTAGAAGCCCGTTTTCATACGCCTCGGAAATGTCGGTAAACCTGCCGTCGGAGGTGTGAAGATCTATGCTGTAGCCTCCGCTCGAAAGCTCGAAGTCATATCCCGCGACGCTGAAGTTTTTCATATCACAGGTATACCCAAGCTCGGTGGAGTATAGCAGCACCACCTCGCCCGAATCAAAACTGCCGTAGTATTTCGCGAGCACCACAGAATCTGCGTCCACGCCTATCAGGGCGGCAAAGTCGCTGATAATAGTACTCTGCGCGGCGTGGTCGAGCGGGTCAGGCTGACCGAATTCCTCTTCTGGAGTCTTTGTCTGCTCCTCGGGCGGATTCGGGTCTTCGTCGGCCATATAGTAGCCGCTGACAAAGCCGTAATCGTCGCGGTACTCTATCAGGTACCATCCTGTTCTGCCGACGTATCCCACGGCGTTGACCTTCTGTCCCTCGTAAAGCGCGCCTATCGACCCGTAGTCGACCGACGGACCCGACCGCACGTTCAGCGAAATGGTGGAGTAAAGTATCTTCGCCGTCTCATAATATTCGATTTCATAGTCCTCCGAATTAAAAACCAAGGAAGTCTCCTCGGTGGCTTCTGTTTGAACGGAGGTCACCGGCGGAGCTTCGGTCTCAGTCGGCGCTTCGTCCGGAGCGGAAGTTGTTTCCGGCTCGGCGGACGGCAATATCTCATCTATTTCGGACTCGGCAGCAGGCTCGGTCTGCGTATCGGCGACTGAGGTAATCGGCTCGGAAATATCCCCAGAAGAAAGGATATCGGCGCCCTCTCTCGGTCCTACCCTACAGCCGCACAGAATCAGCGACATTATCACTGTCGCGGCAATTATTCTTTTCATAAACATCACTTCCCGATACTTTTATCTGTAATACGCACAAAGCGGGCAAAAAATTGCGTCACGAAATAATTTTTCCGTCCAAAAGCTCCGTAAGACTCTTAACGGTAAAGTCCTGCCCGAATTTGCGCGGCTCTTCGGAGCGGTTCACGAGAACCGAGCGGCATCCGAAGCGTTTTGCCGTCTCGGGGTCCTTTTTCTCGTCGCCGACAAAAATCATCTCGTCGGGCGAAAGGCGGAATTTTTCCGCGATGACTTCGAGTCCGCGCGGATTCGGCTTGCGAAAACCGCAGCTACAGGAGCTGACATATATGTCGAAATAGGGCAGAAGCTCCGAAAAATAGCTTTTGTGCATCTCGTCCGGCATACCCGAGACGACGTTTGTATAAGTCCCGATTATCAGACCGCGCCGTTTAAGCTCCTTAAGCACTTCCACGCTCTCGGGGTAGATAAACGCTTTCAGATTCATTGCGCCGAAAAAACACTTTATTATCTCTTTTATGGGAATATCGGTGTTCCAGCCTGCGGTCACGTCGCCGAAAATCTTCTCGGGAGGATAGTCTACCTCGCGGTAGTTTATCCCGGGATTGTAGTCTTTGAGCACCTTTAGCGAGCGCTCAGTCTGAGCGTCGCTGAGACCCAAGGAAAGCTCTGTATTCAGGCGTTCAAAGGCCCCGGCGTAATAGTCAAACCATACATAGGGCATATCGCGGTATTCCATAAGAGTTCCGCCTATATCGAATACCACCGATTTAACAGACGCTCCAGCGCTCACAGATATTCCACCGTATCGCCGAGCTGCGCGCGAATAGCGTGGCGCTCCGAAGGAGCGGCGTCGGCGGCGGGATAGCCGAGCGGCAGAAGCGCAGTCACACGTATATTTTCGGGCAGCCCGAGAGCATTTGAAACCTCGTCGGCGCTGAAAAAACCCACCCAACAGGAACCGATGCCGAGGTCAGCAGCTTCGAGCATCATATGCGTACATACTATGGCAGCGTCGGTCTCTCCGGAATGATAGGGCGGCATAAGCGGGTTTTTCCAGTCGCGGTTTTCGTCGTAGCCGACTGCGAGAACCGTCCCCGCGCCGAAAATGCAGCGGCAGACGGAATTTATCTTTTCAAGCGCCTCATCGCTTTGTAAAACGTATATTTTCTGCGGCTGACCGTTTTTCGCTGTGGGAGCCGCTCTGCCGGCTTCGAGTATCAGCTCAAGCTTTTCGGGTTCTATTCGCCTTTCGCTGAAGCTTCTCACCGAATACCTTTTCTTTGCAAGCTCATAAAAATCCATAATCGCACCTCCGAAATTCTAAACGAGCAGCTTTGGACGCCACTCCTTAATAAGTCTTTCAAGCGTAAAAGAAGCGTTAGCGGGGCTTGTCGACGGCAAGGATACCGTGGGAACCGACAAACCCGAATGAAATTTCCAAAACAGTCGCTCGGCTGTTTTTCCGTTTAATATTATCCGCTTTACCGAAGTTTCTGCGAGCAGCCGCGAAACATCTGTAGGTACTGCGTTTTTGATTGAGGAGTCGCTTGAACCGCGTATTTCGCAGCTTTCTATCACGTCCCAAAGTGCAATTCGGCGCCGCATCAGCAGCGCCTGCTTCTCGGGCAGGCTTTCGGGAACGCTATCGCCGAAGCTCCCCGCAAGCACCCTCCAAAAACGGTTTTGCGGGTGGGCATAGTAAAACGCCTGCTCGCGGCTCTTGACCGACGGAAAGCTCCCGAGTATCAGAATCTCGCTGTCCGAGCGGTAAAACGGACCAAATTCGTGAAAAACACGCACGGTCGGGTGTCCCGATCTCTCAGGCTTCATCGTCATCACTGTTTTCAATGGCTGTACGCAGGTCGCTCAGCGCGACACCGTCCTTTGTGAAAAACTTCCATCCATTGACGCTAAGATGCTCAGACCATCCGAATCTATCCGTTAGAATTTTAGACGCCAAGCCGGTTACGGAATACCTTTCGCCTTCAAATTCGACCTTGTTTTTATTATCAAGCACCTTTGCGGTTATTGTGTCGTCATATAGGAAAGAAATCTCCTCCCCCACGCCGATTCCAAGCAGTTTGAAGGAATTATTTGAACGCTTTGTTCTTGTTTCGGCAAGCTCCTGCTCCTGAGCCTGACCTAATGTAGGAGTATAAAGCTTTAGATTTACGGCATCTCCGCGCAGAGCGGCTATATCTTTGAAAACACCGTATGCCGCTTCAGGGGATATCTTGAAAAACTCCCTTTCGCGAATTTTACCGTTGTTGAGCTGCTCTCTTGCATGCAGAGAATCGTCGATTCTGTCTATAATGCTGTGTATGCGTTTTTCAACTTCGAGCGGGTTGTCCACCTCATAAACAGCGTAGCACCTGTATGAGAGCGGTAGATTGGTCGGAGAATTCAGCTCCTGTAACCTTTTTTCTATATCGTTGCGCTCGGTCATACCTATTTTTACCCACCCGTCAAGGCAGGGATTCGTAAGTATGTAGACTAAACCTTTTGACATAATATCTCCTCACGTTGCTGGACTCTCCGTTACGGTGATTGCCCTTTTATCGCAGTCAAGCTCGAACATCAAACCGTAAGGAATAACTCAGATCGGATAATTGCCGTTATCTTTTTCAATATTCTCTCTTTTCTCTGACAAACTCGCAGGGTTTGACTGCCAAATACCACTTTTCATCAATTTGGGTGATTTCTTTGTCCTGACCCTCGATATAAGAAAGATAACGGTCAAGCTCCCGTCCTTCAAGTTCAGTATAATACAAAGTGACATCTTCGGTTTTACACAAAAAGCACATATAAAACGCTTCATAATAATCTCTCATCGAATGAGGACCGTATGTTTGCAAAAAATCACAAACAATATTATACTCCTCGTCAGTTAAAAAATCATTCCAATTTTGAATAGACGGGTTCATAATAGATGGTCTTCCGATGTCAAACAGATAACCCCACAGGTCAGAATTATCCAATACTGAAAGGATCTCATCAAAATCTTCACGATTCTTATTGAAGGTGTTTTCAAAATCTTCTGCATCGTTATACAGCCTATAAGAATAATCATCGTCAGCAAAGTATAAACAGAACCCAATCAAAACGGCGCATATTATAATTATCGGCAATATAATTGAATAGACCTTGGTTTTATGGGAATGTGCAGATGATTCGTCAGGTATTTGTGCGGTCATAATAAATTCCTTTCCGGCGTCAATTTAATTGAAAGCAAAATCAGTGGCGGGGTGTTATAATTTTGTTATCAAAGGGGTATACAAAGTCTGCAAAAGGCTTTAAATAAGGGTTTGCGGGGACGAGAAATTTATTCCCACTCGTCATAAACAAAACAATTCTGCTTAGAGAAAATGCGTTGTCGTATTCATTTTTCTTTTGATAATTATTATTCGTTGTATTATTCTGCCTATATCGGCGTTTGTTATCAATTTGTTATCAGCGGTGATAACAGGAATGATTGCAAAAGCGGAATGATTTCCGATGTTTTTATTATATCACACTTTATCTCATTTGTCACAAGCTATTTTTCATTTTTTGCTTTAAAGCGATAATTTCTATTATTTCTGTTATATCAATTTTTTCATATGACCATAGCGTTTTATAATCGACTTCTTTCTTTTATCATTTTAACAGCATTTTATTTCGCCCCACATAGTACTCTTATTTCCGTAATACGCCTTGGCTATCTCATCTAATCTTTGAACTAAAGACGCCTGATACTCATGAATTTTTGCCGCCCACACAGTTACAATATGGCGTTTGTATATCAAAGCATTATTACTCATCTTCTTGAAAATATTTGCGTTTGTGAAAACACAATCGCATTTGAATTACAAACTTTATCTATTTGTTCAATCAACTTATCAATACTTGTTTATTTTTGCCATAAAACTTACTCATAATAATCCTCCTTATACTGCATAATGCACGTTGATAGCGTTAATGACAGAACAGAAATCCATATTCGCAATTTCCAATACATCGTCATTATCAAAGCCGACGTTAAGAACAAACAAAAAATTAGAAAACTCATAAATTTTCTCTGTCGCAACATCTGTCAGATTTTCGTGGATTCGATCTGCCTTGGAGAGCAGGAGTAAGTGCTGATACTGTTCATCAATCTCCTGCGTATGACCGTTCGGATGAGCATAATTCAAATGCTGTGTTGGGGTAAGGGCAATAATATTCTCCAAGTAATAGCAGATTTCGGGATACTGTGCTTCGGGAAAGATGTGGTGCATATGTATTGCTTTATCACGCATATGAGCAGTTTCAAGATGCTCTGTCTGTCCATCACGATTTTGGTCGTTGAACAAACGTAGGAACCTCTTCGCTTTTGCGGATTGATAGTGGTAATATGCTTCGTTGACTTCCACGGGATGTTCCGCAGCATATTCTTTTCTTGTTACGCCTTTGGGTTTATCCGCATACGCATCTCTAAAGTTGTTGCGATTATACATCAACATATCATAGGTAATGATTTGCTCAGATAGTCTGCCTTTTTCAGTACCGCGTGAATTATTGAAATATGCCAGCGGATTTAACACCTTAATAAAAATACGGTTGCACTCTACAGTACCGTTAATTTTGGTGTTCCTGATGATAAAACTCGAAAACGCCTCTTTGACGTGTAGGTAAGAACCTTTGGTTTGGGTTCTGAAGAATGCTTCAAAATCCGCATATATACCGCTATCTCGCAAAACTTTTTCGATATAGGTCTTCAAGAAAAACAGCGCATTACGCTCGCGTAGGGCAATGTATTCAAGAACTTCCAAATTGTTCACTTGATAAAAGTTTCGATTTTCTCGCTTTGTTTTCTTCAAGACGTTTGCGTTTGCCAGCATTTCCATCGGCTGTTGAAAGAATTTATCGTATTCGCTTCTTGCAGCTTCGTTTTCTACGCCGGGTTTCTTGAAAATGGCTTCAACATTTTCAACGGTATAGTCATAGTGCCATATTTCAGTCGAAGTAAAAATGCCATCTTCATCCTGCAAGGCGTAATTATAGATGCAGTCAGCTACAACAGTAACTACATCTGCTGCACACTTTTGATCAATCCATCTGCCATTGCCACTTTTTCTTATATCGTAATCATATTGATTACAAAAATCTATGATAGCTTGTTGTGCTAACATTTGGTTCACCTCTTTTAATTAGCTAAACATTGAAATTTGAACATTTTCTTGTTCATTCAGCTTTTCGGTAATAGGCGCAGTTTTTTCGCTCTCACGTAAAAGTCCGTAGAAGAATACTGAACAAGCATCCACATTCAACGATCTGGTCTGATAATTTCTCGCAACCTGATAAAAATCCCTGTATTCCTGTGTTGAGAAATATTCAAGCTGTACCTCAGTGGGAACGATTTGTCCTTTAGGAACAAGAATTGCCAAGGAGCCGTTAACGAGAGTGCCCTTAGGTTTTCTTATCACTCGAGGTTTATAGGTCATATTAGGTGTTAAATAAACATCTTCTCGTTGCAAGTATTCAAAAACGGCAAGTGATTTTGCCTCGACGAACGATATGTACGAATCATATCCATCAATATCAATTACATTTTTTCCATCGTCGCTTATATTGCGAGATTTTAAGACTCTAATATCACCAACTTCGCTCAGCAGTTTATTTGTTATCTGTCTATCCCGAAACACCTTGAAAACATTAAAATCCAACTGTTTGCAGACGCTATCAAACTTGCTATTACGATAGATGATCCAATAAGGAAGCTTTTTGTCAAAGATATAGTCCTGCGTTTGTTCAAGGTGAATGCCACGTGTAAAAGAAAATACGTTTGTTTTAGATGGGCGTCCTTGGTTATTGATAAAAATTGCCAATGTTTCAACTAACACGCCCGGAAATCCTTTTTCGCCAAAATCAATAATGCTCTCAACTGCTTTTTCAGAAAGATATTCTCGTGTTTTGGCAAACTCAGGTGTGTTCAGCAAGAACTTTGGAAAAACCAATGCCAAATAATTACCGATACTTATTGCTTTATCAAGAAAAAAGGAGCAAATGTTGGTGGTATCTCGATTGATTGCCTTTTGACGATATACGTTCAGCAAAGTGTTGTCAGATTTCATTTTAAAGAACGGAGGATTACCAATAATGTAATCGTATCTCTCGTCAAAATCGTGGAGCAAAAAATCATCCACAATGTAATTTATGGTACAATTTTGAGGAATATTATAGTTTTTCAGTATCAGCTTGGTTATCTCCAAGCTATGTTCATCAATGTCTACCACATCAAGAACAATTTTCTTGCCCTCAAATTTCTTCAAGATGAGAGGAATGAAGTTGCCTACACCAACAGACGGTTCAAGAATCCTTACCGTTTGATGATCGGTATCCGGCAATGATTTCATCATTTCTGTAATGAGCGTTTTGCCGGTAAAAAAAGCAGCTTTATCAGTACGACTTGTATTGGCTAATTCCGCGATTTTGCCCAATGTGGTAGCAGATAAGGACATTTCGTTTTTTACAATAAAACTTTTGAGTATTTCAACATCAGCCAGTCCATGCTCGTTTACGATTTTATTGATTGTTGCCGTATTTATCGGAGTATGCTTTAGAACATCAGCAATTTTCTTGGCAATAGCCTGGAAGATAGATGTAGGAACAGCCTCGCCTAAAGATTGTCTGATTTTTATTTCTTCCTTTTTTAGAAATGCTCTTTTTTTAGCAACAGGCATCTGATTAAGCGTTTCTAAGTCTTCCTCCGCCCATTTGAAAGAGCACGGAACAGTCATCATCATCATAAGTTCTCTGATGCTGAAAACTCGGTCGTCGCTTGGGTGGATAGTATTCTGACTTGCGAGCTGATCGTTTCTCGTGTGAATACACGGACCAACTTTGTCCCAGTACTGGCGTCTGTACTTATCTCCGTTTTTTTGCTGATTTATTACAATTATGCCGTCCTTGACCTGATGAGGTTTTTTGCTGTCGTCCTCGTTATCAAAAGCAGATTCGCCCTCTTTGATGTCGGAGATCCACGCTCTCATAGGTTCGGGATATACTCTGAAAGAATGGTATATATCGCTCTCATCTATCTCACCAAACTTTTTTAATGGTTTTAGTCCACCGATTACTTGTCTGAGAGTTTTTTCCTCCACAAGATCGGGATAGAGTTCCAATGGTGAAACTTCATCAGCATAGTCTTTGGAAACGCCAATCACTACAGTACGCTGTCTGCTGGAACAAGCTCCATAATTTTTAAAGTTAATAATTCGGGAGATATACGAATACTCTCCTCCCAAATTATTTTCGATAGCGTCTGCAATGGTTTTGTTTTGACCATCGATATCGGTGCATATGGTTTTCATAAACGCGGGAACATTTTCAAATATGAAAAAGCGCGGATTGACCCGCTTGATAATCTTAATAGACTCAATCACTAAAGAATTTCTTACAATCTCCGTGGAAGTTTTTTTGTGATTGGCCACGGACATTCCTTGACAAGGTGGAGTGGCAACTACGACATCAATACGAGATACGTTTTCTTTTTTTCTCCACAAATCAATTTGAGCGTATAATGCGGATTTAGTAGCGTCCTCTGTAATATCGCCGCAAATATATCCACTCTCATACTTGCATTTTTTATTATATCTTTGAATGTCCAATCGCCTTGTAATTAGCTCATTAGTTGCTACGCAGTCGAATCCCTCCAACTTAAAGCCGTAGCATCCGATTCCTGCACTGCTAAACAAGCTAATGTATGTGGGCTTTTTGTCTGTCTTCATTTTTCTACCATCCTTACATTGCTTGTCTGTCATTGGGAACTAATTCCATGATATTCGTCTATTATGCAGTCAAGCACAGAGCAAATTTTTACCAATACATCAACAATACCGTTTTCGTTCTTTCCAAGCTTTACAATAAGAGAGTTACTTATCATCGCAATTTCTCCGAGTTCTTTCTTCTTCATATTTTTATCAATAAGCAGTTTCCGAAGTTTATTGTAACTAACAGCCATAATAAGCATCTCTTAACCACATAAATGTGTTTTAATATACTATAGCACAAGTTCTTCCGAAAATCAATAAGTAATTACACGAAAATGTAATTTCGGCAGGGTTTGAGCTTACTGAGAAGAAAATCGATATTCGCTACAAGCTTATCCGTTCATACACTTCGCGGTGCAATGGAAAAGTTGAGAGAAGTCATAGAGAAAAATCAAAAGAGGGTTTATGGCATGCAAAAGTTTTACTCTCCTCGCCGATTTTGATGCGTAGCGAACTGCGCACCAAAGAAAGTTTTGCAATCGTCCTGGCTTTAAACTTTCTCTCTCCTGCTGAATTCTTTTCTTTTGATGTACAAAATCTTTGACAACATTACAACTGATGAATTAAATTCTGATTCCGTTGATTTCTGTCAAATCACCTCCCTCTCGTTCCTTTCTGGGGACTGCAAAATCTGACTTTTCACGCTCTGCGGCAGCGATTTGGTTATATTTTCAAGCTTTTTGCTGTCCTCCCGCAGCTCGACGTTTTCTTTCAGCAGCTTTTTATTATGCTCGCTGACCCTCGCGTAGCTGTTCTCTTTTCTGTCGAATTTCCCCCTCAAATCGCGATTCTCGGCTTGCAAATCCAATACGCTGTGATACAATGACTTGATGAGCCTGACCGCGTTGTCAAGCACAGGTTTCGCCTTTTTCTCGCGGTATGTTTTTGCAGATTCAAACGCACCCACTTCGGGTAGCAGTTTATCAACATCTTCGGGAAAATCTGCCGCCAGCTTCTCTGCGCTCTTTAACTTCGGCACAGTCTGATTTAGCTGCTTTTCCACCGTCCGCAAGTCCTTTTTCGCAGATTCAATTTCGGCGTTAAGCTGCTCCACCTCCTCGGCTCTCTGTTTCTTCTCAAAGTCCAAAACCGAGAGGTGCTTTTCGTGAGTACCTTTATGATCCCACTCAATTCCGTGCCGCTCCATGATTTCCGCAAGTGCCTCTTTCTCCGATTGCACCCACTGATTCCATTCCGTCATACCTCTCGTCCCACCCTTGAAACCGAGAGCCGCCAAAACCTGTTTCAAAGATACTCTGGTATCCAAACCTCTCTTGCTCCCTGTCGTAAACGGCACAAAGTCAATGTGCAAATGCGGCGTGGCTTCGTCCATATGGAGATGAGCCGAGAACACCCGCAGGCTCGGATTGCGCTCTTGGAAATGCTGAAAATACTCCTCCAAAACGGTCTTGGCAAGCTCTCCGCTTTCGTTCGTAGCGCCCATATTGTCCGATGAACGCGGGGTTTTGTCTGCGAACACGAGTGGTCGGTCGTTTATGACCGCGAAGTGTGAGCAGCAACAAAACCAGCTTTCATTATCGCCAATTTGCAGGATTAGCTCGTGAAACGGCTTTCCCTGTTTGCCCGACCGGATTTTTTCGTAATAATTTTCAATCCGTCGATCATTTTGTGCAATCCCGACAATATTACAGCCCATATTTTGGCTATTATGACATTTTTTGCTTTTGTCTGTTTTCTCTTCGTTTTTGCTTGACATTTATTACGGTTAGTGATATATTTATTACAGTAAACGTAATATGGAGGTGAGAAATTGCGCGATAATATAAAAGGTGGGGCGCTGACAGAAGTGACATTCTTTATTTTGCTGTCGCTTTATCAGCCAAAACACGGATATGCGATCATGCAGTTTATCGAAGAAAAAACAAACGGGCGCTTGACGTTGGGCGCAGGGACGCTCTATGGTGCTCTTACGTCTCTCGAAGAAAAGGGGTGGATCACACCGCACGGCAACACGGGCGGCCGAAAAAAAGAGTACATTATCACAAGCGCCGGGAAAGACGTCTGCAAAAAAGAAATATTGAGATTAAAAGAACTGGTCGGGGTCGCGGAAAAAATTATGGAGGAATGATCATGCGTAAAAAATATTACCGTTTCTTTTGGGGGCTTTTGGATAAACAGAAAAATTGGCTGAATGAAATGTCGGATAAGGGTTTTCGTTTGGTGGATACGGGCAGGGCGTGGTATGAATTTGAAGATTGCGAGCCGAAAAAATATCGCTACGCCGTGGAATTTGTCGGGGAAAAATCTAAGCAAAACGCTAAAGAATACGCCTCTTTTTTGGAGGATTGCGGATATCGGGTACTATTTAAAAATCTTAATCTTGATTATTCCTTGGGAAAGGTCATTTTTCGTCCGTGGGCTGACAAGGGCGGCAGAATTGCGACGACAGCCGGCTCATATAACAAAGAACTTCTCATAGTCGAAAAGGAAAATGACGGAAAAGATTTTGAACTTCATACGGATGAAAACGATATTAAAGAATACAAAAAGACGGTTCGCAAGCCGTGGATTTTTTCGGGTATAACTATATCTTTTGTATTAGTTTTTGCTGTGGTGAGCTTGATTTTTTCGGGCGGATTGGGATTTGAACCTAAGAGCGCGACAAGGATCGGGTATATCGGAAATAACGGTTTGAGCAGCTGGTCCGGAAAATATACTTTGCTTGACGGGACGATGAAGAAAACTATTCGCCCAAAAAATGATATTCTCAACATAGCTGTAGAAACGGAATCCGGACAACTTTCTATTGAGATACGCGATGCTGATGGAAATGTGATTTTTGACGAATCGGACATGGAAACCGGGTCGTACAGCGTAAGCGCGCCGGGAAAAGTCAGCGTCAAAATCGAAGCGGATAAGCATAAGGGGAGGTTCGAGGGATAAGGTACACTATTTTTCGCAAAAAGAAAATCGGGACAAAAAAATAGACATGTCCCCGCACTTCTGGTAGAATGA
>CANQVG010000009.1 GCA_947627235.1 uncultured Clostridia bacterium | reverse complement strand
AAAAGTTTTCGGTCGAGCCTTTTTCAAAAGGCTCGCGGGGTCGAGGGGCGGCGCCCCTCGGCGCAGCCCGCAGGCTGCGAAATTCTTGCGCAGCGAAGCGCAGGAGGGTAGGCAAAACAGTCCGGTGGACTGTTTTGCCGTAGGGAACCCTCGCCGGGGGTTCCCTGAAATGTTTGCACTGTGTGAACACAACCTGATTTTATGCTTTTTCAAACAAAAACCGGTTCAGCCGCCGAACTCGCGGTGAAGCCTGACGACAACTTCTTTAGGAGGCATTTTATGAAAACCGAAAAATACGCCACGGTTGAAAGCGTGGAAGCGCTTGAAGCCGCAATCAGACGCGTGAGAGAGGCGCAGAAAAAATTTGCGGAATACTCTCAGGAGCGGGTAGACGCCATATTTCGCGCCGCCGCAGCCGCTGCGAACCGCGCGAGGATTCCCCTTGCAAAGCTTGCCGTGGAGGAGACCGGAATGGGCGTCGTTGAGGACAAGGTGATAAAAAATCACTACGCCTCGGAATACATCTACAATCAATATAAGAATGTTAAGACCTGCGGCGTCATTGAAGAAGACAAATCCGGCGGAATGATGAAAATAGCCGAACCGATAGGCGTTATCGCCGCGGTCATCCCAACTACAAACCCCACCTCTACGGCGATTTTCAAGACGCTTATATCCCTGAAAACGAGAAACGGAATAATAATCAGTCCGCACCCGCGCGCTAAGAAGTCCACGATAGAAGCCGCTAAGACTGTCCTTGAAGCCGCCGTCGAGGCGGGAGCGCCGGAGGGCATTATCGCGTGGATAGACGTTCCCACCCTCGAAATGACGAACCTTTTAATGCGCGAAGCTGATATTATCCTCGCAACGGGCGGCGCGGGAATGGTTACGGCGGCGTATTCGAGTGGAAAGCCGGCCCTCGGCGTCGGCGCGGGCAACACCCCCGCGATAATCGACGATTCCGCCGATATTCTGCTCGCGGTCAACTCGATAATCCACTCAAAAACCTTCGACAACGGAATGATATGCGCCTCGGAGCAGTCGGTAATAGTCCTCGACGGCGTATACGACGCCGTAAAAGCGGAATTTGCCCGCAGGGGCTGCTATTTTCTGAACCCCGACGAGACAGACGCCGTCCGGCACACTATGATAATCAACGGCTCTCTCAATGCAAAGATAGTCGGGCAGTGCGCGCCGAAGATCGCCGAAATCTGCGGAATAAGCGTCCCGAAGGATACAAAGATTCTGATAGGCGAGGTTGAAAGCGTGGAACTTTCCGAGGAGTTTGCCCACGAAAAGCTTTCGCCGGTGCTGGCGATGTACCGCGCAAAGGACATTGAAGAAGCGTTTTCCAAAGCGGAACGCCTGATAGCAGACGGCGGCTTCGGACACACGTCCTCGATATATCTCAACGCCGACACCGAGCGCGAAAAGCTCGCCGCCTTTGCCGAGAGAATGAAGACCTGCCGAATACTTGTCAACACGCCGTCGTCGCAGGGCGGCATAGGCGACCTCTACAACTTCAGGCTCGCGCCGTCGCTCACCCTCGGATGCGGCTCTTGGGGCGGCAACTCTGTGAGCGAAAACGTCGGCGTTAAGCATCTTCTCAACATCAAGACCGTCGCCGAAAGGAGAGAAAACATGCTCTGGTTCCGCACACCCGAAAAAATCTATGTCAAACAGGGCTGTCTGCCCACCGCGCTCGAAGAACTTGTCGGTTCGGGCAAAAAACGCGTATTTATCGTGACCGACAGCTTTCTCTATAAAAACGGTCATACAAAGCCCGTCGAGGATAAGCTCTCATCGCTCGGAGCGGTTTACACCGTCTTTTACGACGTCGAACCGGATCCTACACTCGCGAGTGCGGAGGCAGGCGCAAAGGCTATGCGAAGCTTTGAACCCGACGCGATAATAGCGCTCGGCGGCGGCTCGGCTATGGACGCGGCTAAGATAATGCACCTGTTATACGAGTATCCCGACACCGATTTTGCCGACATCTCAATGAGATTTTCCGATATAAGAAAAAGAATCTGTCCGTTCCCTGAGCTTGGCAGAAAAGCGTACTTCACAGCGATTCCGACATCTGCGGGAACCGGCTCTGAAGTAACTCCGTTCGCCGTCATCACCGACGGAAAAACCGGCGTGAAATATCCCCTTGCCGACTATGAACTTCTGCCCGATATGGCGGTAATAGACGTCGACTTTCATATGACCGCGCCGAAGGGTCTCACGGCTGCTTCGGGAATAGACGCAGTAACCCACGCGCTTGAGGCTTACGTCTCGGTTATGGCTACGGACTACACCGACGGTCTCGCGCTTCAGGCTCTGAAGATAATATTTGAATATCTGCCGAGAGCATACGAAAACGGCGGCGACAGAATCGCCCGCGAAAAGATGGCAAACGCCGCAACAATGGCGGGTATGGCGTTCGCAAACGCGTTTTTGGGCGTCTGCCACTCGATGGCGCACAAGCTCGGAGCCTATCACCACATCGCCCACGGCGTAGCCAACGCGCTCCTCATAGACGAGGTGATACGCTATAATTCCTCCGAAACTCCCCGCAAGATGGGTACATTCCCGCAGTACGCCTATCCGCACGCGAGGGCGAGATACGCCGAGATAGCCGACAGCCTCGGCATATCGGGCAGGGACGACGCCGAAAAGGTCGAAAACCTCATTAAAGCCGTCGATGAACTCAAGCAAAGAATAGGCATAAAACCGACGATAAGAGATTATGTCCCCGACGAAAAGGCGTTTTTAAAGACACTCGACGAAATGACCGAAAACGCCTTTGACGACCAGTGCACAGGCGCCAACCCGCGCTATCCTCTTATGAGCGAGATAAAGCAGATGTATCTTAACGCCTACTACGGCGAAAACAAGGAGGTCTGAACCTATGAATCTTGACAATGTTGTCGCCGTAAGGGCGAATAAGACCGTTTACCGCGACAAAGACCTATGCATAAAGCTTTTTAATGAGGGATACTCAAAAGCGCTGATTCTCAACGAAGCGCTGAATCAGGCGAGAATCGAGGAAACCGGTCTGAATATCCCGAAGATTCTCGAAGTGACCACCGTAAACGGAAGGTGGGCGCTCGTCTCGGAGTATATCGAGGGCAGAACCCTCGCCGAGCTTATGGCTGAACACCCCGAAAAGAAGCAGGAGTATCTTGAGGAGTTTGTGGAGCTTCAGCTACAGGTGCAGTCGAAAACCTGCCCGATGCTCACCAAGCTCAAGGACAAGATGAATTCAAAAATAAGTCAGACCAAGCTCGACGCTACCACCCGCTACGAGCTTCACACCCGTCTCGAGAGCATGCCTAACCACAAAAAGGTCTGCCACGGCGACTTTAACCCATCAAACGTGGTAATTACGGATAGCGGCGAAAAATATATTCTCGACTGGGCGCACGCCACTCAGGGCAACGCCTCCGCCGACGCCGCAAGAACCTATCTTCTGTTCTGCCTCGACGGCGAGTTTGAGACCGCAAAGCAGTATCTCGACCTCTTCTGCAAAAAGAGCGACACGGCGCGCCAGTACGTGCAGAAGTGGATGCCGATAGTCGCGGCGTCGCAATCGGTAAAGGGCAACGAACGCGAACGCGAATTTCTGCTCAACTGGGTAAACGTTGTGGATTACGAATAAACCGGAGATGACCGAAAATGGTAGTTATTTTAAAACAGAACCCCGATAAGGCTCAGTTAAGAAGCCTGATGACGTGGCTCGAATCAAAGGGAGTGAGCGTTCATACTACCGTCGGAGCGCAGCAGACTATTCTGGGACTTGTCGGGGACACCTCCGCCCTCGACATAGACCTGATATCCGCGCTCGACATAGTAGAGGCTGTACGCAGGGTGCAGGAGCCTTATAAGAACGCCAACCGCAAATTTCATCCCGCCGATACCGTCGTAAAGGCAGGAAACGCCGAAATAGGCGGAGGGAGTCTTGCGGTGATAGCGGGACCCGGCTCGGTGGAGTCGGCGGAGCAGATGTGTTCGCTCGCCGTTGAGCTTAAAAACGCCGGCGCACAGATTCTGTGGGGCGGGGCGTTCAAGTCGCGGACTTCGCCATATTCGTTTCAGGGACTTCGCGGCGAGGGAATTAAGTATCTTTGCGAGGCAAAAAAAGCGTCGGGACTGCCGATAGCCGCCGAGGTGACGGATATGTCTCAGCTCGGGCTGTTTGACGACGTCGATATGATAATCGTCGGGGGCAGGAATATGCAGAATTACGAGCTTTTAAAAGCTCTCGGGGCTTCGGATAAGCCTGTACTCTTAAAGCGCGGCGTCTCCTCGACCTATGAGGAGCTTCTGATGAGCGCCGAATACATAATGTCGGAAGGGAACGAAAACGTCGTACTCTGCGAGAGAGGCATCCGCACCTTTGAGAACCACACCGCCCAAACCCTTGATATAACGGCGGTACCTGTTTTGAAGCAGCTTTCACACCTACCGGTGATTGTGGACCCGAGTAATTCCTCGGGCCGAGCGCAGCTTGTCGCGCCGCTTTCGGAAGCTGCCGTCGCGGCGGGCGCCGACGGACTTATAATCGCGGTGCATCAGGACCCCGCGCACGCTATGTGCGACGGTCCGCTGTCGCTCAGACCCGACGCTTTCAGCGGGCTTTGCCGCAGGCTTGAGCGTATACGCGCAGCCGTAAGAGATTCGCAGTAACGGAGGTCTGAAAATGGAGCTTAACGAGATAAGAAACAATATAGACGAACTCGACCGCGAGCTTCTGCCGCTGATTTTAAAACGTATGGAGCTTTCGGCAATGGCGTCCGAAGCCCCGCTTTCTCCCGCGGAGATAAAGTCCCGCGAGCGCGAGATGCTAAGGTGGGCGGAAGAACGCAGCGGCGATATGGAGCCGTATATACACAGGTTTTACAGCTCGCTTTTCGAGCTTGGACGCGCTTACCGCGAGTGTAAGAATCCCGTCGGCGCAAAGGTAAAAGCCGAGCTTAAGGACGCGCTTTCAAAAAACTGCGGAGAATTTCCGCAGAGCGGAACCGTCGCCGTGCAGGGCGTCGAGGGCGCTTATGCCCAGATGGCAGCCGACAGAATGTTCCCGCGTGGAAATCTTATGTTCTTCAAGAGCTTCGAGGCGGTTTTTGACGCCGTCGAAAACGGACTCTGCCGTTTCGGCGTCGTGCCGATAGAGAACAGCTCAAACGGCTCGGTAAGAGCGAATTACGAGCTTTTAAACCGCAAAAACCTGAGAATCGTGAGGAGCGAGAGGCTCTTTGTGAGTCACGAGCTTCTGGCAAAGCCGGGCGCAAAACTCGAAGACATACGCGAAATACGCTCTCACGAGCAGGCTCTCGGACAGTGTTCCGAGTTTCTGAAAAGCCTCGGAAGCAGGGTCAGGATTCAGCCCTGTCCAAACACCGCTATGGCGGCTGAGCTTGCCGCAAGAAGCGAATTCGGCGATATAGCGGCTATAGCCTCTCACTCCGCCTGCGAACTCTACGGACTTGTCCCGATAGCCACCAGAATCCAGAACAGCGACAACAACTATACCCGCTTCATCTGTCTCTCCAAGGACGCCGAGATTTACCCCGGCGCGGACAGAATCAGCCTTATACTCGCACTAAAGCACCGTCCCGGCGCGCTCTACGAGATTCTCGCCAAGCTGACGGCTCTCGAAATAAACCTCATAAAGCTCGAAAGCTGTCCGATAGTCGGGCAGGACTTTCAGTTTATGTTCTTCTTCGAGATGCAGGGTTCGGTACGCGACCCGAGAATTGCCGCGATGCTCGAAAGCCTTGAGCAGACCTGCGAAAGCTTCAAATTCCTTGGCAATTATTCGGAGGTATAGCTATGACTATCAAGGAAAAATCCGCGTCGGCGCTGCGGCATATGACCGCCGCGGGAATCTTCGCGGCGTTTATGTGCATAATTTCACCCTTTGCAGTGCCGGTGGGACCGATATCCGTAACGCTTGCGACATTTGCGGTCTATCTTTCGGGAGCGGTACTGGGAAAAAAGCTCGGCGGGACTGCGGTTATGATTTACCTGCTGCTCGGTTTTATAGGTCTGCCGGTATTTTCGGGCTTTGCGGGAGGAATCCAACGGCTTTTCGGAGCCACCGGCGGCTATATGGTAGGCTACATACCCTGTGCGTACATCACCGGACTTTTTGCCGATAAATTCAAAAAGGCGTGGGCGTACCCCGTCGGAATGACGCTCGGAACAGCTCTGCTCTACGCTTTCGGGACGGCGTGGTTCTGTCTGCTCACCGGTTCAAAGATAATTCCGGCGCTTTTAACCTGTGTGACGCCTTTTCTTATAGGCGACGTCCTCAAAATAATTGCGGCGTCAGCTCTCGCGGTAAAACTGCGTCCGCTCGCCGACAGAATGATAAAATAAACGAAAGCGTCCTTAAGCCAAACTTAAGGGCGCTTTTTTGAATATACGGCCGTTTTATTTAAACGTCTCACTGTTGTTGAGGACGAGCGTGCTGTATAAAAACAGCGCGTCAGAGTTTTCAAAGTCTACGAAGTTCTTAAGCATCGGACTCGCAAGATATCTTATGTCTACGAGCGTTATTTTCGAGTAAGCCTCAATAAGGAACGGAGCTATAGAGGAACCGAAGGAGTCGCGGAAGATGACAAGCCTGCGGTCGGTATCGGCGTTCGGATTCTCGATAACCATAACCGAACGCGGTCCGCTAAGATAAATCTCGTAGGGGTCATAGCCGTCCGCACGCTCAAGGTCGTAAACAGGCGTATAGTCCTGAGCTTCGAGGTTATAGACTTTTACCGAATCAAACAGCTCGTTGTCGAGATAATACATATCCTCCCCCGCAAGCGGCAGCGCCGACTGTCCGTAGTAGACCCCGTAAAACGGTTTTTCGTGCTTTTTTTGCTCGTATTCAAGCTTCAGTTCCACCCCAAGTCCCTCGGCAAGCGCCTTTGCGGTGTCTTCGAGCTTTTCCTGACGCCAGTGGGTGTCGGTGCGGTAATAGTCTGAGATGTCGAGCGTCGGGATAATGTCGATGTATTCCGCGAAGTCGACCTTTTCGCGAAGCGAGGATATCATCTCGTCAAAGTCGATGTGGGGATAGCCGCCCTCCTCGGCGAGGAAGTAATTCTTGTCGGGTATGATTGAGAGGTAAACCTTTCCGCCCGAGTCCCTAAGATAGGTGTCGTAGAGATACCCGAAACGCTTCGCGGCGTTTTCCACCGAGCTTTCCTTGAGCGGATACTCAAGCTGCGAGGCATAGCCGTTTATAAGGTAGATATTGTTGGAGTCGAGCTGCTTGAACACATAGTATTCGCTCACCGATTTTATGCGCCGAAAGCTGTCGCGCAGGGGGAAACGGTCGGCAGAATACTTTTCAAAGCTCGAAGTAAAGCTGCCGTCGAGAAGCGATTCCGCGCTCATCTTGGGCATCTGCGCAAGCTTGCGGCGCTCGCTCACCGAAATTTCACGGTCAGGCTCAATCAGTCCCCAGAGCGCAAAGCCGAATATCCATAGCCCGCACAGCGCCGCGACTACCGCGTTTTTTATTCTGGTATTCATATTTTCCGCCTCCTCAGAATCTGAAGTAAAGGAACGGGTTAAAGGAGCCGTCCACAAGATATCCGGTGCTCATCGCGAGAAGCACAACCAGCGCTATCGGTTCTGCAATGTTAAGAAGCTTTTCGCGCTTCGGCGAAGCCGCAAATCTTGCAAGAAGCTTCTTTATCAACGGAGTAGAACCTATTATTCCTATAATCAGTATGACCGCGTAGCTTCTCAGATTGTAGAACGCCTCCGCCGACACGAGCGGCAGACCTCCCGCTCCGAACAGCGCGCCTATATTTCGGAAGGCTTCCGAAAGCGACGCCGAGTCGAAGAGGGTGAAACTCACCGCCACGAACAGTATCTTATAAATGTGCGCAAGGAATTTCGATTTTTCGAGGTATTTAAGGTAGCAGAGCTTTTCAGCCACAAGAAGCACCGCGAAGAAAAGTCCCCAGACGATAAACGTCCACGCGGCGCCATGCCAGAAGCCGGTTAGGAACCAGACGGTGAAGATGTTGAGGAACCAGCGCGGCTTTGAAACGCGATTGCCGCCCATCGGGATGTAGACGTAGTCGCGGAACCAGCCGCCGAGGGTCATATGCCAGCGCCGCCAGAACTCCGTCGCGCTTTTTGATATAAACGGATAGTTGAAATTTTCGGGGAAGTCGAAGCCGAAAATCTTTCCGAGACCGATAGCCATATCGGAGTAGCCCGAGAAGTCGAAGTAAATGTGAATCGAATACGCAACCGCGTATATCCACATATACAGCACCGATTTATCCCCCGAAGCCTTGAAGACGCTTATAAGCTCGCCGAGCTGATTCGCTATCAGTACCTTTTTGGCAAGACCGATAACAAACCGACGCGCGCCGGCGGATATCTTTTCAAGAGAAACGGTGCGCTCCCTGAGCTGATCGGCTATGTCGGAATAGCGGACGATTGGTCCGGCTATAAGCTGCGGGAACATCGCGACATAAGCGCCGAGGTCTATCGGGTTTTTCTGCGCCGAAACCGTTCCCCGCCAAACGTCGACGGTGTAGCTGAGTATCTGGAACGTGTAAAAGCTTATTCCTATCGGCAGGGCGATTCCGAGGAGAGGCAGCGACAGACCTGTCAGGACGTTGAAATTGGTGATGAAGAAGTCGGCGTATTTGCAGTAAACAAGAAGCCCGAGACTTATCAGGCAGGAGAGAATCATAAAGAGCCGGGAAAGAGCCTTTTTTTCACGAAAGCGCTCAATCAGCAGCCCGAGGATATAGCCCTGCGCGATTGAAATAAGCATAAACCATACGAATCTCGGCTCGCCCCAAGCGTAAAATCCAAGGCTGAAAATCAGCAGCACCGCGTTTTTGAGACGCTTCGGCGCTATAAAGTATACCGCGATTACCGCCGGCAGGAAGTAATAAAGAAAGGGTATGCTTGAAAATACCATTGTATTGTCCTCATAAAGTACTGCCCCTGCGGTTTCAAAGCAGGGGCGCTTTTCTGAAAGTTTATCCGAGCTCGGGAACAGGGAAGCCGAAAGTGTTGTCGCCGCCGGCTTCAGACATATCCTCTTCGTAAAGCTGCGCACAGTCGTCGCCGTAAACGCTTACAAGCGCGTCCTTGAAGGCGTTCACGATATCCAGCGCGCCGAAGAAGCATACAACGGTGCTCTTTCCCACCGAGTAGACCTCGAGCTGCTCCGGCCAGCCGCACATATAGGCGCGGTTCATAAGACCGTCTCTGAGGGCGTCGGCAACAGCCTGTACGTTATCGACGTCGGCGTTTTCGGGCTGAATGACCTCATAAGCCGAGCAGGTGAAGGTGTTGGCATTGAGCATATGGCGTATGCAGGCTACTCTTGAGACCGACGAAACCATAGATGCGGGAAGACCGAAGTTTGTATCCAGAGATTCCGCGTCCTCGGCGGTGTCGATGCTGTGCCAGCCGGGGGCGTTTTCAACCTGATTTTCCTCGTGGTAGTCGCCGCCGAAGGTCATAAACTTGTTGCCTTCCTCGTCGGCGGGATAGGCGTCCCATATTCTTGTGAGCGTTTCGAGCGCGCTCTCCTGCTCGGCACTGTCCTCCTCCGGAGTAACCGACTCTTCACCGTCGGGGGCGGCGGTCGTTTCGGACGAATCGGGACCGGGAGTAGGGGCGGTTTCGCCGCAGGCAGCGAGCGAAAGAATCATAGCGAGTGTAAGAATAATTGCGAGTAATTTTTTCATTTTGTTTCTCCTTTTTATGTTTTTTGCGTCTGCACTTATAATACGTTTTAGATGCCCAAAATATTGCATAACACAAAAATTTTAGCTAAATAAGTATACTCCAACGGGAAAATATTGTCAAGAGAAAGAAAATCAGCTTTCAGCGATGCCGCTTCTGCCGATATTTTTTACCGCGCGCCGAACAGATCCCTTGTTTTACGGTTCGAGGCGGTCTCAAGGGTGACATAAACCTCGTCGGCAAGCTTTACTGCAAACCCCATATTCGCCCGCAGATTTAATATTTTGTTCCGAAGTCTCATAGGCATTTCAACTTGGCCCCGGTATAGCAGACGTCGGCGGGTTTGTCTGTCAAAGGGTCTTACACAGCGGATTTATCGGCGCAAAAGCCGATCGAGGCAGCCCTCAAGTCCCGCTCTGTCCTCCTCTGTAAAATGCGACGGTATCACGCTGTCCATATCCATTACACACCATATTTCGCCGTCGCTTTTGAGCGGTACGACGATTTCCGAATGGGTATTGCAGTCGCAGGCGATGTGTCCCTCGAAGCACTCCACCTCATCTACAACTATCGCCTCGCATCTTTTCCACGCGCTTCCGCACACTCCGAGACCGTATCCGATTCTCGTAACGGCGGGTCTGCCCTGAAACGGTCCGAGCCTCAGCTCGCCGGCGTCGACCAGATAAAAGCCGACCCAGTTCGCCTCCGGAAACGCCTGCGCAAGCACCGACGACGCATTTGCAAGCACGGCGGTTTGGTCGCGCTCGCCGCCGGTGTAAAGCTCAAGCTGCTCTTTGAGCATTTTATAAAATTCCTCCCCGCGCCGTTTGGGGTAGCTGACTTCGATATAGCTCATATTCCGCTCCTTTGGTAAGTATGGTTCCAAAATTTCGCGCTCCGAAGTGCCGTCAGCAAAAAGAGCGCAAAGCTTAAGTTCCGCGCTGCGAGGGCGAAGCCCGCCGCGCACGGAGTGCGCGGGAGCGAGACGCTTTGTGTCTCGCTCAGCCGCCTTCGGCGGCTCGGGCTTCGCCCGCACCAAGGCGCAAACTCATTATTTTAATTATCGGAAATCACAAAAGTCGTCACGCTTTTCGGCGGCAGTACGTACCCAAAAGTGCTGCCGTCAAACGCTATGTTGCCGGTGCGCTCCAGATTTCTTGAGGCATCGGTGGTATATGCTTCTATGTACCCGATATCGCCCGCGCCTTTCAGGCTGAACTCCTGCGCATAGTCGGCAAAGGTGTTGTTAATCGCAACTATCACGGTCTGACCCTCGCCTTTGTATGCCGACAGACTCACCCCGTAAGTCGGCGACTCCTTTATATCCACCCTTATAAATCCCGGGCGGACAAACTTCGAGTAATGCGCCATCATATAACCGCGTTTAGAAATGCTTCCGTCCTCCTTCATCGGACTGTAGAAGCGCCGGATATACCACCAGACATACGCCTGCATATTGCCTGTCACAAGACCGTCGTGCATATTAACGGCAACTTCTATCGCTTCGGGCCATGTGTCGGCGTCGCTCGAGCTGTTGGGGACGTATACCTCCGTCATCCACAGCTCCTTATCACCGCACTTCTCCTCAAAGAGCGGATACGCCATATCCTGCTTCTGAGTTCCGTAGAAGTGCGTGCCGAAAACGTCGACCCGCGAGAGAGCCTCCTCGTTGTTGATAATGGCGTTGTAAAAGTCCTTTCTGTACTGGAAAGCCTCGGGCGACATTATCCGACAGTCTATAGCGTCGGAGTAATTCACGATGAAGTCTATTATCTCCTCGGTCGACCACCAGGTCCATTCGTCGGCAAAGTCCGGCTCGTTCTGAATCGAAATAGCGTAGAGCTCAACTCCGCCCTCGCGCATAAAAGTGACAAAGTCGTTGAGGTGCTGAGCGTATTCGGCGTATTTGTCGTGCCTCAGACGCTGAGCGTTCGCGTTGCCGTTATGGTTGAATTTTTCCGTCATACTGTCGGGCGGGTTCCAAGGAGACGCAAATATCAGTGCGCCCTGCTTCTGAGCGTATTTTGCTGTTTCAAGCTCCTTTTCCCAGTTATTCCTGTTCGGGTCGACGTGTATCCTTAAAATTGTAAAACCGAGTTGGTCCTCACCGTTTAAAAACGCCGTCTCGCGCTGCTTCTGCGACAGGTCTTCTATCCAGCCGGGATAGTTGATACCTCCGAAGCCCTTAATAGTCTGGTATTCGGTGTCAAGGTCTACCTCCACGGCTTCCCCCTCCTGCGCGCCGGTCAGGTCCGGCACAAACAGGTCGTCGTCTCTTATCTTCTTTTCACCGTCCGAACACCCGGCAAGAGTGAACGACAGTACAAGGGCAACCAAAAGGGCGGTAAGTCTTAAAAACTTAATTATCATATCAAATCCTCCGTTATAATGTCCGGTAAACTTGTATCTATTTTAACATAGCGCCGCTTTCTTTGCAAGCGGATTCGCAGACGTCAAAGCCGCTGAGGGGGATATATGACAAATCGCAAGTTTCACCGATAAATTTCGGTCTTTTGACCATATTTATCGCGTCATTATTTCGTAAAAACTGTTGAAAACAAATAAGCGGTGTGGTATAATTCAATAATGAGTTAATAAATCCGCGATGTGAAAATGAATTTGGGAGGTAACTATTATGGCAGCATATGCGCCTATGGGCTTCTGGGGCCCGCCCGGCAGTGCGACGGAAAAGCTGAAAGAACCGCCGCCGAAAAATCTCAAAGAGGTCCCCGATTATCTGCGCCGGCGGCTCGGCGGTTTCTTCTCAAGGCTGACATACATAATCCGCCTCGTGTGGGAGGCTAAAAAATCCCTGCTGCTTATGATGGTCTTTATGGCGGTATTCAACGGCGTATCGCCCGTCATATCGGCATATATCTCGGCGAATCTTCTCAACCACATAGCCTTGGTTCTGACCCTGGATTCGCCCGGTATTTCGCTCATCACCTCCACCCTGCTCCCAGCGATGCTTATGCAGTTCGGATATATGTTCTTCGTCAACCTCATCAACGTTATCAGCAATATGATAACCAGAACCTCAAGCGAAGTAGTCACAAACCACGTCAAATGCAAGATAATGAACAAGGCGAAAGAGATAGATATAGCCTCTTTCGATATGCCGGAGTTCTACGAAAAATTTGAAAATGCCAACCGCGAGGCGGGTTCCCGTCCGATAGAGGTCATCCGCTCAACCTTCGGCATCGTCAGCACACTTATCTCAGCGGTCAGCTTCATTTTGATTCTGTCAGCGGTCGCGTGGTTCGCGCCTCTTATAGTCATCATTCTCTCCGTCCCGAGCGCGATAATCACCTTCTCATACCGCCGCAAAAACTTCCGCTATATGCGCCGCCACTCAAAAGAGCGCAGGCAGATGTCCTACTACTCGGATATGCTTGTCAACAAGGATATGGTCAAGGAAATACGCCTTTTCGGTCTTTCCGACACATTTATCTTCAACTACAAAAAGGTCTTTGAGCGCTACTTCGCGGGTATCCGCCGTCTTATAACCGTTGAGGGCGTCTGGAACATAGCTATTTCGCTGGTGACCACCTCGGTCAACTGCGCTCTGTTCTTCTTCATCGCATATACGGTGACGGTCGGCAGCGGGCAGATAGGCGACTATTCTCTCTATACCGGCGCTCTGACTTCCATCGCGAACTGCGTCGCGGGACTCGTCGCCACAAGCTCAAGCATCTATGAGGGTACGCTGTTCATCGACAATATGATTGTCTTTATGAACGAGAAAAAGCATATTGTCTCTATTGCCGAGAAGCCGCTCCACGTCACCCGCCACATCGGTCACACCATAGAATTCAGAAACGTATATTTCCGCTACCCCGGCACCGAAAGAGACGTGCTTAAAAATATAAGCTTTATTATCAACCCGGGAGACACCGTTGTGCTTGTCGGACTAAACGGCGCAGGAAAGACCACGCTTTTAAAGCTTCTTACGCGTCTATATGACCCGACTCAGGGGACTATACTCCTTGACGGTCAGGATATCCGAAATTACGACATCGACGAGCTTTACGCGATGTACGGCGTAATCTTCCAGGACTTCGGAAAATACGCCTTTACCGTCAACGAGAACATCTCATTCGGTGAGATTTCAAAGCCTATGAATCAGGAGAACATCAAAGCCGCCGCGACCGCCAGCGCCGCCGACGAATTCATCACCCATCTGCCCGACGGATACAATACTCCGCTTATGAGAGTGTTTGAGCAGAACGGAATTGAACCGTCGATAGGGCAGTGGCAGAAGCTCGCCATCGCGAGAGCGTTCTATTCCGACTCGGATATACTGATTCTCGACGAGCCTACCGCCTCGCTCGACGCCATAGCCGAGCAGGAGATATTCAACCAGTTCGACCGCCTGCGCAAGGACAAAACGACTTTCTTTGTGTCGCACAGGCTCTCGAGCGCCACTCTTGCGAATAAGATACTCGTCCTCGAAAACGGGGTTCTCGCCGAAATCGGCACCCACTCCGAGCTGATGAAAAAAGAGGGCATCTATTACGAGCTGTTCTCGACGCAGGCGGCAAGATACATAAACGCCGAAGTGTGAACTAAGTCAGTGGAGCAAAAAATCGGTTAAAGAAAAAGCATCGGTTATAACCGATGCTTTTTGAAGTCGGGAACACAATTTATGCGCAGCCTTAAAACGCGGCGGCTTGGCTCACGGAGAAATAATCGCGTTTATGCACACCAAAGAAAAAATCCGCATATGCGGATTCTTGGGTTTTCGTCTGGGAGAAGAGTACGGAAAGAAAAATAGGGGTCCCCGAAAAGCGAAGCGTTTTGGGGAAAAGGAGCTGCAAGCCCTTTTGGCTTGCCGCGACGTGGTGCGTGGTGACAAGCCAAAAGCTCTAAAGGCTTTTGGCTTGGCGGTTTCCCGACACTGCCTGCGTTTTAACCGCTTTGAAATTCAAGCGGCGTTTTTCAGGCTTTTTGCGAAACCGCAGTCACCCTTTCTACACTTGGATTATCCCCAGCACCCCACTGGGGTGTTGGGGATAATGGTGCGGGTGACAGGACTTGTAACCTCAATGGAAGCGTTGCTTTCAGCCGTTCGACTTCCCTCGCCATGCCAGATCGGCTCGGTCGTCTCACGGGAAAGCAATCGCGTCCATGATTCAAAGCGCTCGTACATTCGTGACAAATAAAAGCATTGATGTTGTTTTGATTTCGCGATTTTCCAAACTTCGTTAGCGCTTTGAGTGCAGCTTCGCGATCTGTCTCATGCCAAAATAAAAGCACCCATTGGGTGCTTTTATTTTGGTGCGGGTGACAGGACTTGAACCTGCACGGGGTTGCCACCAGAACCTAAATCTGGCGCGTCTGCCAATTCCGCCACACCCGCGTGCAGTTATAATATCACTTTTTTCAGCGCTTGTCAATTCCGCCCGCGCAATATTTTCCTTTTGCCCCAAAGCTTCTTTATTTCGGGGAGCGCGCAGACCACAGCTCCCGCAACTGCGATCGCTATCAGCAGCCAGAAGAACCACCAAAGGTTATACTCATATAGTAGCGCTTTCAGACCGGTATATATCCTCACGCTTGCGCCGTCTGCCACAGTACCGAAAAAGCTGTTTCCGCTCATTCCGCTCGCGACATCTTCGACCCAGGTCGCCTTGGTTAGCGAGGCGTAGACCGCCGTGATCAGAATTACAAACGCCGGATTTATCATCATAAACGCGCCGACTATCCTTAGAATAAACTTCTTACTGTTTTCCCGATTCTTCTTCCAACCCGAGTCGGGCGCGGGCTCGTCGAGGTCGAGGGAGTCGTTTAAGAGCCTGTCGATGCTCACGTTAAAAATGCGGCTTATGCTCATAAGGTTTACGGCGTCGGGCAGGGCATCGCCGCTCTCCCACTTCGAGAGCGCCTGCCGCGAAACGCCTATTTTTTCGGCGAACTGCTCCTGAGTGAGCCCCTCTCTGCGGCGTATTTTCTGAAGCTTTTCCGATGTAGTCATTATTATGACCTCCTTTGTGATTTTCTGACCCGATTTTACCACCCGGGCGGCAAAGTGTCAATCAACGCGGGTTTTCAAGAGCGCAACCAAACTTTACATTCGCTTTGCTTTCTGATAATATTTATTTCTGTGCAACTTTTTCGCGATTTTGACGATATATAAGTTAGGCGCCTGAAAAAATCAAAAGATAGGAGATGTTTATGCAGGACCGACAAATAGTGGAGCTGTTTTTGCGGCGCGATGAAGCATCGCTGTCGGAAGCACGGCAAAAATACGGCGGCTATCTCAAAAAGACCGCCTATAATATTCTCGGCGACTTTGAAGACAGCGAGGAGTGTCTGAACGACGTGCTTCTTCGGGCTTGGAACTCGATTCCTCCCCGGAAACCCGACGATCTTCGCACATACCTTGTTATGCTCACCCGACGCTGCGCGGTGGACGCGCTGAGAAAGCGCACGCGCAAAAAACGCAGGTCAACTGAGTATTCCGTTTCGCTTGAGGAACTCGATATAAGCCTCTCCGACGGCAATACCCCAGAGCGCGAGGTCGAGCTTGAGCTTCTCACGTCGGCGATAAACGATTGGCTTCAGACCCTACCGCCCATACAGCGGCAAGCGTTCGTGGGGCGCTACTATTTCTGCGACTCCGTAAAAGCCGTCGCGAAATATCTCGGAATCAGCGTGACGAACGCGAAAACCCTGCTCAGACGCGCACGTCTGAGTCTGAAAGCTTATCTTGAAAAGGAGTGTATAATATGAATAAAGAAATACTTAGCAAAGCTATAGACAACATTTCCGAGGGCTCGGTCGCGGAGACCGCCTCGGCAAGAGACAAAGCCGAAGTAAAGAGCCGCAGGATGCCTAAAATCGCGATTGCGGCTGCTGCAATAGCGCTGTGCGGAGCTATGGCGACGGCTGTCGCGGCGGGCGGCGGGCTTATCGACATCAAAAACATCTTCGGCACGGTAACCGGTCAGGAATATGTCGGCGACGCGACCGACGACTTTAAGGTCAGCGTCATCGGCTTTAACGAGAGCGGTCCCGAGCTTGCGGTCGAAAAGACCGACCCCGAATCAAATATGATTCTTGACGGCTGCAAAATAAAGCCGCTGAGCTATACCATCAGCGACTCGAACGGGAAAACGGTTCTTGCAAGCAGCAAAAACGAAAAAACCGGCGCCGACCTGAAGACCGCCGAGGAATGGTATGAAGCGCTCGGCAGCGGGTCATATACATGCAGTATCGACGGATTTGTAATCGAACCGAAAGCCGATCAGCCGCTCGAAATAAACGGACACTGGACGACGGAATTCATTATATCTTTTGACAACGGTAATTATACTTGCAGTATAACCTATCACACGGTAGTGTGAATTATACGAACAGTATAGAAAATATGACAAAAGAGGGGTCAAGCCCCTCTTTTTCTGTATTTATTACGCTTCGAGAGCGTACCCGCCGTCGGAGGTGCGGGTAATCTTCGTGCGGAAGAACTCCGCAGCCGCGCGCTCAAGATAAAGAGTATCCATCGAGCCTGCCGTCTCGTAGCTCGAATGCATCGCGAGCTGCGCAAGACCTATATCCGCGGTCGGCACCGAAAGACGCGTCGCCGAAATATTGCCGAGGGTGCCGCCGCCCGGCTTGTCGGAACGGTTGGCAAAGGTCTGCACCGGAACCCCCACAGCCGCGCAGATGCGCCTGAATATCGCCGCCGACACGGCGTCGGTCGCGTAGGATTGCCGTGCGTTGAATTTCAGAACTATCCCGCCGTTCATAAACGGACGGTTTACGGGGTCGGCGTATTCGGGGTGGTTCGGGTGGACGGCGTGGGCGTTGTCCGCCGATATCGCAAAGCTTTGTGAAAGCATCTGCGCCTTGCTCTTTCCGAGAGCCGAACAGATGCGCTCCACAGAAGTCGTCAAAAAGTCGGAATCCGCTCCCTGAATCGTCCTGCTGCCGACCTCCTCGTTGTCAAATATCGCGAGGAGCGAGACGGTGTCGCGGCTGCCGCCCGGCAAAAATCCCTGCAAGCCGGCGTAGGCGCACTGCAAATCGTCGAGCCTCGGTGACGAGACATACTCTCCGTCAACGCCCCAGACCGTTCCTGCGGTCTTGTTGTAAAGATAGAGGTCAGCCCCAAGGACGTCCTTCTCGTGGACGCCCGCCGCCGCGGCAACGCTCCGAATAAGCGTCCCCTTTGATTTTTCCGAGCCGAAAAGCGGAATTGTGTCGACCTGCGGATTAAATGCAAAGCCGTCGTTCACGCCCTTTTGCATATGAATCGCGACATTCGGAATCACGACTGTCGTATTTTCAAGGCAGACAAGCTGGGTCTTCACCCCTCCGGGAATCGAAACCGCCACTCTGCCCGCAATCGAAAGCGGTCTGTCAAGCCACGACGACATTATCCCGCCGCCGTAAGCCTCGGTGTTGAGGCGGATATAGCGTCCGAGGGTCTCCAACTCGGCGTCGGGCTTGAGCTTGAATGTGGGGCTGTCGCAGTGAGCGGCGTAAATGTTGAACCCCTGCGGATCGCCCTCGCCCACCTTAAAAGCCAATACTGCCGAACCGTTTCGCGTGACAAAATACTTCCCGCCCGGCAATACCTGCCAGTCCTCCCACTCGCCAAGCTGCGTAAATCCCTCGTTAGAGAGCTTGCGGACGATATTGTCGACCGCGTGGAACGGCGTCGGAGAGGCGGCTATAAACGCCGTGAGTTTTTCGGCGCTCGAACGGTTGTCGGTCATATCTATGAGATTTTCGCCGTCCGAAGACGCGTTGTCCGCCGAGTGACCCATTTCGGCGGTCAGCCCGAGAATGTACTCGCTTGAAACGTCGTAAAGCCTGATGAGACGCTTTAAGGTCTCGGGGTTGGGAGCGGTATCGCCGTTTTCGTATCTCGAGAGCGACTTATTTGAAATGCCGAGGGCGTCAAAAACGTCCATCTGCGAAAGCCCCTTGCGCTTGCGCGCCTTTCTTAAGCGCTCGCCGAATGTTGTCATAATTATTCCTCGCTTTCTTTATCCGATTTTATTTCCTTCAAATGATTAAGATGTATACCTATATGACCTATCGCCAAGGGGATGACAAAGAGCGCAAGATGAGTATTTCTGCCGTAAATCGCCAGAAACGCGAACGCCGCGACGGGAAGCGATGCCCCCGCGACGGGTATCCCGAAAAGGCTCGAATAGAAGTCTTCAAGCCGCCTTTCGCTCCTGAAATAGCGTACCCACCAAAGCTCGTAGAGTATCATGCACGCCGCCGAAGCTATTAGCCACCCGAGCCAAGGGCTCAAGCCCTGCGGGTTAAATTCGCGGTAAATCGGCGATATCATCGTAACCCCGACTTCGCCTATGCGCTCAAGTATGCCAAGGGTTCTGTCCTCCTTAGGGAGGTTCTCATAGCCATTCGGTCTGTTTTTTATCCAGATTATATTCGGGACAAACAGTCCGATTAGCCATATCAGCCCGATATATGAAAAGCCCAGCGTCACGCGCTCACCCGCCTATTTTTTCAAGCGCCCTGAGCATCGCTCCGACGCAGCTTTCCGCCGCCTCAGACACCGTTTTTTCAAATTCCTCCGCTCCCGCGTCCACGCCGTCCGACACCGCCTTTATGAGCAGCGCGGGAACTCCCGCGCGGTTGGCGGTGAGAAGTATACCGGCGGCTTCCATTTCGCATATCTTGGCGCCGTAGAGACGGTTAAGCTCTCGCTTTCTTTCCGGCGAACCGACAAACTTGTCCGCCGAAGCGCATATCACTCCCGTAAGCGACGGCTCCGCCTCGATTGCGGCATCGACGAGTTCCTTTGAAGCGGGAATATACACGTCGGGGTAATCCGGATACCGTCCTGCCTCCCAGCCGTCGATCTCGGAGGTATCGAAGTCGTAGTGAACGACTTTCTCGACGACGACGGCTCTTGTGAGAGTCATATCGTATGAAAGCCCGCCGCAGATTCCGAAATTGACTATCATTCCGACGCCGTATTTCGTTATGAGCATCTGCGTGGCGGAGGCGGCGTAAATCTCCCCCACGCCGCTTTTTACGACGTAAAGCTCGTTTTTGCCTATGCGATAGGACTTGACCTCGTATCCGCCGAAGCTTTCAGCGCCGAGCGGCGCGCCTATTTTCAGAAGCAGCGCCTCAATCTCGCTCGCCATAGCTACTATCATTCCGATTTTCATTTTCTCATACCTTTCCGCAAAGCTGTTATACTTATTTTAACATTTGCCGACGGATTTTTCAACCGTTATCAGCGGCAATACGCCAATAATTCTGCAAAATTTCATAATTCGGACACACTTACCGCCCGATTTTGATATATAATAGAGTTATGGAAAACATATTCGGAGGGATTTGTTATGGCAAAAATACTTATCGTCGACGACGAGGCGAAGATTCGCGAAGTCGTAAAGGAATACGCCGCTTTTGAGGGCTACGAGGTAGTCGAGGCGGCGGACGGAATGGAAGCCGTCGAAAAGGTGAGAGCCGATCACGACTTTGACTGCATAATTCTCGACATTATGATGCCCAAGCTTGACGGCTACTCTGCCTGCAAGGAGATAAAGAAAATCAAGAACATTCCCGTTATTATGCTCTCGGCGCGCGGCGAGGAATACGATAAGCTCTTCGGCTTTGAGGTCGGGATAGACGACTATGTGGTCAAGCCATTTTCCCCGAAGGAACTTATGGCGAGAATCAAGGTTGCCATCAAGAGAAACTCCCGCGAACCGGTAGAAGATATCATCACCTACAAAGGTCTTGTGATAAACTTCGCCGCACGCGATGTAATCATCGACGGCAAGCGGGTTCAGATGACCCCGAAAGAATACGACATTTTATTCTTCCTCGCAAAGAATATGAACATCGCGATGTCGCGCGAGAAGCTCCTTGAGGAGGTCTGGGGCTTCGACTTCTACGGAGACGACCGCACCGTAGACACTCACATCAAAATGCTGCGCAACAGCCTCGGTCCTTACCGCGACCTCATTGTAACTCTGAGAGGAATGGGATATAAATTTGACAACATCAGATAGCAAAAAAAGGAGAGTACTCACCCTGCGCTCCACAATCTGGGTGTATTTCGCCGTTTTCACGGTGGTTATTCTCTGCCTTGTGTGGTTCTTTCAGGTCTTCACTCTCGATAAGTACTACGAGGCGACTACCCGCTCAAAGATATTCCGAATAGCCTCCGCAATTTCGTCGGGATTTGACGACGAGCGTCCGCTCTCAAACCGCACTCTGATTGAAGACCTCGCCCACAGCAATACTATGACGGTAGTCGTGACCGACCTCAACGGAAATCCCGTAATTTCCGCAGACTTTATGGGCGGCTTTTCGGTTCTCACCGCTTACAACGGCTACAAGCTCTTCGATTTCCGTTCGGACGTCATCTCCAGCGAGACGGGGTATTTTCTGTCCGTCACCACCAACGAGCGTTTCCACACCACAGAATTTGTATACGGCGGCAGGCTCAAGGATGACTACCTTGTCTTCATAAATACATCCTTGGAACCGATAGGCCCCGTTGCGGAGGTAATAAAGGAACAGCTTGTCTTCATCTCTCTGATAACCTTCTTCCTCGGGCTTTTCATAACGTTCCTGCTGTCAAACCGCCTTTCGCGGCCGTTCAAACACATCACGGCAGCAGCCGAGCGTCTTGCCTCGGGCGACTATACCACTCACTTTGAGGGCGGAAGCTATGCCGAGATAAATGAGCTTTCCGACGCGCTCAATTACGCCGGCTCGGAGATATCAAAGGTAGATTCCTTAAGAAACGACCTCATAGCTAACGTCTCGCACGACCTGAGAACCCCTCTCACAATGATAAAAGCCTATGCCGAAATGATTCGCGATCTATCGGGCGACAACCCCGAAAAGCGCAGCGCCCACCTCAAGGTAATTATCGACGAGACCGACAGGCTCTCGGCTCTTGTGAGCAACCTGCTTGAGCTTTCAAAGCTCCAGAACGGAAGCATCGAGCTTAAGCGGACGCAGTTTTCGGTCAACGATTTCATAGACGACACCGTTTCGCGGTATCAGGTTCTGTCCGAGCGTGAGGGATACGAGTTTGAAATCGAGCATGACGCCGACGTTCTCTGCATCGGAGACGAACAGCGCCTCGAACAGGTGCTGCGAAACTTCATCGACAACGCCGTAAACTACTCGGGCGACTCCCGCAGAATCATAATCCGTCAGCGCAACCTCGAACAAACCGTGAGAATTGAGGTGATTGATTTCGGCGTGGGGATTGAAAAAGAAAAGCTGCCACTCGTCTTCGACCGCTACTACCGTGACGAGCGAACCAAGCGCGACGTCACCGGCACGGGACTCGGACTGTCCATAGTCAAGGAAATCCTTCGGCTCCACGGTATGCGCTTCGGGGTTCAGTCGGAGGTCAACAAAGGTTCGACCTTCTGGTTTGAAATCAAGATTTCGGACGAGAATTACACTACAAGCTGATATAATTAGAGTAAAAATTACAATATGTAAAATAAATCGGGAACGCCGAAAGCAGTTCCCGATTTATTTTTATCTTCTGAAAAGCGCCCTTATGAATACAAACACCGCATAGAATATCAGCGACGCCACTATTCCGATGACCTCGGTCACAAAGACCTCTCCGCCGCTCATTCCCAACGCCATAATAAGCGCAGCTATTCCCGGAGGAACCACACCGCTAAGCATCATCGACGCAAAGTAGAAAACGTCCATTAAAACAAAGCTGATTATACAGACTATAAACGGCAGCATCAGGTGAATTGTTCGCTCAACGGCGAAGCACAAAAGAAGCTGAAGCGCGAAGGCATAGGCGATTATTACGTATGTGATATCGAGACCTACGAGCGACGCCGCCAGCATCGCCAGCTCCGGCACAATGCTCAGCATACCGAAAAGCGCAAAGCCGAAAGCGACAGGGTGCCGGTCTGATAAGTAGGTGATTTTAGAAAGCATTATATTACGCCCTTTATAAGGTTAATCCTCACCGAGTTTAAGAGCCTTGTTGATATTGATTTGCTTGATGAGTCTCGCGATTACAACAAATCCGACGATGAGCATTACCGCTACAATGGCATAAAGCTTGTAGTAGTCGCTCCTCTGGGACACAACCTTGAAAGGCGGTACCTGATCGGTGACGTTGTAAAGAACCTGGAAGAGCGGCACAAAGATGTCCGAAGCTATGCCGCCGATGATGATGGACAGGAATATCGAAACTCCCGAAACGAGCACTTGCTCGTAAATTATCATCGAAATAATCTCTCTGAACGACATACCCATAGCCCTAAGGATACCGAATTGCAGTGTTCTGCCCTTTATGGAGAGTATCCAGTAGATGAGGAAGCCTATAAAGCACATCGCCATTATCGTGATGAAGCCGAGAGTCAGCGCGCCGTTCACGCCCTGAAGCACGGCATCGGTCTTGGACGATACTATGAGCTGAGAAGCAACGTCAAGACGGGTCGCGGTGATGTCGTTGTCTACAACTCCCTGATAGAACGCCCCGATGTCCGCATTATCCTCAAGGTCAAGCCAGACCTCGTACGGTTCGGTTATCGTCATTATGTTGACGTAGTCGTAGTTCATCACCACGAAGTCTCTGTAATCGCCGGCAGAGTTCTTTTCGTAGGGATTGAGGCTCGGCCAGAATTCAACTACCGCGACGACGGTCGCCTCAAACCAACCGTTGCGCGCCCACTTGACCTCGATTACGTCGCCGAGCGACACTTTCTTCTTGTCGGCGTAGGACTTTGAGATGATTACGCCGTCCTGACACTCGCTCAAAGCGTTGATGTAGTAGTTTATGTGTACCGGCAGGAGGTCGGAGCGGAACCACGCGACCTGCGCAAACTGGTCCGGGACTATCGCCATAAGGTGGACGTCGGTCTGGGTTGAGTCGTTGAATCTCAACTGGACGGTGTCGCGCTGGAAGACGGGAGTCGCAAGCTCCACGCCCGGAAGACTCGAATAACGCTCAAATTCCGGCTCGGTATACTGAGTGGTCGAGGTTTCCTCGCCGGCTTCCTCGTCATATATCTTGACGCGGCTGGTCTTCCAAGCCTCAGTGATAACCGCGTCGGCGCCGAGGTTATAACGGATTCTCTCTTCGGTATTGCGGTTGATCGCTCGGGCGGTGTTTGCCGAGAAGATTCCGAGAGCAACCGTGAGTATGAGGAATATCATTATAAACTTCTCACGCCCTGTTGAGGAGCGGCCGATGTTATTGAGCGAGATATACGCCGCGGGAGACCATCTCTTGCGGCCTATAGCGTAGACGAGTCTGATAAAGTAGGGGTAAATCCTCACGCACAGAAGACCCGCGCCGAGGATAAACACCGTTGAAGCCGCGAACATCAGCGGGTTCATAGTCGAGGAAGTATCGACGATGCCTTGACGAATGAGATTTTCGTTGGTTTTGTTGTACCACCAGAGCCAGACTACCGGCAGTACAACGCAGATAACGTCGAGGAAGGAGCGCTGCCAGAAAGGCTTTTTCTGCTCGTGAGCCTTCGACTGCTTATGCGCTACTATCGAAACGCGGGACGCGGGAATTATCGGCACGAGGGTGGTTACGAAGAACACCGCAACGGCGGCTATCGCGTAGACAAACGGCGCCCACGAGAGCTTCGCGTGAAGCGCGGGACGGTTGACAAATTCCATAAAGCCGTTGGAGACGCCAAGTATATTGCAGAGCCCAAGTCCGACAAACGGTCCTACAATCGCGGAAATCGCTCCGAGAATAAGGGTCTCATAGGCATAGATTCGCATAATCTGCCACGAAGAAGCGCCGCGAGATTTGAGCATTGCTATTTCATTGCGCTCCGACTCGATATTGAGCTGTGAAACCATAAACAGGTAAAATACCAGCATCAGCACAACGGGTATGTCGAGCATCAGAAGGATATATCTTAAGGAAGCTGCCTTGCCGGCGTATTCCTCCAGAACCTCCTGAGCGGGGACTTCAAAAGTGGTGTTTTCTTCGCTGTAGACCTCTTTCTGAGACTTAAAGCAGTTGCGCACATGCTCGATGAGGTTCATGTCTATATTCTGATAGTCGATGATAAAGCGGCAGTCCACCGAGTTAAGGCTGACGGCTCCCGTGAAAATCATCTCGTCTATGAGGTTGTTAAAGTCGCAGAAAACGGTATTTTCATAGTCGCCCATTCCCTCCGACCAGTATGTATCGGTCTCGTTGGCTATCTCGAAAACGCCTACTATTTTTACCTTTACACTGCCCCTGTCTTTCTCAATCATATTCTTAAGCTCATAGACCTGATCGGTCGTAACCTGACCGAGCTGAAGAGCGCGTTCGGTACAGATGACCTCATATACGCCGTTCTCGTCCTGTCCCGGTTCAAACATTCTGCCCGAAACTATTTTGATATGGTCGGCAATATCGGTCATCGCACCGAGCTTGAGCATCGAGACCTCTCCCGATTCGCTCTCTATATTCGAGACATACAGATAAGAGTCGCAGGTAAAGCACTTATAGGTGAGATAAGGCACCAAAAGGTCGTTGAAGCGGTTCGCCGCGCGGGCATATACGTTGTTGACGTTTGCACGCTGATTTTTCGGGCTTGTTCCGCCGAGTATCGTCTTGGAAACGGCATAAACGCCGGGATATTCACCTTTATCTTCCTGATATGCCTGCATATCCTTGATGAGCATGCGCTGAAGCGACGCATGCATATATATCGGAATTGTGCTGGTCATAGCGGTGGCCATAATGAAGCCGATTAACAGACATATGACCATCCACTTTGTATTCCGCATTTTCCGCAGTAATAGTGTCAGCATTTAGTGTCCTCCTGAAATGGTCGGCAAAGGGATGTCGTATTGTAACGGTCAGCGAATGATAACCTCATCGCCGGGCTCCAGACCGGAGGTTATTTCAACGAGCGACCCGCTCTTGAGACCCAGAGTAACGTTGACCTTTATTCTTTCGTTGTCCTTGAATACATATACGCAATCAACCCCATCCACCTTTTTCACGAGGTTTGCGGAGATTACGATGACGTTCTCGCGCTTGTCAAGTATCAGAATAGTATCCGCTATATTTCCGACAGCGGAGGACTCGGGGATTATGTCGTTGAACTTGACGACTATCGACTCGGACTGCTCGGCAAGAATATCCTCGCCCGCATCGTCTGTCAGGGCGCCTTTAGCTTCGGCGTCCCACTGACGTCCGGTCTTGTTCCTAACAATTGTGCCGTCGAAGTATTCGCCGTTGTAGCGAATGGTTATAGGTCTGCCTATGAGAAATTCCGGAACTTCGTTGTTGGGATTTATCTCAATATAGAGGTCGGTTATGTCTATTACAGTCACGACGGTCACACCGGGGTTGACCCAGTCGCCCGGAGAGCAGGTCATCACATAAGAAACCGTTCCCGAAACCTGCGAATAAAGCTTCGCTGCCTCCTTTTCGGCATAGAGCTTGTCAAGGTCGAGCTGCATAAGGTCTACGTCGAGCTGCTCTTTTGCCTTCACGTTCTCAGACTCGTGCTTTTCAACGGCAATCTCGTATTCAAGCTTTTCGCGGGTAATCTGCATCTCCATAAGCTTAATCTGCTGGTCAAGCTCGTATGTATCGAACTCGGCAAGAAGCTGCCCTTTCTCGACCATATCTCCGGCAGAGACGTATACCGCTTTAATATTGCCGCCGACATCGGAAAAACGGGCGTCGTATTTGGTACCGGAAGCTATTGTTCCCGGAGTCAGCACCTGACGGGTGATGTCCTTCAGCTCGGCGGTGGTTGTGGTGTATGACACTTCGCTCGCCTTTACGACGGGAGCCTCCAAAAGCTCCTCTTCCTCGGGCAGAAAGTAACAGCCGCTCAGCGCAGTCAGCGCAAACGCCGCAGCGAGCGCGAGCGAAACAATCCTTGACAGTTTCATAACGTTCCTCCTAAATAAAGTAAAACGACCATATTGAAATTATTTTTATTTTACCAGAAATTCCGGAATAAATCAATAGCTGATTTATATTCCGCGGCGAATATTGTAAAATATATTTATACGGTAAGTAATATAATAAATATCATTTACCCATTGTATTCAATTTCATCCTTAGCGATAACTATTTCGCTGTTGTAAAACTGCACCCACTCGCTGTCCTGCATATATTTACCGCCGACTGCATAGTCGCCGGTCCAAGCGGAGCAGAAGCTCCAGTATGCCCTGTCAACGGCGATGCTGTCGGGGTTCGGCAGGTCGGAACATTCGCTTATGGCTGCGGGCTTTTCGGCTGAAATCTTTGCAGCCGCGAGCATAAAGTTTATTCCGCTCGGCTGAGCGGGAGCTTCGCTCTCGGGGTAATAAATGTCGAGCGAAATTATGTCGGCAAAACTGTCGCCGACGTACCATTCTGCGTTTTGACCGTTCCAGACCCAGATAAGATTGCCGAGGTCCCAGTAAAGGGTCATACGCTCATATATGAGGCGATAAAGCCAAAGATAGCTTTCGACGCTCTTTGACCACCAGAACTGCCCGCTGCTCGCCTCAGGCAGCGGTCTGAAAATCACCGCAACTCCCGCATCATGCAGTCTCAAAAGCTGCCGGGCAACCCTGTCGATACCGTCTATCACAGCGAGGGTCTCCGCGGAAATGTCTCCGGCGTCATACCTCATAGCGAGAGCGCCGTCTTCCATAGCGGCGATGTCTAAAGAAGTAACCGCCTTTTCAAGGTCGAAAGCGGTACGGCTCTGATATACCGAACCTGCCATCGGCCAGTTCCAGACATAGCCTACTATTCCTCCCGACTTTGCCCAGTCAAGCGCAAGCTCGATGTCTCCCGTGTCGCCGCCGACAGTATAGTCCATAAGCTCGCCGAAGCGTATCGCGGGGTATCTTCCTGTCAACTCATACACGGCGTCAAGCTCGGAATTGCTGCCCTGCGAGCACTGCTGCCCGCTTAAAACCCTGCTTCCATAGCAGGACATCAGGTAGCCGTAAAGCTTTTTTGCGCTTTCGTCGCTATACCTGTTAGAGAGCGCGCCGCCTGTCTTATAGCTCAGATTCAGAACGTCCTCCGAATCCTCGATCAGTATGCAGTCAAGGTATATATCGGCGCTGAAATCCGTAAAGCCGAATTGCACGGTCCCCTTTGTCAGGTAGATGTTGTCAAACCTTACCGCCTCGAAGTCGCCGCTGCCCGAGACCGTAAATTCTCCTCGGGATACGCCGTTTACCGTGAAGCTCGCGGACGCCTGCGTGTCGGACGCAGCCCTTACGGTTATGCTGTAATGCTGCGGCGCGGGTATCTGTGCTTCAAGCACAACGCTTCCGCCGCCGAATATTCCAAAGACGCATCCGCTGCCCGAATACCCCTCGCGGGAGTCGGTCTTTTCGGCGCCGCCGCCTATGATTCCGTCCTCAGCCTCAATGAACTGACGAACCTCCGTCTGTTCGTAGTCGACCTTAACTGCCGCTATCTCCTGATAGTGCGGGACCTGCGGCTCCGGCAAAACGGTTGTTTCCGACGTGCTTTGATATTCTGAAACCGTTGTTTGCCCGACACTTTCAGACCGGCTTTGTGATGCAGCGTCCGACAATTCGCCGGCGCCGGTCTGCAAAGGAGTTTCGTAAGAGCATCCCGACAGCAAAATAAGCCCGCAGAGGAGCATTATTATAAATCTATTCATTTTAAACAACACTCCCGCAGACTTTTCCATATTAAGATTTTAAGCCTGCCGCCCGTAAAAGACGGCAGGCTTTGCAAACTGAAATTTACATACCGGTAAGACCGGACCTTGCAAGACCCTCGGTGAAGTATTTCTGCAAGAACACATACATAACGAGAATCGGCGCTATTGACAAAAGACATCCTGACTCAAGCCAGACGATTTTCTTTCTCGTGCCGACCTGCTGACCGCTGAACAGTCGTTGGTCGAGCGAATCCGAAAGCTTTCGCAGCTGAAGCGCGACGGTATGGTTACTCGTGAAGAACGTCGAACTCACGTAGAAGTCGTTCCAGTACCAGACTATTGCGAAGAGGAAGACCGTGAGGAACGAAGTGGAAGCGTTAGGAACCATAATTCTGATAAATGTCTTGAACGGGCCGCAGCCGTCGAGATAGGCGGCGTCTTCAAGCTCTATCGGCAGTCCGCGGAAGAACTGACGGAAGATGAAGATAAACAGACCCGACTTGATGCCGTTTGCGAAAATCGCGGGGGCATACATAACTATCGGAATATTGATGAGCGAAACGTACCACTGCCCCGTACCAGCGTTGGTTACGGGATCCATAATCTCCTGAATGGGCTTGGGCTGCTGAGATGCGCTGTAAACAATCTGTTTCAGACCGAGAACGTGCAGAAGCTTTATAAGACCGAAGCCCTTGAAGAAGGCATATTGCAGATAAAGAGGTATAACGGTTATCTGCGGAGGAACGATTATCTGCATAATGACCAGCGCGAAGCAGATACCTTTTCCCTTGAAGTTGAATCTCGCGAGACCGTAGCCGGTGAGCGCGCATACAACTACCGAGAGAAGTGAGCAGACGATGTTGAGCTTAATGGTGTTCCAGAGGGTGGGACCGAAGTCCATAGTCTCCCAGACATCTATCATGTTGCTGATGGTAAACGACTTAGGCAGCCAGATGACCGACGGGTCGTTCATCTGAACGTTGGGTCTGAATGCCGTGGAAAACATGTAGATAAGGGGATAGAGAATTACGAAGCAGAGGCCGAACAGTATCAGGAAACGGAAGAAGGGCCAAACCTTGCTGATAATCGCTCTGCGGCGCATATATCTGATATGCTCGGGCGAGATAATGCGTTCGTCAAGAGTACCCGCCTTTTTGGCTGCTTTATAAGCCTTAGCGCGCTCTTTAAGAGCTTTTTCACGCTCTTTGGCGAACAGTCTTTCTTCTTTTGCGGTTGCCATTCAATATCCCTCCCTTATACTTCGTAGTAAACAAATTTGTTGATTATCGGCAAAACTATGCAGAGCGCGAGAATTACTATCAAAAAGTATGCCCACGCCATTGCCGCCGATTGCCCGTGATACCATTTTGACGCCCTATCCAGAACCAGCGTCATAACGCTGTTGTTCGGGTCAATGAAGGAGTCGACTATGGTGTAGATAAGGTTGGTAACTATCATCGGGCTGATGTATGGGATAGTGATTTTCCAGAAGAACTCCCAAGCGGTTGCACCCTCAATGGAGGCGGCTTCCTTAGCCGAATAAGGTATATTCTGCAATGCCGAAAGGAATATAATTATCTGGATACCGGAGTTCCACACAAGATTGAAGACGTTGGAGGTGACCGTTGAAATCATATCCGTGACTTTATCGCTTATGTTGTAAACTCCGAGGAAGTTGAACAGAGCGCCCGTCATATCCGTCTCGAACATCGTGGAGAACTGCTCGGCGCCTCCCGAATATCCCGACGTGTCCATATCGCCGTTGATTATGCTTAAAACAGGACCGGTCGCTATGATAACGGGGAGGAAGAATACCGCACGGGCAAAGGTTCTGCCGCGGAACTTCTGGTTAAGTATTACCGCTATGAATATCGAGAAGATGATTATAAGCGGGGTCTTCCAAGCGGTATTTGAGAGAACCGCAAGGAGGGCTTCGGTGTATTCGGTGTTCTCACGAAATGCCGAGATGTAGTTCCGGATACCGATGAACTTTGTTTCCATATAGCCCAGCTTAACCGCGGTTTCGTTAAATGAATACCAAAGCGATACGAGGAGCGGCCTTATGAAGAAATACAGAGAACCGATGATCCAGATTGCCAGAAAGCCGTAAGCGTACAGCGCTTTACGCTTTTCATATGGAATACGAAGACCTTTCTGACTTTTGACCTTTGGCTCTTTGGGAGCCTTTTCGGCTTTTGCGGGCTTAGGAGCCTTTGGGGTCTTTACCTTTTCAGCCTTGACCTCGGGAGCAGTCTCGACAGCCGCATTGTTGGTTTCAGCCATTAGTCCTTACCTCCTTTGACGTATTCGGTGTAGTTATAGGTCTTGCCGCCGGCGGTTATGTTTCCGGCGCCGAGATCAACAACGGTCTTATAGCCGTTGGAGTAGGTGGTGGTAATCACACTGCCGTCAACGGTGTAATCGGTAATGGTAGCGCCTGTGGCAGGAGTCAGAACCTCTTTGACGAGCTTGTATGCTCCGGCTGCTTCGTCGAGCCATCCGTTAGCGGTGCAGTAGAACAGGTCTACATAATCGGTATTGACAAGCTCGGTCGCGTCTTCGTTGATGAAATCAAAGTGGATGTTCGAGCCCGCCGCTATAGCCTTGAGAACCGCCGCCGTGGTGTCGGGTGTGCCGTTCACGGCTTCCGAAGCATAGTCTACATATCCGTGAAGAACCATCTGATAGAACGGAACATCGTAGTCGCTCACCTTGAACTGGCTCGACTGGAGGGTCAGGTTTTTGACTCTGTTGACATACGGGATAATATAGGCATTCGGCGCGTCCGCTATGACCTTGCCGTTCGACTCTGCCGCCGCTTTATAGTAGTCGATTATGTACTGAGCGGTTGCATAACGGTTGGTGCGGTATTTATTGGAAAAGTCACTCCAGAGAGTGTTGGAAACAAGTCCGAGACCTGCGCCCTGCTCATATTTTCCGAGGTTCTTGGTGACTTTTTCCGACAGTTTTTCAATCGACCTCGGGCTGAGAAGCGCGGGAGCTATACCCGAGTCGGGAGTGCCGTAGGCTATATTATAGGTATACTGTCTCGAATAGGACTTTGAAACTCTGTAAGCGGTGTTGAACAAAGTCCAGAAGCCGTTGCCGTTAGAGCTGAAGGTGATGCCCGAAACGGTGGCGTAGTAATCGACGCCGGTATCGGAAAACGCCTTGAGCATCTTCTTGTAGTCACTCTTTCCGCCGAGTACGGAAGCTATCGACGAACCTGTGTCTACCTTCTTGCCCATCGAATCGTCGGACCAGTCGTTATAGTTGACAACCAGACTGTCGACTCCGAGTTCCTGAAGACGCGCGACTATGTCGGCGGCGTCGTTAAAGGAGGTAAAGGCGGTTTTGAGTCCTATCGGGATACCGAGTATCGACTTCGACTTGCGGGTGCCGCCATAGAAGTCGATATACAGCGCGGGTTCGGAAGCCGAATCCTGCTTTTTAAGACCCTTTTCCTCAATGAGGTAGTTTCTGTAAACGTCGGCTATCTCAGCAACGGTGACGGTGTCGCCCTTGGCAACAACGGGATAGAGCCTTACGCCTACCTTCGGTACGCCTATAGTTCCGTCGCCCTTTTCAAAGACTATGATCGCGGTGGAATCACCGGTCATATAGTAGTTGTCGTTTGAGCGGAGCGTAAAGGAAAAGTAGCAGTTATTATACCACGAGTTCTCGCTCTTGGAATAGGCAACCGAGGCGTTCGCGTTGGCGAAAGTGTCGCCGTAGGCGGCTATCGTGACAAGACCGGTCTTGCCCTTGACCATTGCCATTACCGGAAGATTCGACTGCTCAGTCTGGTCGGGAGCGTTTTCTCTTACCTGAGTAATGTCGCGCCCGTAGACAGGCTGGGAATAATCCGAATAATTGCCCTTTCCGTTATTGAGCTTGATAACCGCGCCGGAACCGTCGGGGATAAGCATATAGCCTTCATCGTCGGTTGTGGCTGCGCCGACATAGGGCAGAATACCCAGCTCGGTGAGGATAATGGTGTCGCTTGATTTCGACTGGTCGTCCTCGATCTCCGGGTCGTAACCGCTGGATTCCTTTATCTCGTTGGTGTTGACGTAGACGTCGATGTAACCGTCCTCAAGCATAAAGTATACGGGAACGGTGGCGTTTGCGGTCTGGAGCCTGTAGGTGACCTTGAGTCCGCCGTCTACGGGTTCCATTTTGGTATTGCCGCGTGAGGTGGACTGACGGTATGAGTACAGGAACGCCGAGGAGGTGATAAGGTCGGTGGCGTTGCCGTACTTGTAGGAAATATTGGAGAGACGGTTTTCACGGAGGCTCGACTTTTCGGTGGAGCTGTCGGCGAGCGCGTTTATCGGGTTGGTCCAGATAATCTCGCCGGTAGACTTGACATAAATTCCGATTCTTTCTATTTCCGCGTCCTCAACTCCGGGGTCGTAGTAGAGGATAAAGCTGTCGTTCTCGGCTGCTACCTGGCAGGAAGCCATAGCCTCCTCGTCGGTGATGAGAGCCGACGTGGCTTCGAAATCGCTTCCTTCCTCGCCTACTGTCTCATCGGCAGGAGCTTCGTCCTCTGCGGGAGCTTCTTCACCGTCCGCAGGGGTTTCTTCGCTGCCTTCGGGAGCTTCGCCGTTTTCAGCCGGAGCTTCGCCGTCGGCGGGTTCTTCACCTTCTCCGACCGGAGGGGTTTCCCCGTCGGCAGGAGCGTTTTCTTCACCGTCGGCTTCTTCTTCGGGGACATCGGCAGAATCTGCCTGAGCGTCCGCGCCCGCTTCGTTTTCATCGGCAAAAGCGGGAATTGCCGCTACTGATATCAGGATTGCCGCCGCAAGCAGGCAAGCCAGTAATCTTAGAAATACGTTTTTCATAATTTACTCACTTTCTGCTGTGTCAGCTTCTAACTCTGTAGAGTATTTCGGTGTAAATCGTTACGAAGAAAACATATACCTGCTGGAAGAGCGACATAACCAGTGCCAACAGGCAGAGGATAAGCACCATACCGAGCACGGTGCAAATCATACTTACGATGGTCATTGTGAAGCTGTACTGATGGCACGCCTTCATTCCGAAGACCATCAGAATCACCGACCACCACAGTCCGAGCTGGGATATCGCGGTATACCAGATGCTTTCGTCGAGTGTGATTCCGTAGGATACAAGGGTCGCAAGGAAGTTGCAGACGATGTACGGAACCAGAGCGTATGCTGTGTAAATGGCTACTCTGCGCATATTTCCCTCGCCGTCGAACAGGGTGCAGATACTCCAGTTGGCGACTACCCATGTGGCGTAGTAGGCAACCGACTGCACGAGAATCGGGACGATATTGAACACGTCGGAATAAGCCTTCATATTATAGGCAAATCCGCCGTATCTCGAGGAGAATACCTGAGAGCAGAAGAGCAGGAAAACGATGAAGAAAGCGATTTTGAGCGAGCCGGCTTTTTTCCATCTCATATCCTCATAGCCCTCGGTCGGGTGGAAGATAACGTGCTTTACCCATTGCCACGGTTTCATATCATAAATCATTTACCCTTGCCCCCTTTCTTAGCGTTTTCTGCAATATTCTGAATCAAGGTTTTGCCCTTTTCAGCGACTTTGGAAACGCCCGTAGCTATAAGCTTTTCGGGAATCTTTTTCTTTTTCTTGAGAATGTTTATCGTGATCCACGCAATGGCAACGATTATTATTATGACAACGTAGAGTGTGAAGTTCTTTCTTAGGGATTCCTGACGGTTGGCTTCAAAAGCCTTGTCGTAGTCGGTATCCGTGAAGGCGAGCTTCGAGTATTTCATAGCGCCTTCGTAATCGCCCTGATTGTAGAGAGCCTTGGCGGTTCCGACGAGCGCCATATAGTAGCCGCCGTCGCGCTTGAGAACCTCCTGCCAGATGTCATACGCTTCCTCGTAAAGGCCCTTGTTGTGAAGCGCAATCGCTTCGTGTACATATCTGCCGAACTCGGTCAGACCGAAGACCGTGATATCGTTGTTTCTGCCGTCGAGGATGTATATATTGTCTCCGTAGGATTCAATGGCGTTGGGGTTGTAGAAGCCGCCGCGCTGTTCTTCTTGATCGAAACCGAATATCAGAAGCTGATTGCAGCGTTCGTCATACTGGAAGATTCTGCCCGAGGTGTAGTCGAGAATGTTGACAAATCCCTCGTCCGACACAGATATATCTGTCAGACGGGTGGCGTAGGTGGAGCCGTTGTAGGTTACAGACACCTGATCGCCGAACTGGTTATTGTCGGCAGTTCTTTCAAGGATGTTGTAGCCTGCGGGGTTCATCTTTTTGACGGCGTCGGTAGTGGCGTTGGCGACCTCGGTTACGGTCCAGATGAAGCCTTCCTTATCAATATCGAAGTTGGCGTATTCGACAGGCGTAGTCCTTATCAGAGAGGCAAGCTGCTCTTCCGAGGCTATCTTTCTCCAGATCTTGTTTCTTATGACCTCGGCCGTAACCTCAACTCGGTTGGCGCCGTAGTAGCCGATGAAAGAGCCGGAATCGGAGAACATGATAGCGCCCTTGTTGACCGCGGGGCAGATTACATAGACGTTCTTCGCGGCGTCTACCAGAACCTTGGTGCAGTAGAATGAAACTGAGTCGTAAAGCTCGGTATCCGGACGGTAGTACTCGTTGAGTATTCTCGCGCTCGTCTTTGTCTCCTCAACGCACTTTACTATGCGCTGATTGTCTTTATCGGCGATATACATTACGTCGTTCTCGTCGACGAAGATTCCGTACGGAGACTTGAGCTCATCGGCGTCGACCTCGACTTCGTTGCCTTCTTCGTCAATCACTATATGCTTTGAAGTGCTTCCGGGGAAGGTCTTGTAGCACGCAAGAAGGTTAAATTCAAGGTCGGTTTTGATTACACGGTTGTTGCCGGTATCTACTATATAAAATTCGTTGTTGGGCGAGAGGAAGAAGTCCTTCATATCCGACAGGTTTGCCGGCTCATTTTCGCTGATGAATAACTCGCTCTCGGGGTCGGAAAGCTGCTCAAGATGCATAGTACCCGCGTTATAGGTGGCTATTACCTCATAGCCCGCCTGCGAGGGAATTGCGTTGGACCAAGCGTCGTAGTTGTATGTGGTATACGGGTCGACCGCGCTTACTGTTGCCGACATCATAATAACGGCAAGAACCGCAGCGAGCAGTATACTAAGTAGCTTTTTGATTTTCATTTTTCTCACCGCTTATCACCTTTCTTTGTATTTTTGGTTTTAAGAATCAATCCTTCATACCTGAGTTGGCCATGGTTTCCATAACGTTGCTCTGGGCAATGAGGAATATGACAAGCGGAGGAATCATAAGTACGACGGCGGATGCGTAGATAATGCCCTGTCTCGCGATACCCGAGGCCGCTATCTGCGACATAATTGTCGGCAGGGTCTTGAGGTCTTCTTTGTAGACCAGCGCGCCGCCCTGAACGTTCCAAGCGCCCTGGAAGACGAAGATTATCAGGGTTGCGATAGCAGGCTTCTGGTTGGGTATGACAACCTGCCAGCAGGTGCGGAACGCGCCCGCGCCGTCGACCTTTGCCGCGTCGATTATGGCGTCGTTGATGGTCGACATATTCTGACGCATCAGGTAAAGTCCCATCGAAGTGGCGACGGAAGGAAGAATCAGCGCCCAGTAGGTATTGATCATATGCATTTTCGCCATAACGACGAACTGCATAATCCACGTCGCGGTCGAAGTGAAGAGCATCGAGGTTACGATGAGCTGGTTAAGGAAGTTGTATCCCGGGAAGCGGCACTTCGAGAGGCAGTATGCGCAGCAGCAAACTACGAACACGTGCATAAGCGTGATGACTATGGTGATGAACACCGAGTTGAACACGTATCTCGAGAACGGAACCCAGAGGTTGCCCGCAACTTTAAAGAGGTTCGAGAAGTTTTCTCCCGTAGGAGAAAGCACGTAGAGCTTGGGCGGGAATACGAACAGCTCGCTTATCGGTTTGAAAGACTGGATTATCGAATAATAGAGCGGGAAGAGCATGAAAATTCCCAGAAGCGCAAGGAGAATGAATATCGCGATATCGCCGCCGAGGGAGCCGTTTATGTGCTTGCCCTTTGACTTCTTGACTTTCGCTTTTTCTATGCTTCCTCTTTTCTTCTGACGCTTTCTCAGCCTCTTTAACGCCTTTGCGTTCTCGGCTTCAAGCGAGTCGGTAATCGCGGCGTTGTTTACTAAAGTTTCAGCCATTTATATTCCCCTCCTTTAGTTATCGGTGTATTTGCTCAGCACTCCGCGGATTATCTTATTGCATATAAGCATTACCGCGAACAGTACGAAGCATATTGCCGAGGCGTAACCCATCTCGTAACGTATTGAGCCGTAGTCCTGCGCGTGGTTCATAATGGTGTGAACCGCGTAGGCGGTAGACGGCATTCCGCAGAGGGCAGCGCCGACCGAGCCGACAGTAAACGCTCCGGAAATCGCAAGAACGGCGGCGAACAGAAGCGAGGGACCCATCGCGGGGATTGTGATGGTAAACAGCTCCTGGAACCGGTTCTGGATTCCTTCGATGGCGCCCGCCTCGTAAAGCGAGGTGTCGATTCCCTGGAATCCGGCGCGCAGAGCAAGGAAGCCCGCGCCCATTGAAGTCCAAAGCTGGACTATGATGACAACTGTCATCATATAGGTAACGTCGGTAAGCCATTGTTTGGCGGTGTTGATTATGCCGAGGTCGAGAAGCACCGAGTTAAGGTATCCGTAGGAGTCGCCCGAGAAGACGAGCTGCCAGATAACGAATGCCGACGGGGTCATCGACGGGGCATAGAAGACGAAGGTGAAGAATACCTTCAGGAAAGGATTCATCTCGTTAATGAGCCACGCGAGTATAAAGCTGAGCACATAGGAGAACGGACCCGTGAATATCGCAAAGATGAGCGTATTCTTTACAGCTATAAGGAAGACGTCGTCGTTTACGAAGAGCGAATAGAAATTCTGAAGACCTATGTAGCGCGGGAACTGAACGAGGTTGAAGCTGGTCAGACCGAGAGGCAGTGACATGACGACCGGTATGACTGTGAAGAATGTGAAGAGTGCGAAGAAAGGAAGCATCATCCAGTAGCACGCCTGATTCATCTTCATTTCGTGGAGAGTGTGGCGCCAGCTGCCCGGTTCAATGGGCTTCTTTCTTTCTGCGGTTTTTTCCTTTGCCATATTTATTCCTCCCTCCTTATTCCTCCGGAATCTCGATATCTATACCGAGTTCCTCATATTTTCTGATGATTTCATCGTTTGTATCGCGGTTATACTGAATGAGTGTATCGCGCGGGTTCGTACTGAGGTTTACCGTCTCTCTGAAAGCGTTGGTAATGCCTCTCGTTACGATATATGTCGCGGGGATTATGTCTATATCCACGGTGTAGCTCATCTGTTCGTGGATAAGCGCAAGCTCCGACTGACTCCAAGCAAGCTGACCGAGAGCCTCGACGTTGGCGGTGTCGAATCGTCCGAGAGGACCGAGCAGAGCCTCTATCGAGCGGCCGTATTCCGACTGCGTCTCGGCGCTGGTGAACCATTTGATAAGCTCCCAAGCATCTGCCTGCTGTTCCTCGCTAAGCTTGGAGAAGATGATTCCGCCGGAAGAAGAAGAGGTGGTGGAGCGGTTAAGTGTGCCGTCCTCCTCGAGAGTGCCGGGGATGAGGTTGAAGCTCCAAAGACCGCGGATTTCGGGAGCCGCCATATAGAGCTGGTTATAGAAAGTATAGCCGGTAATGATTATCGGATACTCACCGGTGCGGAAACGTGTGAACTGGTCAAACGTCTGCTCGAAGCTGTAGGTGGTGTAGAACTTGGTCCACATCTCGAACGCCTCTACCGCCGGCTGAGAATCGAATATCGTCTGGGTCTTGTTAGAGTTGTAGTAGCCCATATTGCGCTGAACCATAAAGGTTCCGAAGACGTCGAAATTAAAGCCGACGCCCATATAGCTTCTCTGGAAAGTAGGAAGCATATCAATAAGCTCCGTCCAAGTGTCCGGACCCTTTTCAAAGCCGAAGGACTGGAGGATATCGTCGCGGGTGAACATCATCGAGAAGCCCTGAGAAATGGGCAGACCGTAGACGCCGTCCTGATAAGTGTAGAGCGTCATAACGTTGGGCGCGAATCTCTTTGTGACCTCCTTGTAGTCGGGGAACTTGGAGATATCGACCAAAACGTCACGGGCAGCGAGCTGAATCGGGAGGTCGCCTCCGACGAAGAGTACGACGTCAGGTCCCTTGCCTGCGAGGGTGGATTCAAGTATACCGCCCTGAACAAGGTTGATGCTGACCGCTATTCCGGTATCCTCGACAAAGTAGGAATCGACGAGCTCTTTGACTATCTGCGCCTGATCGCGTCCGAGCGAAACCCAGACGTTGAGGGCGGATTTATCCTCGTCCGAAAGGACGTTGTAATCCTCGAAGAAGGAGCCGATGAAAGAAAGGAAGCTGAACTTGAGCTGTTGCAAGCCCTTTTCCTTGACAGGGCTGAAATCGTTGTCGGCAGAGACAAGCTCGATAACGTCGACCTCGAGATACTGGCTTCTGTAGTCGGTCATCCACTGAGAAAGGGATGAAATATTATCCTTTATCTGACCCAGACAGCTCGGAATGTCGTCGGGACGCTTTACAAGCCTTTCGAGAAGCTTCGCCATAGTATCGAGCGAAACCGCCTCGGTACCCTCGGTTCCTGCGAGAACCTCTATCTCCGACTTAAGGCTGCGAAGAAGATTTGCATACTTTTCAAAGTCCTCAAGAAGACCGTTGATCTGCTTGTGAACCATATATGTATTGTTTTCGTCGGGGGACGGACTGGTTATCTGGAGTATCTGTCTGTAATAGCTGTTGAGATAATAGACGATGTCGTCAAGCTGACGCATGATATCGCCTATCTCTCCCGGCATAGCCTCAAGGGTGAGGGTGTGGTCGCCGGCGTCAAGATAGAAGTAAAGGACGTTGCCGTCGGCATCGGTGGGAGATACGCAATCCCAGACAGTAGAGTAGTAGAACTTAATCTGTTCCGCTTCCTTGCAGGGGATCTTTCCGTCGATGTAAAGGGTACGGTTGGAATAGAGACCGCGCATCTGGTCCTGCTTGGCTCTTATGCCTATCTTGACCCAGCCGGCTTTATCCATCTTGAAATTCCAAGTTACGCTCTGACCCGAATCCTTCCAGTTTTCCTTGCCGATGGTGTTGTAAATCATCTTGGTGGGGTCGGAAGGGGAGGTCAGGTATGTAGAACGGTCGTAGGTGGGATAAAGTGTGATATCTGACGCGCTCAGGGGATCCTCGCCCTCAATCGAGACGAAGATTCCGGTAGACTGCGACGCCTTGGATTCATCCGCGGTAACGTTTTCTGCGCTCGCGGCAGGCTTAAGCTCTTCGGGGTTGCCTATCACGATTTCACCGATGGCGAATCTCGCTTTTTCGGAGGTTATTGTGATGGTGTGAGTACCCTTTGTGAAGTGGAAGCCCAGAGGGCCGATAAACAGACCGTCGCCGTCCTTGAAGTAAGAGGTCTGCCAACCGCTGCCCTCGGCGAGGGTAGGTCTTATCTGGTTGCCGTGGGAGTCTTTCTTAAAGACGCGATTACCGGCATCGTCGTATTCATACGACTTCTCCGAACCTACCCATACCTTGCTGAGCGAGATACGGGTCGCGGTGTCGAACGGGCTTTCGCCGTCTATCAGCACGCCGAACTCGATATTGTTCGCCGCGCTCGGAATGGCGCAGTAATCCATCTTCATCGCGTAAACTCCGGCAGTGTCGATATTAACAGTATATTCCACTGTGCCGGTAGCCTCGGGCCATATAAGCGCCTCTCTGCCCTCAAGTTCGCCGACGTAGGCTCCGGAATCATCCGAAACCGATACATAGTCGGTTCCCTTAATGACGAACTGACCGCTAGGTCTCGGGTCGTCTACGTGCTTGTCATAATAGGTGCTGTAGGTGCGGGCTCTGTTTTCGTCGTCAAGCGACTGCGCCGATGTTTCTCTGACGGGCTGTGCGGCCGCAGACGCGCTGTCGTCCGCGTAAACAGTTCCCAATGTCGGCACTGTCATCGCCAAAACCAGAACGAGCGACACCAGACGCCTGAACATTTTGTCTTTCACTGTAATTCCACCTTTCGTTGTATTTGGAGTGCGATATATTTTCTCCGTTTTTAGGGTTATAAAGAATGTTATTGAGCTTTGTGGATATAAATTCGCTCCTGCTCAAGATCAAGATCCGCCTTTACCTTAGAGCCGCCCTTGATGTCAAGCGCTTCGAGGTACTCTTTCGGAATTTGCAGGCGTCCTGTTCTGTCCAGAACAACCAACTCCTCCGAAACCTCCTGCTCCTCGGTTTCCTGCGCATCACCGCTGTTCCAGCCCTTCGATTCGCTCATTATCTCGGCGTGAGATTTTTTGATTATCTCGCTCGAAGTTCTGCCGTCGCGAATGGCGACAACACGGTTGACCTGCTTTGCGAGGCGCAGGTCGTGGGTAACTATGACCACGGTCACGCCGCGCTTTTCGTTTATATCCTTAAAGACCTGCAAAAGCTGGTCAGAGGTTTTCGTATCCACCGAACCCGTAGGTTCGTCCGCCAAAAGAATCGCGGGGTTATTCGCGAGCGAAATCGCAATCGCGACCCTTTGCTGCTCGCCGCCCGACATCTGGTCGAGACGGGAATTTATTCTGTTCGAGAGTCCCACGGCTTCGAGAAGCTCGAGCGCCCTCGCCCTTCTCTCTTTCTGCCCCTGCAAAAGCATCGGCAGCTCGACGTTCTGCACGGCAGTCAGATACGGTACGAGGTTTCGCGCATTGTTCTGCCAGACGAATCCGACGGTGTTGCGCTTATAAATCATGTAGTCTTCCTCGGTGAATTTCAGAAGATTCCTGCCGTTTACGGTGAGGCTTCCCGCGGAGGGCTTGTCGAGCCCGCCGAGCATATTCAGAAGCGTCGATTTGCCGGAGCCCGATGTGCCTACTATCGCGACAAGCTCGCCCTTTTTGACCTGCAAATCGAGTCCCTGAAGCGCCACGACCTCAATCTGGTCGGTCTTGTAAATTTTTACGAGGTTCTCACATTCTATCGCGTATTCGCTTTCGGCGATGAGTTCCTGCTCGTGTTCGAGCTTTTTCTGCTTCTTTTTACTCAACTATCTCACCGTCCTCCAGAGTATAAACGCGGTCGGCGATTTCCAAAAGGCTCACGTCGTGCGTGGTCATTACTATTGTCATATGCTCGTCGAGGACGAGCGTCTTGAAAAGCTCGACGATGTGGTGACTCGTACCCGAGTCAAGCTCGGCGGTAGGTTCGTCGGCAAAGATTATCTTCGGCTCGTGGGCAAGAGCGCGCGCTATTGCGACTCTTTGCTGTTCGCCGCCAGAAAGCTCTCCGGGTCGGTGATTCATTCTCTTTGCGAGTCCGACTTCTTCAAGACACTTCGTGACGCGTTCCTTTCTTTTGTCGAGAGGGAATCCCGCGAGACGCAGCCCGAAGTCGACGTTTTCATAAGCCGTCATCGAGCTCATAAGCGCCACCGACTGGAACACAAAAGCCATCTGATAGCGTCTTATCTCATCGCGCTTTGAATCGCTGAGCTTTGTGATATCCTGCCCGTCAAAGATGACCTCGCCCGAGGTCGGTCTGTCGAGCGCGCCGAGCATATTTATAAGCGTTGTCTTGCCGGAACCGGAACGTCCTTTTAAAATCGTCAGCCTGCCCTCGGCAACATCAATGTTCACACCTTTCAGCGCGTGAACCACGCTTCCGTCGCCGATGATAAAATCCCGAACAACGTTTCGGGCCGTAAGTATTTCTGCCATCTTTCCTCCACAGGGCGTGTTTGTGCAATCTGCACAAATCAATAGTGCAAACCTCATAAACGAGTTTAAGCAAATACTATTTTCACAAACGGAAAATAAATATTTGCTCTCACAAGCAGATATTCAGTTGAGATTATCGCGATTTATCGTCTATATTATAGCAAAGTGAAAGGTTAGTGTCAAGTCCCTACACGCGATTTTCACAAATTTTTTTGCCTTTCCCTTAATTTTTTTGACGCGCTTCGGCACTTCACCGTTTTTTTCTCCGTTTCCGAATCCCTATGCCGTATTTTAAATTTACACAAAAAATCCCCCGCCTGTCTGCATCAGGCGGGGGCTGTTTACCCGTTTAGTAACGGTTTATCCTTCTTTAATAGGAGGAATTAGTGCTTCTTAGCAACAACTGCAGCAGCAGCGGCAAGAATCATCGGGATGACCGCAAGAGCGATGCCCGTAGGAGGGTTCTCCGACTCCGAGGGAGCGGGAGTGTTGTCTTCTTCCTTGGGATCTTCGGTCTGATCGCCGGCGTTCATCTCATCGCCGTCGGCGGGATCGTCGGTAACGTTGCCGGTATCCTGCTGAGGATTGTCGATATCAACGTTGCTGTCGCCGGTATCGATTTCGGGAAGACGGAGATAGATCTTCGTAGCGGTTACATCGGCGCCGAGAGTTCCGGCAACACCGGTCTTAGCATAGTTGACATCTTCGTTGTTGTACTGGATACGATCGGTCCAACCTCTCCAAGAAATAGGACCGTATTTGCCGTCGCCGTTGCCAACCTTGGCACGGTCAACATTGAGGTAGTCCTTCATAGTGTTGGCGTTGAGGAGGGTGATGTTCTCGCAGATAGCGAACTCGGTATTGAAAGCACCGTAAGTGCCGTCAAGAAGAACCTCGATCGGAACTTCGAAGACCAGTTCGTTTGCCTTGCCGACAACAGTCTGCTGAGTGATATACTTTCTCTGGTTGCTATACTGCCACCAGTAAGACTGGTTGTAGGTGTAGGGGGTATCTCCGCCCTTGGCATAGAGGGTGTAAGTTGCCTGGCCTATGATAGGCTTTTTAAGCTCAACTACGAGCTCAACGGTAGTGCCGGCGTAGCTGTAGATATCGCCTCTGTTTTTCATGGTGTGGTCCCAAGTGAGCGGGTAAGCGGCATCGCCTGCTGCACTGCCATTGCCGGTCCAAGGAGCCGTATCTTCAGTACCGGGAATGGTGCCCTGAAGGCTGCTGGTCCACTCAGCGCTTACGAAGTTGTATTCGCCCGCCTTAGTGGTGTCATTGGTGGAAGCGGCAGGACTCCACTGCATAACATAGCTGACGTTGCCGTTAATGGCTTCGTTGTTGGTGTACCACTGAGCCTTTACCGGAGAAGGCTGATCGCCGTACTCAGGGCCGGTCCAGCCGCGAGTAACGAACAGCGAGGTGGCGTCAACGGAAGGAGTCTTCCAACCGCCAACGAGCGGGACGTTCTCAATGGTAGCAACTACTCTGATAGAAGAGGTCTGGTTGTAACCGGTGGCCTGAGGAACAGCGGTGTTGGTGCCGTCATAGTTGTGGCCCCAGTAAGAAATAACAACCTGCTTGGGATCGGAAACAGCGACAGAGCTGGTGGTCGTGTCGCTCTTGAGAGTCCAAGAAGTGGAGTCAACAACAACAGACCATTTGATGGTCTTATCTGCCGGAACTTCGCCGCCGAAGTATCTCGGCAGTTCGAGGGTGAAGTAGTCACCCGCAGTGAGATAGCCGTAAAGACCATAAACAGGAATGTCAAAGGTTACGGTAACGGTGTTGTTGGCTTTGTTGAGGTTCTGGTTAGCATTATAAAGATCGATGATAATATCATCGGCGAACGCAGTGATGGCCATTGCAGAGAGAGCCATCATGACAGCCAGAACGACTGCCAAAATTTTCTTTGCCATAGTAATTTTCCTCCTTATAAAATTTGGATAGGTTTTTCCTATACGGGTATAGGAATTTTGATTTGTCTCGGGAATCCAAGACACAAGCAGTATAACACAGTCCGGCGGATTTGTCAACCCTTTTCCTGTTTTTTTGGCAAAAGCTGAAAATTCCGCCGCGGTTAAGCTCATCTTTGCTTCCCGCTGTCTAAATAGTGTCAGACTCGGCTCAAATTGTTGCAAAAAATATTTATATTTTCTTATTTTGTAAGAAATGCACAATCGGCAGCCTCTTTTAGCCGCCGATTGTTGTTGAATTTTAACTATTTTGCATAGTCTACAGCTCTTGTTTCTCTTATAAGATTTATTTTTATCTGGCCGGGATAATCCATCTCGTCCTCGATTTTTTTCGAGATTTCTCTTGCGACGATAACCATTTGCTCGTCGCTTACCTTTTCGGGCATTATGATTATTCTGACTTCTCTGCCCGCCTGAATCGCGAAGGATTTTTCTACTCCCTCGAAGCCCGAGCAGATTTCCTCAAGCTTTTCGAGGCGTTTGATGTAATTTTCAAAGTTTTCGCTTCTCGCCGCGGGTCTTGCCGCCGAGATAGCGTCCGCCGCCTGAACGAGAGCAGCTATCACACTGTGGCACTCGACGTCGCCGTGGTGAGCTTCAATGGCGTGTATGATGTCCGGCGACTCCTTATATTTTTTGCAGACGTCCACGCCTATCTGGACATGCGAGCCCTCGATTTCGTGTGAAAGCGCCTTGCCGATATCGTGCAAAAGACCTGCTCTGCGGGCGAGCGTCGGGTCTACGCCGAGTTCCGAAGCCATCATTCCCGCGAGGTGAGCGACCTCAATCGAGTGGTTCAAAACGTTTTGACGGTAGCTTGTGCGGTAATGGAGGCGTCCTATGAGCTTGACAAGCTCGTGGTTGAGACCGTGGATGTTAGCTTCGAGGATAGCGCGTTCGCCCTCGCTCTTTATCACCTGTTCGACTTCGCGTCTTGCCTTGTCCACCATCTCCTCAATTCTCGTCGGGTGGATTCTGCCGTCCTGAATCAGCTTTTCGAGAGCGATTCTTGCGACCTCGCGTCTTACGGGGTCGAAGCAGGAGAGGGTGATGGTTTCGGGCGTATCGTCGATGATGAGGTCGACGCCGGTGAGCTGCTCTATCGCGCGGATATTTCTTCCCTCGCGTCCGATGATTCTTCCCTTCATCTCGTCGTTCGGCAGCGGGACCACGCTTACCGCAGATTCGGAGACCTGATCGGCGGCGCATCTTGCGATTGCCAAAGAGATAAGCTGCCTTGCCTTGGCTTCGCATTCCTCCTTAGTCTGCTGTTCATAATTGAGAATCTTGACGGCTTTTTCGTGAACAAGCTCGTCTTCAAGCTGCTTTAAAAGGTATTCCTTTGCCTGTTCCACGGTGAACTGAGATATCCTTTCGAGCATTTCTATCTGTCCGCGGCGTACCTCTTCCGCTTCGCTGAGTTTTGCGTCCGCCTGAGCAAGCTTCTGCGCGACGAGATCGTTTTTGCGCTCCACATTATCAAGCTTCTTGTCAAGAGTTTCCTCTTTCTGCTGAATTCTTCTTTCCTGACGTGTAACCTCGGAGCGGCGCTCCTTGATTTCGCGTTCGGCCTCCTGACGGGCCTTGTAAATTTCGTCCTTGGTTTCGATCAACTTTTCTTTTTTAAGCGAATCGGCGTTCTTTTTCGCCTCTTCGACTATCCTCGAAGCTTCCTGCTCCGCCGAGCCGATCTGAGCCTCTGCTTTTTTCTTTCTATCGTTATATCCGAGCTTATAGAATACTATTCCTGATACAACAGCCGCCGCAACAGCGACCAAAAGCAGTATGATGTCCAATAAGGTCATCGACATTCTCCTTTCATAGATTTTTAAATACGCATCTATTTAATGGTATAAGATTAGGGTCATATAAGCATAATAATGCAATATACGATTATATTTTATACTTGTTTTTTGTTTCTGTCAAGAATAATTTTTGAAAACGCCGATTTTTACCCGAATTTATTGTCGAAAATAATTTTCCTCTTGACATTTCGAACCGCCGATGGTATTCTATTAGCGAAAACTTAGTTTAAACACGATGACGGGGAAGCCCGTCCGTAGAAATTCTTCAGAGAGTGCCGCGCAGGCTGCGAGCGGCGCGGATTTCACGGCATAAAGGATACCGCCCCCGAGTGCGTCTTAATCGGCGCCGTAAGCCCGCGTTAAGGGCCCTTGAGTTATAAATTCGGGTGGAACCGCGATCTTATCGCCCCGTGAGCCAAAAGCTTGCGGGGCGTTTTTGTTTCCCTGCTGTCACCAAAGAGGAGGCTGCGCGATGAACGATTTATTTTGCGGTTTATTCAGCCGCCGGCCCGCAAAAGTGATTTGCGGCGATTACTACTACGGCGCCGACGCCGACGGCGACCAATTTGATGAAGAGAACCGCGATTATTGGCTCGGCGGTAACTTCCGTAACACATGGCAGTATAAGCAACATGAAAGTCCCGTCCACGCAGAGATTTTCAACGAAGTCCGCAGACTGTTTTCCGACGTGTCCGCGCCGTTTCTGGAGATCGCCTGCGGCCCGGGAATGGGTCTTGCTCCGATAATTTTAGGCAGCAACCCGAAAGCTGTTTGGCAACAGACGCCTGCTCAATACTTATCAAGTCTTGGCGCGAGTATATAAACATGAATCTGCGCGACTTAAGCATCAGTCTCGCTCAATTCAGCGTCTTGGATATTCCGCTTGTCGACGGCGCTTTTGAAAATGTTACAAGCTTCATCGGAGTTTCTTCAACGAGGGCGGGCAAAGAGGGTCAGCTAAAAGCGCTGAAGGAAATCCGCCGCGTTTTAAAAGACGGCGGCAGGTTTGTCGCTATTGAAAGCGACGGCTGGGCGGATATTGAAGCGGTCAAAAAGGTCTATGCTTCGTGGGAAACGCCGTTGTGGAAGCCCTACGACGACGAGCCCGGCGAAACATGGAAAGAGAAGTTTATAAAGTGCGGATTTGAAATCGAATCCTGCGATAAGTCGTACTATCACAAATGGGATAAAACCGACAACGAGTTCGGCAAACAGGCCGAGCGTGTGGGTATTGATATAGGAACCATAACCACACTGTATGTTTTGAGAAAAGTTTAATACTATATAAATAGGAGGATACACCATGAAAGTAATCTACTCAAACGGAACGGTCGGCGAGTGCGCTCCCGAGGAGGAGCTTCACATTCTGCGGCACTCTGCCGCCCACATTATGGCGCAGGCAATCTCAAGACTGTACCCCGAGGCAAAATTCGCCTACGGGCCCGCAAACGAAACCGGCTTCTACTACGACGTAGACCTCGGCGACAAAACAGTATCCGAAGATGACCTCGGCGCAATCGAGGCGGAGATGAAAAAGATCGTCAAGGAAAATCTGCCTATCCGTCCGTTTATTCTCCCACGCGAGGAAGCCGTCGCTTATATGCAGGAGCGCGGCGAAAAGTATAAGGTCGAGCATATAGCCGACCTCCCCGAGGACGCCGTAATCAGCTTCTACAAGCAGGGCGACTATGTTGATATGTGCGTAGGTCCGCATATCACCTATACCAAAGCGCTCAAGGCTTTCAAGCTTACGGCGGTATCGGGCGCCTACTGGAAGAACAACAAGGACAACAAGATGCTCACCCGAATCAAGGGTATAGCTTTCCGCACGCAGCAGGAGCTTGACGACTATCTTAAGCTCCTTGAAGAAGCCGAAAAGCGCGACCATCGCCGCATCGGCAAGGAAATGGGACTGTTTATGCTCGCCGAGGAGGCACCCGGGTTCCCGTTCTTCCTCCCGAAAGGTATGCAGATCAAAAACGCCCTCATAGATTACTGGCGCGACATTCACACCCGCGATAACTATGTAGAGGTTCAGACCCCGATGATTATGAACAGGCATCTGTGGGAGACCTCGGGACACTGGGACCACTATAAGGACAATATGTATTCAACGGTCATTGACGACGAAATCTACTGCGTCAAGCCGATGAACTGTCCCGGCGGAGTTATGGTCTACCGCTCACAGCCCCACAGCTACCGCGACCTGCCTATGAGAGTAGGAGAGCTCGGACTTGTCCACCGCCACGAGCTAAAGGGCACTCTGCACGGACTCTTCCGCGTGAGATGCTTCACTCAGGACGACGCGCACATCTTTATGCGTCCCGAGCAGATTACCGACGAAATTATAGGCGTAGTAAGTCTTATAAATGAAGTGTACACAAAATTCGGCTTCAAATATTTTGTCGAGCTTTCCACGCGCCCCGAGAACTCAATGGGTTCCGACGAGGACTGGGAAGCCGCCACAAACGGTCTGAAGCTCGCGCTTGAAAAGCTCAATCTGCCATACACGGTAAACGAGGGCGACGGAGCTTTCTACGGCCCGAAGATAGACTTCCACCTCGAAGACTCCCTCGGCAGGACATGGCAGTGCGGCACCATTCAGCTCGACTTCCAGATGCCGCTCAACTTCGGACTTGAATATATCGACGAGAACGGCAAGCCTCAGCGTCCGATTATGATTCACCGCGTTGTCTTCGGCTCAATCGAGCGGTTCATCGGAATCCTCACCGAACACTACGCCGGCAAGTTCCCGACCTGGCTCGCGCCTGTTCAGGCAAAGGTTCTCTTGGTTTCGGAGAAGTGCGCCGACTACGGAAATAAGGTCTACGAGGCTCTCAGAGCCGCGAAAGTCAGAACCGAGCTTGACGCGAGAAACGAGAAAATTGGCTATATGATAAGAGAAGCTCAGGTCGTCGACAGGGTGCCGTATATGGTAATCGTGGGGCAGAAGGAAGCCGACGAAGGCACCGTTTCAATCCGCAGGCTCGACTCCACCGCCACGGAAACTATGACCCTTGATGAATTTGTCGAAAAGATTACAAAGGAAATCAGGGAAAGGATACAGTAATTTAATTTAAAGCCCCCAATCCAATGGGGGCTTTATTCTTTCGGATAATATACCACTCTGCCGCCGTGGCGCTCAAACCCGACGGCAAGGTCGTTTTTGCTCATCAGTCCGAGCTTTCCCGTCTTCGGGTCGGAGATTTTAAAATCCTCGCCGTCCCTGCCGTAAACCACCACCGCGTGTTCGCCGCCTATCCAAGTCACGTCCTCACCGGTCTCAGAGTCGACCCAGTGGGAAATCTTCGGCTCCCGTTCGGGGTACATACTCACCCAGGCGATCAAAGGTATCCTCTCTCGGAGGATTTCTTCGATATCCCGAACATCAAGTCCGCTTTCCGCGACCGCGCCCTCCCTGAATTTATTTGCGACGGCGGCTATCGGCCCGTTGAAAACGCCGTAGGAATCCGAATCGGAGGGCGAGCCCACAAATCCGCGCTCGGGATTTCCGCCGTATACCGTTCCGTTTTCCTCCCACGGCAGAAGCTCCCGCGGAAGCGCGTCGGCTATGTCGCGCACCGACGCCTCGACGCCGTAGTAATTGAGAAGTATGTAAAGCGAGACGCTCTCGCAGCCCGTCGGCCACTCCGGGTTCTGACAGAAGGCGATTATTTTTCCTCTCGGTCTGATTTTTACGAAGACGCTGTTCAGACAGCCGAACACAGCCAGTGCAACCAAAAATACATACGCCGCCGTGATAATTTTATTGTACCTTTTCATTCTGAGCTTTACGCTTCCCCTTACAGAATTTTGCGACTTTTATATGATATCCGTCGAAAAATTAAGCGTAAAGGGGATTTTTCTTAAAATAAAATTAAGATTTTCTTAAGAAAGCTTAATATCCTCCCGCCTTGACACCGGTGCAGCTTAGTGATAAAATAGTTATAATCTTAATTTTCGGAAGTGGTGCAAATGAAACTCAGATTTAATCCCCGACCGCTGATAGCCGTTTTAGCCGCGGCAGCGGCGGCGGGTATAGCAGCGGTGTTCGGGATAAATACCCACGTCGTAGGGTCAACGGAAAACCGGATCGTCTCCCCGGAGGAGGCAAAAAGCTTCGGAGCCGACTGCATAGTCGTACTCGGCTGCAAGGTCAGGGACAGCGGCGAACCATCGGATATGCTCCGCGACAGGCTTACGCGCGGCGTAGAACTATACAACCTCGGCGCGGCGCCGAAAATAATCATGAGCGGCGACCACGGCAGGCAAAACTACAACGAAGTCGGCACTATGAAACACTTCGCCGTCGACAGGGGAGTTCCGTCCTCCGACGTGTTTATGGACCACGCGGGCTTTTCGACTTATGAGACCGTCTACCGCGCAAAGGAAGTTTTCGGTGCAAAAAAGGTAGTCATCGTGACCCAGCGCTACCACCTCTACCGTGCGCTTTATATAGCAAATAGCCTCGGGCTCGAAGCTGTCGGCGTTGATTCCGACCTCGAAACCTACCGGGGACAGCTTAAGCGCGATGTCAGAGAGGTACTCGCGCGCTGCAAGGACTTTCTGACCTCGATAGTCAGACCGGAGCCGAAATATCTCGGTGATGCTATACCGGTAAGCGGAGACGGGGACATTACAAACGATAAATACTTTTAAGGAGGAGTCATTATGTGTACGGCAATATCCTTTAAAACTCAGGACCACTACTTTGGCAGAAACTTGGACCTTGAATTTTCCTACAACGAGACCGTGACCGTCACCCCGCGCAATTTCCCCTTTAATTTCCGCAAGGCGGGCGGGATGAAGTCGCACTACGCGCTCATCGGTATGGCTTACGTCGCGGGCGGCTACCCGCTGTATTACGACTGCACCAACGAAAAAGGGCTTTCGATGGCGGGACTGAATTTCCCGACATTTGCCGACTACAAGCCCGAAGTCTCCGGCAAGGACAACATAGCGCCGTTTGAGTTTATACCGTGGGTGCTTTCGCAGTGCGCGGACATTTCGGACGCAAGAAAGCTGCTCGCGAAAATCAACATAGCAAAGATAGATTTCAGCGCCGAGCTTCCGGCGTCGCCGCTTCACTGGATAATCTCCGACAAAAACGAGTCGCTGGTTGTGGAATCGGTCAAAGAGGGGCTGAAAATTTGGGAGAACCCCGTCGGGGTACTCACCAACAACCCGCCGTTTGATTATCATATGCTCAACCTCGCGAATTACCTCAACTGCACCCGCGAGGAGGCGGTCAGCCGCTTTGCGGAAGGGTATGAGCTCACGCCTTTCAGCCGCGGAATGGGCGGCATAGGTATCCCGGGCGACCTTTCAAGCGCTTCGAGATTCGTCAAGGCGGCGTTTACAAAGCTCAATTCCGTCTGCGGCGAGTCGGAGAGCGAGAGCATAAGCCAGTTCTTCCACATACTGGGCTCGGTTGCTCAGCAAAAGGGCTGCTGCCGCGTCGGACACGCATTTGAATACACCATTTATTCGAGCTGCTGCAATACCGACAGAGGCGTCTACTACTACACCACCTACGGAAACAGCCAGATAACCGCCGTTGATATGCACAAGGTAAACCTCGACGGCTCCGAGCTTGTGAGCTGCCCGCTCGTCACCGGACAGCAGATACATTATCAGAACTGAAAAAATCCGTCCCGATTTCGGTCGGGGCGGATTTTTATATAAAAACCACTTCTTGCGGGGCTTTCACTTATATAGACGTCAAAAGACGCCGAAAAGTTCCGCGAAAATGAAAATTATTTTTTCTTTTTTGTGACTGCGATAGCTGCCAGCGACAAAACCGCAGGCAGTATGCAGAGCGCGATGCCGGTGTCGGGCGCGGAGGTTTCAACCTTAAAGCGGTCCAGCCCCGCTTTGATTTCCTCGGCACTGATATCCGCGCTCTCGCCATAGAACATTATTCCGTAAACTTCGTCGCCGTCGATATGAACGCCGTTTGCCGACGATTTATAGAAAAGCACCAGCTTTACGACCGTTCCCGGCTCGATGGAATAGCTGTTGCGGTAAAGCTCGCCTTTAGCTCTTCCATCGGGTGTGCCGTCGTCGGGAGTTGCAATATTGCCCGCGTCGGCAAGCTCGACGATATGCCCAAAGTACCTGCCGTTTTCGTCAGTCCCCTCAAGTATTATTTTTACGGAGCCGTCATCGCGGTGCTCGCAGGAAAGAACCGTCAGGTTATCTACGCAGGGCATATACTCCTCGGGCTGGAGGGTGTAAATTTCGGAGCTGAGCTTTCCGTCGTCAAGGCTGTAGCGGAACTGTATAAGCGCGTCCCACTCGAAGTTGCGCGCCTCGTTCAGCACTCGGAACATAAGCTCGCAGGCCTCCTCGGTAAGCTCCGTCGGAGCGCCGAGGGCTATTTTTTTGACAGAGGAAAGGGATATATAAGTCTCCGTTGCGGCAGGTATCTCGTCGTCAGGGTCATCGGGCAGAGAAGCACCGGCGGCGAAATAAATCGTCGCCGCGGTCCCGGCGGGGATAAGCCCCGTCTCGGTATAGTATTCGAGGGCGGCTTCGCCCTCGGGGGAGCCGTCGCTTACGACTTCGCACTCGCCTTCGTATATTCTGAAATCTCCGCAAACGCAAGCGGGCGGGTCGGCGGTGCCGAAATAGACGTCGGTATACACCATACCTCTGTTGCACTGAGAAGCAAGGACTGAAAACGTTCCCATTTCGGTATATCCGTCCGAAGGGTCTGCGGGGTTTTCGTCGGCGAAAACGGGAACGCAGAGAGCCGAAAGGGTCAAAGCCAAAGACAGTGCCAAAACAAGAAATTTTTTCATTTAATACACCTCTGTAATATAAGTCGCAAAACAAAACGCATTTGTTCCGATTACGACAAAATATTTTTTACATTTTCATTGTACCCCCCCCCGGTGAAAAATGTCAAGGGCTTTTCCCAAAAATTTTCCGAATTGTCTAAAGCCGAAAAAGCCCCTGCTATAGCAGAGGCGCGGGCGGAATTATGAGCCGCTGCGGCAAAAGTGCAACGAATTTCGGCGTTTCCAAGATTTATTTGAAATAAAACTTGCAAAAACGAGTTATTTGTGATACAATAAATATGAATATATCATATCAGAAAGCCTCGCGTAAAAGACGGCTTTCAGGAAGGATAAATAATGCTGCACGAAAAATCCTGCGGAGCAATCGTATACCGCAAGTTTCACGGCAATACCGAGATTCTTTTGATCAAGCATATCAACAGCGGTCACTGGTCTTTTCCAAAGGGACATGTAGAGGCCGGCGAGACCGAGGTTCAGACCGCGCACCGCGAAATTCTTGAAGAAACGGGTATCGACGTCATCATCGACTCAAGCTTCCGCGAAACGGTGAGCTATTCCCCGAAGCGCGGGACTCAAAAGGTGGTCGTGTATTTTCTCGCCAAAGCCAAAAATACCGATTATGTCCCTCAGGAAGAGGAGATCGCAGATATACGCTGGATAGAGATCGACAGAGCCCAGAACGTATTGACCTACGAAAACGACAAGAGCATTGTCAGCAAGGCAAGGGCGGTAATCGCATAGCTTTAGGTCTGAGAGCCGTCAGTGCCGCGCGATTCGGCGGTCACGGACGGCTTTTTGTTTAGCTCGGCGCGACCTCGCTTAGCGCGCGGTAATAAGCGGAGAGTATCTCTCCCTCTATTTTTTCGCGCACCTCGGCGGATATCGGGTGGACTATGTCGCGGAAAGCGCCCGAATCGTCGCGGCGGGAGGGCATCGCAACAAAAAGCCTGTCGTCGCCCTGCACCACTTTTATATCGTGGACGGCAAAAGCGTCGTCAAAGGTCACGCTGATTATTCCTTTCAGCCTGCCTTCGGGGATGATTTTTCTCACTTTGATGTTAGTAATCGTCATTTTTAGTTCTTTCCTTTCTGCAAATCAGTGTTGGGTAATCATATTTTTGGCAGAACGTTCCGTATTTATGCAACAAATGCGGTAAAATCCGCAAAATCGGAATATACTGTATACAGCGAATTTTTTGTGAGGTTGATTTTTGTTATGAATAAGGATATTCTCAGCGGCAAAAAACATATACACTTTATCGGCATCGGCGGAAGCGGAATGTATCCGCTCGCGCAGATTCTCCACCAAAAGGGATTTTACCTGACCGGCTCGGACAACAACGAAACCGAAACCCTTCAGGCTGTCCGCGATATGGGAATACCGGTATATATCGGTCAGCGCGCGGAAAACATCGGCGACGCCGACCTCATTGTCTACACCGCCGCGATAATGGCCGATAACCCCGAGCTTATTGCGGCAAGGGCGTCGGGCGCGGAGGTTCTCGAACGCAAGGAGCTTCTGGGACTTGTCACGACATGGTACGATAACGCTATATGCGTAGCCGGCACCCACGGAAAAACCACTACCACAGCTATGACCGCCCAGATTCTCTGCGAGGCGGGCGAGGACATCGGCTGCTTTATCGGCGGAAAGCTTCCGCTTATAGGCGGTTCGGGACGCGTCGGCAGCTCGGACATTATGGTGTGCGAATCCTGCGAATTTGTCGACACGTTTTTAAAGCTCAGCCCCGACATCGCTGTTATACTCAATATCGACGCCGACCACCTCGACTACTTCAAGACTATGGAAAATATGAAGAAATCCTTCCGGAAATTTGCGGAAAACGCCTCGAAGTGCGTCATCTACAACGGCGGCGACAAAAACACCCTCGAAGCGCTTGAGGGCATCTCGGGCAAGGACCTCATAACTTTCGGTTGGGAAAGCTCTAACGACTACTATCCCGTGATTCTGTATCACAAAGGACTTTCCACTCGGTTTGAAGTGTACTTCAGGGGCAAAAAGCTCCTCGAAACTCAGATTCACGTCGCGGGGAGGCATAACGTACTCAACGCCGTAGCCGCGATAGCCGCCGCAGAATACGTCGGCGTTAAAGCAGAGAAAGCCGCCGAGGGAATTTCGCACTTCAACGGCGTCATAAGGCGGTTTGAAAAAATCGCCGAGATAAACGGCGTAACGATAGCCGACGACTACGCCCATCACCCGGCAGAGCTTAACGCCACACTCACCGCCGCAAAGGAGTTGGGCTTTAAACGGATAATCGCGGTACACCAGCCGTTTACCTATTCGCGCACCTACCGCCTGCTCGACGACTTCGCCAAGGCGCTTTCGATTGCCGACGAGGCAGTCCTGACCGAGATTATGGGCTCGCGCGAGAAAAATATCTATAATATTCATTCAAGCGACCTCGCCGCTATAACCCCCAACTGCACCCTCACCCCGACCTTCGACGAGTGCGTAGACTACCTTGCGGGACACGTCTGCGACGGCGACCTCGTTATCACTCTCGGCTGCGGGGATATTTACAAGGTTGCAAAAAGACTCGCAAAAGCACTTGAAAAAAAGAACGGAATCTGCTAAAATAAATGTGAACGTTTGTTTTTCGACAGAAAGGACGTATTATGGAACTCAATGAAAAGGACAAGGCGGTCTACGAATTTGTCAAATCGAGAATCGGCGACGGCTACACGCCGTCGGTGAGGGAGATTTGTCAGGAACTCGGCTTCCGTTCGACCTCAACTGCGCATCGCTGCCTTGAAAGGCTCGTAGAAGCCGGACTGATAGAAAAGCAGGGCAGCAACCTCAACCGCGCGATAAGGCTGCGCGGAAGCGAAAGCGTGAGGGTACCTATCCTCGGGACGGTCACGGCAGGTCAGCCGATAACGGCAATCGAGCATATCGAGGGGTACCTCGGCTTCAGACCGAAAAAGCACTACGACGGCGAGCTTTTTGCGCTCAGGGTTCGGGGCGAATCTATGATAAACGCCGCAATTTTAGACGGCGATACCGTCATCGTCGAGCAAACGCCCTATGCCGAAAACGGTGAGATAATCGTCGCGCTGACAGCCGACGGTGAGGCTACCGTCAAGCGCTTCTACCGCGAACACGGTCACTTCCGCTTGCAGCCGGAAAACGACTCGATGGAGCCGATTATCCTCGACGAGGTCTCGGTTCTCGGCAGGGTAGTGGCTGTGCTGAGATACATAGACTGACCGTTTGGGAGGAATCGGAATGGACGACAGGCATTTATTCGAGGAGACGGTTTCGAGCGAACAGCTCTTCGACGGCAGGGTGGTCAAGCTATACCGCGACGAGGTCATTCTCGAAAACGGCGAGAAGACAATCCGCGAGGTAATAAAGCACCCCGGCGGGGTATGCGTCCTGCCGATTGACGGCGACGGCAACGTGTATATGGTGAAGCAGTTCCGCTATGCTTTCGGCACGGTTCTGCTCGAAGCGCCTGCGGGCAAGCTTGAAGCGGGCGAAAACCCCATCGACTGCGGCATACGCGAGCTTAAAGAGGAGGTCGGAGCCTCGGCGGACGAGGTTATGTTTTTAGGAAAGATGTATCCGACCGTCGCCTACGACACCGAAGTAATTTATATGTACCTCGCGCGTGGACTTCATTTCTCAAAGCAGAGCCTCGACCCCGAGGAGTTTCTCGATGTGGTAAAGCTGCCGTTCAGTGATGCCTGCCGAATGGTTCAGCGCGGCGAGCTGCCCGACGCAAAAACTCAGCTTGCGATCATTCGCGCAAAAAAGTTTGTCTGAATTTTTAAATTTTTCTTGACAACCGATTTTATATGTGATATAATCCCTTTTGCACCGGTCTAAAGACAGTTGGCATAAAGGTAAGTCCAACCGAGGAAAGGGTTTTATATGACTTTCACGTCCCTTTTCTCTTTATGTGAAAAGGGATTTTTGATTCGGGGCATAATTCCGTCTTAAAGAGGTGAAACAAATGCCAAACCAGAACATTCTCAACGAGAAAAAGCAGAAGGTCGCGGAGATAACCGAAATGCTCAAGAACGCCACTTCCGGCGTATTGGTCAATTATTCGGGAATCTCGGTCGAGGACGACACAAAGCTCCGCAAAGAGCTTCGCGAAGCGGGCGTAAAGTATACGGTCGAGAAGAACACTCTCCTCAGATTCGCTATGCAGAACGCCGGTCTCGACGGTCTGACCGACGTCCTCTCTGGCGCTACCGCCATTGCCGTTTCGTCCGACGAAACCGCCGCCGCCCGTATCCTTGGCAAATACGCCGAGGAACACGACCATTTTGAGCTTAAGGCGGGCTTTATCGGCACCGAGCTTTACGATGCCGCAGGCGTCGTCGCTCTCTCGAAGATTCCTTCAAAGGACACTCTTCTCGCACAGCTCGTCGGTTCCCTTCAGGGTCCGATTCAGAAGCTCGCGGCTACCCTTCAGGCCGTCGCGGACAAGAACGAAGAAGCCGCCTAAGCGCTTCTCGGATTCAAAAGCAGCCGCATAAAGTATACGCGGCGTAAAATCATCAAAACATATTACAAAAAGGAGATTTACTATTATGGCTTCCGAAAAGATTACAAAGTTTGTAGAAGACATCAAGGCTCTTTCCGTTCTCGAGCTCAAGGAGCTTGTTGACGCGATTCAGGAGGAATTTGGCGTTACCGCAGCTATAGCCGCTGCTCCCGCTGCCGGTGCTGCTCCCGCTGCCGCTGAGAAGACCGAGTTCGACGTTATCCTCGCTTCCTTCGGCGACAACAAGATGGGCGTTATCAAGGCTGTCAAGGACATTCTCGGTCTCGGACTCAAGGAGTCCAAGGAGTTTGTCGAAGCTGCTCCTAAGGCTGTCAAGGAAGGCGCTTCCAAGGCTGAGGCTGATGAACTCAAGGAGAAGCTCGAAGCTGCCGGTGCTACCGTCGAGATCAAGTAATTTTTACTTTCCTGTGCTTAACAACTTTGAAATGTGGCGCAGCCTTACGGCTGCGCTACTTTTTAAATGCTCGCTTCTCCTCGGCGAAGCACGAGCTGCCGGCGCTACTGTAGAAATCAAGTAATTTTACTTCGCTTTCTCTTAATAACGTCGGATTGTGGCGCAGCCTTACGGCTGCGCTGCTTTTAAATGCTCGCTTCTCCTCGGTGAAGCCCGAGCTGCCGGTGCTACTGTGGAAATCAAGTAATTTTACTTCGCTTTCTCTTAATAACGTTGGATTGTGGCGCAGCCTTACGGCTGCGCTGCTTTTTTAAGATAGTGTCCACACGGTGTAATTTAGGGAACCCCCGGCGAGGGTTCCCTACGGTAAAACAGTCCGCCGGACTGTTTTACCTACCCTCCTGCGCTTCGCTGCGCAAGGATTTCGCAGCCTGCGGGCTGCGCCGAGGGGCGGCGCCCCTCGACCCTGCGAGCCTTTTGAAAAAGGCTCGACCGAAAACTTTTTGTTTTACGCTCTTGAAGGACACTCAATTTTTAAGTTCTCGCTTCTCCTCGGTGAAGCCCGAAGCTGCCATCGTACTGCGCGGGATAAAATACCGACAGCAAAAAAGCAGGCACAACGTACCTGCTTTTGATTTATGATATTTTGTGTATCAGACCCCGTACTTGGCGGTGTTGCACTTGATGCCGACGCCCATAGTCGACGAAATCACGATGCTTCTGAGGTACTGACCCTTCGCTGCGGCGGGCTTTGCCTTTACAACGGCCTCGACGAGAGTCTCAAAGTTCTCGGCGAGCTTATCCTTGCCAAAGGAAGCCTTGCCTATCGGGCAGTGAATGATGTTGGTCTTATCGAGACGGTATTCAATCTTACCGGCTTTAGCTTCGGTGACGGCTTTCGCCACGTCGGGAGCAACCGTACCCGCCTTCGGGTTAGGCATAAGTCCGCGAGGACCGAGAACCTTACCGAGACGTCCGACAATGCCCATCATATCGGGCGAGGCAATGACCACATCGAAGTCCATCCAGTTTTCCTTCATAATCTTATCGACATATTCCATACCGCCGACATAATCCGCTCCGGCTTCCTTTGCCGCCTCATATTTGTCTTCCTTGCAGAAAACAAGGGTGCGGACGGTCTTGCCGGTGCCGTTGGGAAGAACTACGGCGCCGCGAACCTGCTGGTCGGCGTGACGGGAGTCGACGCCCAGACGGATGTGAACCTCGATGGTCTCGTCAAACTTTGCCTTGGCGTTTGCGGCGGCAAGCTCGCAAGCCTCGACGGAATCATAGAATTTTGTTTTGTCAACAGTCTTTAAGCTGTCAATATATTTCTTTCCGTGTTTCATAGTAATATAATCTCCTTCAATTTAAGGTGTGGTATCGCCGCGCGAAAAACCCGCGGCATAGCGGAAAAGGATATTCCTCCCACTTTTTGATTATTCAAGCCGTCAGTCGACTACGGTAACGCCCATCGAACGAGCGGTGCCGGCTATCATACTCATAGCGGCTTCCACGGAACCCGCATTGAGGTCGGGAAGCTTCTGCTCGGCGATTGCTCTTACCTGCTCCTTGGTGATGGTTGCAACCTTGTTCTTGTTGGGTACGCCCGAACCGCTCTCGATGCCGCAGGCCTTCTTGATAAGCACTGCCGCCGGAGGAGTCTTGGTGATAAAGGTGAACGAGCGGTCGGCGTAGACGGTGATGACTACGGGGATTATAAGACCGATATCGTTTTTGGTTCTTTCGTTGAAGTCCTTGGTGAATGCCACGATGTTTACGCCGTGCTGACCCAAAGCGGGGCCTACAGGCGGTGCGGGAGTGGCTTTGCCCGCGGGAATCTGCAATTTGATAATGCCTGTCACTTTCTGTGCCATAATTAAACCTCCAAAATATGTGGTAAATGATGAACCGCTAAAAATTTCGGTTCTCCCACTTTCGCACCTCTCGGTGCGAATTTGCTTAATCCTCCAGCTTTTTGACCTGGGAAACCGGCAGAGTGGCGGGAGTCTCGCGACCGAACATCGAAACCACGATGTCCACAGTCTGTTCTTCGAGATTGATAGCCTTCACGGTGCCTACCCAACCGTCGAACGGACCGCCCGAAACGGTGACTTCGTCGCCCGCCTTGAAGTTTACGCTGGTCTGAACCTTTCTTATGTCCACTCCGAGCGCCGCAACCTCTTTATCGGAGAGCGGAACCGGCTTGGAACCGGGGCCTACAAAACCCGTGACCCCGCGGGTATTCCTGACGATATACCAGCTTTCGTCGGTCATAACCATCTTGACCAGAACATAGCTCGGGAAAAGCTTAGATTCGGCTTCTTTCCTGTTTCCGTTTGAGTCTGTCTGCTCGACTATCTCCACCGGAACGCGCACCTGCTGAATGGTGTCCTGAAGCCTGCGGTTTTCAACAACCTTTTCGATATTCTGCGCCACTTTGTTTTCGTAGCCCGAATATGTGTGGACGACGTACCACTTGGCGCTCAGCTCAGAATCCATAATACACGTTTTCCTTTCGTTTCAGTCGCCTTTGCGAATGGAATCAGGCTCCGAAGAGAAGCTCGTTAAGAAGCATAAACACGGAATCCGCCGCAACGAGGATGACTCCGCAGATGACGCACAAAACCAGCACTATCGCCGAATTATTGAGCACCTGCTTCTTGCTCGGCCAGACCACCTTTTTGACCTCAGCCAAGAGGTCGCGGAAGAACTTGCCGATTGCGCCGAAAAAGCGCGCGAAGATATTCTTTTTTTCTTTTGCCATTTTACTCTCCCCCTCTTACTTTGTCTCTCTGTGGAGAGTGTGTTTGCGGCAGAACTTGCAGTACTTATTCATTTCAAGCCTGTCGGGATCGTTTTTCTTGTTCTTTTTGGTACAGTAGTTTCTTTGCTTGCACTCAGTGCATGCGAGTGTGATTTTAACCCTCATTTCGGCACCTCCTGACAAAATTTACGCTTTTACGGGTAAATTAAAAGCGTTGTCCGTATCCGTTCGGGATACTTTGCCTCCCTCCGAGGCAGAGCCGCCCGGCAACTGACCGCCGGCAAACAAAGCCCGCCGCCTTAATTACGGCGATTTGCGGGTGGACGCAAAAAAGGCGTACCAAAAAAACACCCCGCAAAGAGGTAAGGTTATTTTATCACGCCCAAAGTACGTTGTCAAGCCCTTTTCGGGAATTTTTCGGAATTTTTTGCGGAAAAGGAAGGGAAGCCCGGGCATCGACCGCATTGCAGGAAATATTGGAGCTTTTGCGGGGAAAGTTTTGACTTAGGAGCGGAATATTACAGAGCTTTGCTTCCTTGACTGCCACGCCGTTTTATGATAGAATCGTCCTGACAGACTTTTTTCTAAAGGAGAGGTAAAATGAAACACAAAGCTACACTCTGCGTATGCGCCGCAGCGGCGTTGCTCACAGCGTCGGCGTATATCGCCTTTGAAAACAACGCCATCGTTCTAACCGAATACGAATATCACTCGGACAAAGTGTCTCAGGAGCTTGACGGCTTTAAAGCGGTCCACCTTTCCGACGTCCACGGAAAGCGCTTCGGCAAGGAAAATTCGCGGCTTGTTAAGCTTGTTGAGGAGCAGTCTCCCGATATAATCGTTATCTCGGGGGACCTCATCGACTCACGCCGACCCGACCCCGACGCGGCGTATGAGCTTATCGCAAAGCTTGTGCCGATAGCGCCCGTATACTACGTCACCGGCAATCACGAGGAACGCCTGTCCCGCGAGCTTTACATTTCGGCTATGGAAAACATTTCGGCCCTTGGCGCGCACATTCTCGACGGCAATTCCGAAGCGCTTGTTTACAACGGCGTCTCGGTGAATATCGCGGGATTTAAGGACAGCGAATATTTTACCGTTTCCGAGGCTCGAAAACTCACATCGGACGGCTCTTTCAACATTCTCATAAACCACCGTCCGCAGTATGCCGCCGCATACGCCGAAGCGGGTTTTGACCTTACTTTTTCGGGACACGCTCACGGCGGGCAGGCGCGTCTGCCGTTTGTGGGGGGTATAATAGCTCCCGACCAGTTTTTCTTTCCGAAATACTACGAGGGACTCCACCGTTTTGCACAAGGCGCTACCGTCATCAGCCGCGGACTCGGTAACAGCTTTCTGCCCGCAAGGATAAACAACCGTCCCGAAGTCGTATCGGTCACTCTCAGGAAAGGATGATTCTATGCACAGAGTATTTGCCTCTACGGGCGCTTTTATAGGGCGTCCGAACGGCAGAGATTTCAGGCTGATAGGGGAGCTTGCGCCCAAAGTCCGCTGCGACGGCTTTGAGCTTATGTTTTACGAGGACTGGTACGGCTTGGAAAAAGAGATTTCCGACTTTCTTACGACGCTCGGTATCGGTTTTCCGACCTTTCACTGTGAAAAAAAGATAGGCGAGCTGCTTGCTCAGGAGAAATTTGACGAGGCGCTCGAAAAATTTGAGGCAAACTGCCTCGTTGCACAGAGCATAGGTTCAAAAATACTCATTCTTCACCTTTGGAACGGCATCATTTCCGATACAAACATCGAAGCTAACTTCTCGGCGTACCCAAAGCTTGCGCACGTCGCCGAGCGCTATGGACTTGTTCTAACCGCAGAAAACGTCATCGCGCACTCTTCGAGTCCGCTCGCGCTTTGCAAACGCCTGCTCGAAGCTTACCCCGACGCCTGTCTTACCTACGACACAAAAATGGCGCAGTTTGACCTTGAAAACGAAAAGGCGTTTTCCGAGGAAAACCTGCATATCTGGCAAAACGTCAGGCATATGCACCTAAACGACCGCGCGGGCGGTTACCGAGATTGGTCGAGCATACGCGCGCTGAATATCGGCGAGGGGGAAGTGGACTTTAACGGCGTCTTTTCGGGGCTTAAAAAGGTCGGGTACCTTGGAGACTTCACCGTAGAAGCAAACTCGTTCACCACCGACGGCGTCCCTGACCTTGAAGCGCTGAGCCGCAGCGTGGAAAAAGTGAAGATGCTCATTGAAAAGCACCTCTGACCTGTTCGGCGGGTATCAAACCTATAAAATTTTGCTCCTTGGTGAGGGCGAAGCCCAAGCCCGTCCCTCCTGCGAGGGACGGGCTTTTCACAGGCGGGGCGGCGAAACCGCTTCGCCTGTGAAACCCGCACGGCGAAGCCGTGCGGGTGGGCTTCGCCCGTCAAGGCGCAAAAGCTGCCTTTGCATCCCAAAGCCGCAGGCAGTATACCTTAGAAGCACGCCTTACTGCATTTTCATAGTGCAACTTAGTTATTTTTTACTCGAAAAATGCCGCCTTGTAGTGCAAAAGGCGGGAATTTTGCAGGATACACAATTTGCACTTGCATTTTTCCCGCCGGTATAATATAATATAGAACAAGACTGCAATACTATGATAAGGAGTAATTAAAATGACCCTTTCCGAATATTCAAAAGAGGAGCTTTCCGCGTTTTTGAAAGAGCAGTACAGGCTTCTCGACGGGTACAAGAGCCGCGGAATTAAGCTTGATATGTCGAGAGGAAAGCCCTCGCCCGAGCAGCTCGACCTCTCCAACGAAATGCTCACACACTGTCTCGACGGCGACCACATCTCGGAAAACGGCGTGGACTGCCGCAACTATGGCGTTCTGGACGGCATATACGAAGCAAAGCGCCTCTTTATGAAGATGATCGGCGTAGGACGCTGGGAAATCATCATCGGGGGAAACTCGAGTTTACAGATGATGTACGACGTCCTTGCAAAGGCGATGCTTCTCGGCGTAAAGGGAAGCGAAAAACCGTGGTGCCGCTGCGAAAAGGTCAAGTGGCTCTGCCCCGCGCCGGGCTACGACCGCCATTTTGCCATCTGTGAGGCGTTCGGCATCGAAATGATAACAGTCCCGATGCTTTACGACGGTCCCGATATGGATATGGTCGAACGTCTTGTCAGCTCCGACCCCGATATCAAGGGCATATGGTGCGTCCCGCGCTACGCCAACCCGACCGGCGTGGTCTACTCGGATAAGGTCATCACCCGCTTTGCCAACCTAAAACCCGCCGCCAAGGACTTCCGCATCTTCTGGGACGACGCCTACTGCGTCCACAGCCTTGACGACGAGGTGCCGAGTATTCTCAATATCCTCGACGAGTGCAAACACGCCGGCAACCCCGATATGGTAATCATCTTCGCTTCCACCTCAAAGATAAGCTTCCCGGGCGGGGGAGTCGCGATAATCGGCGCGAGCGAGGAAAACATAAACTTTATGAAAGCCCAGATGGCATATCAGACCATAGGCTACGACAAGCTTAATCAGCTCAGACACGCGAAGTTCTTCAAGACCTATGAAGGAATCCTTGAACATATGAAAAAGCACCGCGCGATAATAAAGCCGAAGTTTGAGGCGGTTCTCGACGCGCTCGATAAAGAGGTCGCGCCGCTCGGCGTAGCGGAATGGTCGAGACCGCGCGGAGGCTACTTCGTGAGCTTCAACGGCATAGGCGGCACTGCAAAGCGCATCGTAGAGCTATGCAAGGAGGCGGGAGTTACCCTCACCGCTGCCGGAGCGACTTTCCCCTACGGCATCGACCCCGAGGACAGAAACATAAGAATTGCCCCGACCTACCCGTCGCTCGAAGAACTTAAAGCCGCGATGGAGATTTTCTGCGTGGCGGTAAAGGCCGCGACGGCTGAGAAACTTCTCGGAATCTGACTTTTTTAGCAAGGAGGTAAGTGCCTTGGACGATTTTGCTCCCAAAAATGCGCCGGAGCTGTATCAAGCTTTAACTAAAGCCGGACTGAAAGGCAGTCTGACCCTCGAGAGCAATACCGTCGTCTGGCTTCACCCAAACGGACTTTGTTTCCGCGCTTCGGTTGATGAAAATGAGGGATATGTAGAAATGCTTTGGGTAAAGGACGGTAAGGAAATAAGCCTGACCCACTGGCACCCGTCTTTAGACGAAATATGCTCCGACCTCACTGCCCTGAACAATGGGAAATACATCGTTGAGATTAAAGAAGGCTCACTGTTCTCTCAGCCTGACGCAAAATTCATTGAAAAGGAAAAATATGCTTTCAAGCCGTCTAAAAACACTGTAACCGTGTGCTTTTAGACGCATACCTGCTTAATAAGCCGCCTGCAATACGCAAGCGGCTTATTTCTATGTAGTGCAAAAGGTTTTTATCCCTCAGCCTTGCAGAGGAAGCTCTCGGTGAAGCGGGGACAGAGCTTTTTTATCAGTAAATAGACAAGATACCCCAGAATGGCTCCGATAGTGTTGAGTATTATGTCGTCGGTGGCGACGTTTCGCATAATGAAATACTGCGACACTTCTATAAAAGCCGACATTCCGAATCCGATAAGCGCGGAGCGCCAAAGCTTTGCGCCCCGAAACAGAAGAGCGGGGAAGAATCCTATCGGCATAAATACCGCGAGGTTGCCGAAGAAGTTTACAAGCGTAATAAAGACATATCCTTTCTTGAATATATCTTCAAGATAAGTTTTAAAGACCGCAAAAGGCATTAAGCTTAGATTTGTCGTCAACGACGGGCGGTCGATCAAGATTATCAGATGCCCCCAAACCCCGGGCGAATCCTGCCAAAAGTAATCCGGCCAAAGGGTCAGCGCCAAAACCGCAAAAATTGAGAATACAAACAGCACAAGCCCGACTTCGCGCCTTGCAGGGCTTTTCAGTTTCATCGCTTTAAGCGCCCTATCGCGATACGGCTTGAAGCATAGGAACACAATCACCGCCGGTATGCCGATAACAAACATTCGGAAAACATAATACTTTAACAATACCATAAACACCGCTCCTTTACCGACAATTATACCCCCCCGAAGTAAAATGTCAATATTTCATTCCCTTTTTATTTCCGCGAGGGTGCGGCTGCGGCTGTGGACTATCGGCTTCCACTCGACGTCTATAAACAGCGCCGCGACGGATATCGGTATGTAGGTAAGCATAAACAGCGGGAACGTGAACAGGTAGAGAATCTTTTTGAACGCGCCCGCGTGGATTTTCCGCCACTCGGTGATAAGCGTCACCCCGCCGATGAGTATAAACGTGAGGTAGACGTTTGCCGCCGACTGCGCCAGCGAGAGCGCGACCTCCTGCCAGACAAACGCGTCCTGAAGATTGAGAATCAGCGTCGTGACATTTACAACCATACTCGCGAGCGATAAAACCATCGCAGGCATTATCGCCATTGCCATATCGTAGCAGGAAAAGAAATTCTTCGAGAATATCCCCCTCATAAGCGCGGCGCCGTAGCCGCAGAAGACCTGTATATATCCCCGCGCCCACCTGAGTCTCTGTCTGACAGACTGCCTGAAGCTCGTCGGCTGCTCGTCGTAGAGCATCGCCTTTTCGCAGTAGCCTATCTTTTCGCCCGAAATCACGCTGTCTATCGTAAATTCTCTATCCTCGGTGAGCAGAAAATAGTTCCAGCCGCCGTTTTTCTCAACTATCCCACGCGAAAACATAAATCCGGTCCCCGAGACCGCCGCGCTTGTCCCGAGAATATATCTCGAACGGTTGAGATACTGGCTCTCGCGCAGGAACCATAGCGAATAACCCGCCGAAATCCAGTTATCGGCGTAGTTTTTGGAATTGCGATAACCTGTGACGATGTTATAGCCCTCGCTGAAAGTCTCGTTCATGCGCTCTATGTAGTCCGGTTCGAGGACGTTGTCCGCATCAAAGACAAAATAGCCGTCGAAGCAGTTCGGCTCGTAATAATCGGCTATCGACCTCAGAAGAAACGCGAGAGCGTAGCCCTTGCCTATATGGCGGGTATCCTGCCGCTCGAAGACCACGGCTCCCGCCTCCGCAGCAACCTGAGCCGTGCGATCGGTGCAGTTGTCGGCACAGACAAATACGGTAAGCCTGTCCGCGGGATAGGTCTGCGCCGAAATGCTTTCGAGAAGCTGACCTATGACCGCCTCCTCGTTTCTTGCCGAAATAAGCACCGCGAAATTATGTATAACCGTTTCTGAACGCCTTTTGCGTTTTATCAAAAACGGCACGAACAGATAAAGAATCTGATAGGCGTAGCAGACGCAGAAAATCACCGCTATTGCGTAGTTGATGATATTTATGAGCATAATAAATCCCCCACTTTCTCAATCTGCGGCAATTATACACCCGCAAATATTAAAATAAAAGGGGATTTTTCTTAAGATTTTCTTAATTTTGGGTAAAGAAAGGGTAACGCTGTTTTCATAAAAAAGAAACCGCAAAGCTATTGCCTCACGGTTTCAATATTGGCTGCCTCTGTCAGGCTCGAACTGACGACCCCATGATTAACAGTCATGTGCTCTACCGACTGAGCTAAGAGGCAATAAGCATAAGCTCAGGCTTATGCTTATTTTATAAAGTGTCGGCAACACCGATTTTTCCAACACGTCGCCGTGCAAGTATCGTAGGCGCGAGTGAGCTTAACTTCTGTGTT
>CANQVG010000008.1 GCA_947627235.1 uncultured Clostridia bacterium | reverse complement strand
CCGACGTATCTCTGTTCAATACCTCTCAGGCTTCACTTATCGACGGCGGAGTGACGGAGTTCATATTTACCTCTCTTGAGGACTACAACCGAATCTACGGAGCCGACTACAGCCTTAATGACGGCGAGGCGCTCGTTTATACGGTACACGGCGACTATAACGGCGACACCGTCTCGTTCAACAACGGCAGGACGCTGAAAATCGTCGGCAGCGTCAAGGACTACAACATCGACGTCGACGCTATGGTCTCGATAATCCCGTCGGTGATCCTTGTCGTTCCCGACCTCGGAAAAGCCGTCGAGGGGCTCGACAGGCTCGCGACCTATAACGGCGACCCGATGCTCTCGTATCAGTGGGTATACTGCTTCGATATGGGGCTGGAGCCGGAGGACCAGATAACTTACGGCAAGAAATTCTGGGATTTCTGCTATAATATTCACCAAGAGGATTTAGGCATTACCTCGCGCACAGCGAATATCCGCGAGCTGGACCGCGCCGACTTCCTCGCGATCTACGGCGGGTTCTTCTTCCTCGGAATAATGCTCTCGGTGGTGTTCATCTTCGCGGCTGTGCTGATAATCTACTACAAGCAGATCTCGGAGGGCTACGAGGACCAGTCGAGGTTTGAGATAATGAAAAAGGTCGGAATGACCGACCGCGACATCCAAAAGAGCATAAATTCCCAGCTTTTAACGGTGTTCTTCCTACCGCTGGCGTTTGCGGCTCTGCACCTCGGCTTCGCTCTGCCGATAATAAGCCGGCTGCTTCTTCTCTTTAATCTTCGCAATATTCCCCTGTTTTACCTCGTGGCTGTGGGCTGCTTCGCGGTCTTTGCGCTCTGCTATGCGCTCGTTTATAAGATAACCTCTCATTCCTACTACAAAATCGTCATAGGCACCAAGGAGGGAAGGGCATGAAAAGGCTTTTTGCGGTTCTGTTTGCCATAATAGCCGTCTGCTGGCTTGCCGACCGCGTCGGCGGAAAGGAGAACGATGAAAAATGCTGAGAATATTGGCGATCATTGCTGTAATAGTAATGCTCTTTTCCCGCGTTGGACTGTTCCCGGCGTTCGATAAAGACACGATAATTCGCTGTTACGACACTGTGATTTCGACGCTCGCAAAACTCTCTCTTACTCACGAACCGTGGCTGATAGGCGAGCGTGAATTATACGACCAAAGCGGCTGCTATGGAGAATACATCTGCGAGGCATCGGACGTGAGCGGCAGTGACTTTGTCTTCGGCGGAGCATCTGTTTACGAAAAAAGAATAAAGCTCACCGCCGAAAGGGAGACACTTTCGGGCAGTGCAGAGCTTAAAATAATCATAGCCGGCGAGACAAAAACCTGCCATTTCGATAAAAACGGCAGGTTTGAAGAAATATTTACCTTAAGCGGCGCGAGCGGCGTGACGGTAGAATACGAGCGCTTCACGGGCCGCATAAGGATAACCTCGGAGGAGGAATAAAAAGCAAAGTCACCGGTTCTGCCGGTGACTTTATTATTAGATGTGATGCTAAATAATCCGGGTAACAAGCCAAAAGAAATCATTTACCTTTTCAACTTATCTTTAAAGACCTCCATAAGCGCTTTGTTCGGAACATCGTACTTTTCATCGGGAGCGTTCCTGTAAAGCCCGAAATCGTTGCCGTGATAATCGTGGTAGCAGAAATTTATGCCGTACTTTAAGCACAAATCTATCATATCTCCGACATAAATATCGCCGCCGCATTTATTTCGGAAGCAAGCAGTATTCGCCCCAAATTCTCCAAGAAAGAGCGGAACATTGTTTTCCTCTCCGAATTTAATATTTCTTACAAATTCGTTTTCAAGAGCTTCCTTATTGAAAACGCTGACATCGTCCGCGTCCATAAAATCTATTGTAAAGAACACCGTAGGCTTTTCGTCGGTAGACTCAGCCTTGACCCAGCCACTGATTTTGTAATAATATCCCTGTACCGGAACAAACATCTCATCGAAATTCGAAAGCGAAGTTTCCTCAGAGGCATTGCAAATGCACAGACAGCCTGCTTGATTATGACCTATATCCTTGCTGTATTCGTGACTTGCCGAATTGTCGGGCGACCACAATCCCCAGTATTCCTCTCCGTCAAAACCGCAGGATAAAACATCCCTGATATATTCGCCGTTTTCGTCATACTCCCCGATGACTATATCGTCAAAATAAATCTTTCCGCCGACGCCGATATTTGCTGCCTTTGCCACTGCCTCACCTATTTTAAAGCTTTCACTGTCCGCCTTAAACATCTCCCCCTCGAGATATTGCCACTCGTCACCTAAAGACGGATCGTAGACAGAATTATTTTGTGATGAACCCGCCCATCTGGCGTTTGAATAAAAGACCTTGTTCTCGTTCGGATATGCCCTGTTATTGCCGTACGCCTGGTGAGTATAATACAACGGTGTGTATGTGTGAAATTCATAAACTATATTGTCATAATCCAACAGGGTATAGTTCATATCGCCATTTATGTCAATAGCCCAGTCGCCGTACACGTTATAGTTTTTGAGGTAGTTAATTCTTTCAACAAATACAATGTGCTTAGGATCAACCTCACGGATAGCGGATATAATCCTTTCCGCAAGGCTCTTCCACTGTAAAAACGCTTCTTCCACAGAGCCTTTATATTCCACTACAGGCTCATTCAGAAGATCATAGCCTAGGACTGCGGGATCATTCTTGCAATGCTCTGCAATAGCTTTCCAAAGTGCAATAAGTCGGTTCTGAATTTCAGGATCCTCCCAAAGGGCGGTACCCTCGCCCATAGACTGATATCCGCCCTGTGGGACATGCATATTGAAAATCAGCCGTATTCCATTGTTTTTAGCCCATTCGATATTTTTATCAAGCCATTCAAAGCCGGTGTCCTTATAAACATACGGATTGTCATCGTCCTCAAACAGCCCGTAATTGAGATAAAACCTGACAGAATTAAACCCGAGTTCATACAGTTCATTATAACTGGCCTCGTCGTGGTGATTTTCTTCCGGCAAAGACGGATTATTCCATACAAGATTGCCCAAAGCCATTGCGCGTATAGTATATTCGTTTTCGCCGTCGGTCAGTTTTTTGCCGTCGACTGTTATAAAACTGTTCATTCCCAGCTTTTCAAGACGTGCTGCGCGCTCCTCTTCTGTCTCACGGCGTTCGGTAATCTGCGGCTCCTTATTATTCGGGTTCAGATCGGCATTTGAGCCTGATTCGGAGCTTTCGGCACATCCGCAGCCAAGACACATTGAAATCACGATTACTGTCAACATGAGTTTTTTAAGCATTATCGTCTTCCTTTCAGAGCTATGATCTTTGCAGACCAAGTACTTAGCACATCATTCTTAACGGCGAAAGTGAAAATGAGTCCAACTAAACTTATCTTTGCGTTACACCGCTTCGACCTTGTCGAGCGCGCTGCCGCAGGCGTCGATGACGTTTCTGCCGCCGACCACACATACGCCAGCCGCCTCGCAGACGCTGTCAAGCACCTTGCTGAAAGCCTCAAGCTGAGCCGCGTCGGTTCCAAGAATCTCATCGCGCTCGCGCTGCAAATCCTCCGGAGTTATCTTTGAGAAATAGGCCTCGGCAGCCCTGTCGCCCTCGCTTCTCGGGGTCAGGACAGGCTCTATCGCGGCAACCGTACTGATGATATATTTCTCTATGTCGCCGCCGCTTTCGCAGAAGTCTCTGAGAACCTGACCCGCCTTGTCAAAGCTCGTAAGCGATCTCGCAGGGCTTGGGTCGCGGTAAGAAGTCAGGCTTATTCCGCCGCCCGCACGGACGTTCATATGAGTTCCGTAAGCTCCGCCCTTAACCCTTATATCGTTCCAGAGATAATCGTAGGTCAGATACTGCGCCGCCACTCTCGCCGCGCCGGAATACTCCGCGCCTACCGCTCCAAGGTTTGAAGCCTTGGCGGCAAAGCCTATCTCCGCGGGGATAACGAATCCTTCGCGGCTCACTTTAGTGGGCTGATATTTTACGTTTTCTCCCTTTTCGGAGTCCGAAAGCTTGGAAATAACCTCGCTCAGCCAATCGGCGTCGTATTCTCCGGTATAGCCCAAGGTTAGTCCGGATTTGGTAAAGATGTGCTTCGCCATATCCGCAAGCTCACGGCAGAATTTTGCACCGCAGTTTTGGTAATCGTTATCCGCACTCTGTAAGTTTCTTAGAAGCGAGATGCCCTGAGTAGCCTCAATCACAACTCCCTTGGCGCTGCTCGCGGCGTTGGCACGCATAGTCGCATAGGAGTCTCCCCTCATAGCGATTCTCTGCTCCATAGCAATACGGCTCTGACGGAGAATGTTATAAATGAAATCGGTATCGGTGTAAACTGAGCGGTTCAGAACCTCGTCAATAAGGCTGACAGCGTCGGCCTTGCTGCTCTCCAAAAGCGCAACCCTTACGGTGATATAGGGCGAAGCCTCGGCGGTCTGTCCGCACTCTGCAAACACTTCTGTCGAGGCGTAGAAGCGTCCAAGCTTTGATTGCAGCTCTCCCGAAAGTTCGAGAGCGGAATGGTTTTCGGTGGCGGTCTGACCTATGAGAGAGGCAAGGAACGCCGCCTTGCCGAGATTTTCAGCTAAAATGTCGGCAAGAGAGAAATAGAGGTTTAGATATATAATTCCGTTGGTCTCAAGAGGATGATGCAAAACCTTTACACCGTCAAGGCTCAGGACCTCCTGCGGTGTGACTTCACATTTTTTGGGAATGTCTGAAACCGAGAGCCTCGGCAGACTCTTAAGCTGCTCCTCTGTATCGGCGGCCTCCTGCCTGCTTCTTAAGAGCGCGAAGTCGCTGATTATCCTCTCAATATCGCCCGCGCTGAGATTCTTCTTCACTTCTTTCAGACGCTCAGCCTCGGCGGCTCTCTTTTCCTCGCCCAATGTCTTCGAAGGCATCAGGCAAAGCTTAGCTCTGTGGGGATTTTTAAGAACAGTATCCTCAAGGAGCTTTTCAAACCAGCCCTCGTCTATCTTCTTTCTCAAAGAGGCAAATACCGCGTCGCTGCAAAGGTTCTGCGACGGGTCGCCGCCGTACAGCCAGCTTTCAAGTGTAGTCATCGCGTAGACAAGTCCGCGCGGCATACCGCCGAAGTCTTTTTCACGGGTAGAAAATTCCATTCTGCTGAGAGCGCTGTGCAGAAGCTTTCTGTCCATACCCTTTGCCTGTTTTTTCAGAACGTCCTCAGCAACGGCGCGTATCTCGGCTTCCTTAGCGGGGTCGACATTTCTTATCACGAGATAAGCGGCACTCTGCTGAATACCGTCCATAGTGTGAAAACTCACATCCTCGGCAAGTCCGGCGTCCAAAAGCGCCTTCGTGAGAGGAGACTCGTTGGAACCGGCCAGAACGTCGGTTATGACCGAGAGCGCAAGGAGCTTTTCGGTCTCGCTGTAGTCCCCGACTACCCATCCCTCGGCAAGTATCGCCTTTTTGGACTCGTCCTCCTCAGCTCCTATTTCGTAATAAGCGGTTTTTTCCTCGGGGGCTACCGGCTTCTGATACGGAATATCGGCGTCGACGTCGAGACGGTCATATTCGCAGAGGAAGGAATCGAGCTTTTTAAGCACCGCGTCGATATCCATAGCGCCGTCGAGGATTATCCTCGCGTTGGAGGGATGATAGAAACGGTGATGATTTGCAAGATAGCTTTCATACGTCAGCTCGGGAATGTGATCGGGATGCCCGCCCGACTCAAAGCCGTAACAATTATCTGGGAACAGAAGCTTTTGCATCTCAAACGACAGCACGCTGTCGTACGAAGCGTAAGCGCCTTTCATTTCGTTGTAAACCACGCCGTTGCATTTCAGCTCGCCCTCGGGACTGTCAAGCTCGTAGTGCCAGCCCTCCTGTCTGAAAGCGTGGGGGTCGTTTATGCTGAGCGGATGCAGCACTGCGTCCATATAGACGTCAATGAGATTCAGAAAGTCCTGAGGGTTGCGTGAGCAGACGGGATACATAGTCTTGTCGGGGAATGTGAATGCGTTAAGGAAAGTCGCCATCGAGCCTTTTATCAGCTCCACAAACGGCTCCTTGACGGGGTATTTTGCCGAGCCGTTCAAAACCGAGTGTTCAAGAATATGGAAGACTCCGGTGTGGTCACTCGGGATTGTCTTAAAGGCTATGGCGAAAGTCTTGTTGTCGTCCTTGCGGTCAAGCCAGACAAGGTCTGCGCCGTTCTTTTCATAGGTCATTCTCACAAGACGGGCTCCGATTTCAGGCAGCTCCTGAACATATTCCGCCTTAAAGCCGTGAATGACATCGTTTTTCTGCATAAAGCTTCATCCTTTCTATTGTTATAATTTCAGTTGACACTGAAATTATAAACGATAAGTAAAAATTAGTCAAGCTAAAATACCCGATTGACAAGCTGTCGCTTTTAATATATACTGTTAAAAAGGCGAATTTTCAGGGAAAGGGTCTGATTCTTTGAACGAAGATATCCGCAGGATTTATACAGACATTCTCCATAAAGAGCTTGTCCCCGCTATGGGCTGCACCGAACCTATAGCCGTAGCGTATTCCGCTGCCCTTGCAAGAAGCGTCCTCGGAGAGATTCCGGAGTCGGTAAATCTTAAAGTGAGCGGCAACATAATCAAAAACGTAAAAAGCGTGATTGTACCGCACACAGGCTCACGAAAGGGTCTTGTGACCGCCGCAGCCGCAGGAATATGCTTCGGCAGGGAAGACAAAGAGCTTGAGGTTCTCTCCGACGCCTCCGAGGAGGACATAAAAAAGCTCGACAGCTACATATCGTCTGCCGAAATAACCGTGGAAAAGTCCGACTCCGACTGCCCGTTTGACATTCAGACCGAAGTCAGGCGCGGTGAAAGCACCGCATATGTCCGCATAGCGGGGCATCATACCAATGTCGTGAAAATATCCAAAAACGGCGAGACTGTTTTGGAAAAGCCGTTCAGTGATAAAAACGTTCGCGCTTCTGAAAACCGAAAGCTTCTCAATATCAAGGACATAGTCGACTACGCCGACAGCGTCGGCACAAACGAAATCAAAGACGTCCTTGAACGGCAGATTGAATATAATATGAGCATAGCCGAAGAGGGAATGAAAGGCGGCTACGGTGCGGAAATAGGAAAAATTCTCCTGCGTTCCTACGGAAACAGCGTACAAAACCGCGCAAAGGCGTGGGCGGCGGCAGGTTCAGACGCCAGAATGAACGGCTGCGAACTGCCTGTAGTGATAAATTCCGGAAGCGGTAATCAGGGCATGACCGCTTCAATTCCCGTTATAATCTACGCGCGTGAATGTTCGATTTCGCAGGAGCTTTTGCTAAGAGCGCTCGCCGTCTCAAACCTCGTGACCGTTCATCTTAAGGACGGCATCGGAAGCCTTTCAGCCTACTGCGGCGCAACGAGCGCCGGAGCGGGAGCGGGAGCCGGTATATGCTATCTCTACGGCGGAAAATACGAGCAGATAGCCCACACCGTAGTAAACGCGCTCGCCATAAATTCCGGTATGATATGCGACGGCGCAAAGGCGAGCTGCGCGGCAAAAATCGCATCGGCTGTTGAGGCGGGACTTCTCGGCTGGCAAATGACTCAGCACGACAGAGAATTTCACGGTGGCGACGGAATTGTGGCAAAAGGCGTCGAAAGCACCATCGACGCCGTAAGCAGGCTTGCCCGAGACGGTATGCGAACCACCGACGCGGAAATATTAAACCTTATGCTCCAAAACTGACAAAAAACAGCGGGTCTTCCGAAAATCCGGATGACCCGCCTTTTTATGTGCTTATTACTTTTCCACTACCACGGTAATTTTAACGTCCTCTTTGTCGGACGGGAAGTCCTGCTCGTTGGACATACAGAGTATCGGCGAACCGTCGGCGCCGAAATGCACACGCCTTATGCCGGGGCCTATAGCCCTGCTGTCGGGCGCGTTTACGCCGTGATAGGTGATATAGGTGTCGCCGAATTCGTCGGTAAAGAACGCGTTGTGACCGCATCCGTACTCGCCCTCAACAAAGTTGGAAGCAAGCGCGGGCGCGCTCGGAATATCCCAGTTGGAGACGTCGCAAAGATCATCCCCGACGTTTGCGGTCAGAACTCCGACTACATAGGTCTGTCCTCTCGCGTCGCCGCCCGAATACGCAAGATAAACCTTGTCTTTCGTAACCAGAGCATACGGACCCTCGTTATTGTCGGTGGCGTTATTGTTCTCCCAGCCGTAAACCGGTCGCGTCAGAAGCTGCGGATAGGTCTTCAGCATCCACGGCTTATCGGGGTCTGTTTCGGCTATCATCAGCATTGAGCCGCTGTCGGTTCCTGCCCAAGTTCTGAACGACCAGACGACGTAGCTCTTTGAACCTGCGTCAAAACAGTTCATATCGAGGGTGATGCCGTTTTTGCCGTCTCCGAGGGGGTTCTCGCCAAGGTTTCTGCCGTCCGGCATAACGCATCTGCGCGGAATACTCCAGTCGTCGGGATTAAGCATATCGCCGCCGTCATCAAGGGTCATCACATAGCACTGCGGGTCGAAGCCCGTTCCGGTGGTAAGAGCGCAGAAGATTCGCATTTTCCCGCCCACGATGTGAAATTCCGGCGCCCAGAAAGTATTTTTGAAGACGGTCGTATCAGCCGAAAGTATGACCTGACGCCTTACCCCCTCCTCAAACAGCGCCTCGGGGGTATCCGCCTCTCTGATTTCAAACGAGGTATCGCCGTTTGCGTCGTTAGTGGCTATCCAGTAGTACTTGCCGTTGTAGTATGTGATGACGGGGTCGCCCCACGGGTGGTTTTCAACGGGGAACGGGAACCTGCGGACCGAAATCTTTCCCGATACGGTGTATTTGCCCGGCTTTGCAAAGTCAACTCCGCTCATATCCCAGTCGATGTGCTTGTTGTGAACCGAGCCGTCGGTATATGTGACTGCGGCGGTGACGCTTTCAAGCTCCTCACGGCTGCTAACGGTGACCGACTTAGGAACCTCAACGGATTCAAATTCCACCGTGACGTTGTTCTTTATGAGCGTTTCGGCAATCTCAGCCGAAATCGGAATCGACACCGCGCTCTCGGCAAAGTCGAGGCTTTCAGAGCTGAGGGCAACGGAAACACCGTCGTTTTTCGACTCCTCTTTTCCGGTGTAGCGGCTCTTTGTCACCTCGGGTTCCGAGAACTTCACAAAATCCTTTGTTGTCCAACGGACGAAATTGCCGGTCTCACGCTGAGGAAAATCTCCGTTTCCGAGATTTGTCCTCTTTATTTCCTTTGCCGTAATGATATATTCATCGCCGACTCGGATGATTTCGATGTCCTTGGCTCCCATCGAGACTATGCCGTTCTCCTCGCTGAACTCGCACTTCGCAAACAGCTTACCGTAATTGTGATAAAGTGTTTCGATGTGCTTGCCTGAATCGGTGGTCACGGCGAAGTGAACGCTGTGTCCCAAAAACTCCGAGTAATCCACAGAGGGATTGCGGGTGTATGCGATTATCCAGCAGTCGGAAGGCGTAAGCTCCTCAATCTTCGGAGCGCCGCAAGCCGTAGTGAAAAGCATTGTCCCGCACACAAATGCAGTCATAAGTTTTTTCATAATGTCTCCTTTCGGTCTTCAAGTGTTAATATTCCTCTAAAAACGAGTGTTCTACGCCGTTTGACTTATATCCCGGGAATGTGTCGGTGCACACGGCGTGAATACTGTTGAAGATACTTTTTTCAATGTTGGGGTTTTCTTTCTTTAGAGCTTTAATCAGGTTCTTAACCTCCTGACGCTTTGAATCGCCTACTCCGTCGCCGCTCTCGGAAATACGTTCGGTGAAGCGACAGGCACACTGCAAAAACTCAAGACCGTTATAGCGCTTCCACGCGATTATATCCTCCTCACGGACACAGTAAAGCGGACGGATAAGCTCCATACCCTCAAAGTTGCGGCTGTGAAGCTTGGGCATCATTCCCTGAAGCTGTGAGCTGTAAAACATTCCCATAACGGTGGTCTCAATGACGTCGTTCATATGATGCCCGAGCGCAATTTTATTGCAGCCGCGTATCTTTGCGTTGTTGTAGAGATAGCCCCTTCTCATTCTCGCGCAAAGGTAGCAGGGCGATTCTTTCACCCTGTCCGCCACGGCAAAAATATTGGTTTCAAACACCGTTATCGGAATGTTAAGCATAGCGGCATTGTCCTCAATCTTTTTGCGGTTCACGGGATTGTAGCCGGGGTCCATCACAAGATACAGCAACTCAAACGGCACCTCGCTGAACCTTTGCAGCATCTGCATCATCTTCGCCATTAGCATAGAATCCTTGCCGCCCGAAATACATACGGCAATGCGGTCGCCTGCCGAGATGAGCTCGTAACGCTTTACTGCCTCGATAAACGGCGCCCACAGCTCGCTGCGGTATTTCTTGACTATGCTGCGTTCAATCAACTGATACGGCTGCAATTCCCTGCTCATTTTTGACCTCGCTGTGTATTTTGTCGCCGCTAAGCATCGGTTCACTAAAATATTATATCGGTACAAACGAGGATTGTCAAGCGGCGTTAAAGCACGCGCCCTGAATTTTCCCCCCGATAAAACATAGCTCAAACCGCTTTTGCTCCTTGGCGAGGGCGACGCCCGTGCAGTCCGTACCTGCGGTACGGACTGCTGCGCGCGGCGCAGCCGCGCGGCACGCGCGAAGCGCGGCGGGCGTCGCCCGCCCTCACGCGCAAAAGTTTCCCAAAGCACCATCAGAGCACACTTTATCCCCTCATAACGTCGGTGCAAAACTCTCCATTATTTTCATAGCGGCGCGTATGCCGTCCACAGCGGCCGACATTATACCGCCCGCGTAGCCCGCGCCTTCGCCGCAGGGATACAAATTATCAATTCCGAGGGCAGTCCCCCGCTCGGTTCTTGTTATTCTCACCGGCGACGACGTCCTCGTCTCGGGAGCGGTCAGAACCGCTCCACGGTCGCCGAAGCAGTTCATCATTCCTGAAAACCTGCGCAATCCTTCTCTCATCATATCCGTCACAAAATCCGGCAGAACAGTTGTTATGTCCGCCTCCGCAACGCCCGGACGGTATGACGGCAGCACAGATTTTTTCTGCTTTCTTCCGTCCAAAAACTCGCCTACAGTCATCGCCGGCGCACGGTAACAGCCGGTCAGCTTATATGCGTTTTGCTCAATTTGTCGAGCAAACTCCACTCCGCCTAAAGGGCCGGACGGGTAATCGTTTTGCGATACCGACACGACAAGCGCGGAATTTGCGTTTTCTCCGTCGCGCGAAAACTCACTCATCCCGTTTGTGACGGTTCCTCCGTTCTCGCTCGCCGCTGCGACTACCTTTCCGCCGGGACACATACAGAAAGTATACGCCGCCCTGCCGTCGGGTCTGCGGTGAGAAAGCTGATACTCACCTTTCGGCAGACCGAATTCAAAGGAATCGCCGCCGTACAGGCTTATGTCGACGTCGCGCTGTTTATGTTCTATTCTCGCCCCGACGGAAAATGCTTTCGGCTCTATGCAGACGCCGTTTTTCAGGAGCATTTCAAACGTATCCCTCGCCGAGTGCCCTATAGCAAGTACAAGCGCCGAAGGCTTAATCTCGGATTTCCCTGAAAAGACCGTTTCAATGGCACCGTTCCTTACGCTGATACCGTCGAGCCGGCTTGTAAACCTTACTTCACCGCCGTTTTCTATAATTCTGTTTCTTATGTTTTTGACGATACTGCGCAGCCTGTCCGTGCCGATGTGAGGCTTTGAAAGATAGAGTATCTCCTCGGGAGCGCCCATCTCCGTCAACCGTCTGAGGACATACCTGCATAAAGGGTCGTTTATCCTCGTCGTCAGTTTGCCGTCGGAAAATGTTCCCGCACCGCCCTCTCCGAACTGCACGTTTGTATCGGTATCAAGCTCGCCGCCGCTCCAAAAGCTCTCGACCTTCTGAGTCCTCGTATCTACGTCCGCCCCTCGCTCCAGAACTATCGGCTTGTAGCCGTATTCGCTGAGCATAAGTGCGCAAAACATCCCGGCGGGACCAAATCCGGCTATTACGGGCCTGCCCTCTCTTTTTTCCCGGGAAATGACCGGCGTAGGTTCGGTCTCTTCAAAATAGCGTACATCGTTATTACCGGCGGCAATGCGCTTTTCGCGCTCCTTTGAAGAGAGCCTGAGCATCACCGAACAAACCGAGCGGATCTCTTCCCGTCTTCTTGCGTCAAGGGAAATCTTATAGATTCCGGCGCCCTCGGCGTCCGATTCCTTAAGACCGAGGATTTTAAACGCTTCCGAAATTATATCCTCATGTTTTATACCGACTTTGCATCTGATATTGGAAAGAATTATCGGCATTTTTTCACCCCGCTTCACAAAAAGCGGACGAAGGTAATATTACAGCCTTCGTCCTGCTATGATATCGGTTTTAACCGTTGTTTTCAGTCCCGTCCTGATCTGACTGCTTGCAGCTCACAAGCATCTGATTCACTCCGCACGACCAAATGTTCGGATAATTCGGCGCGTAAACCGAAACGGTAAGGAACCTCAGGTCGTTGAAAGGTCCGTAATCCATAGCATCGATCTGTCCTATAAAGCTCGACGAATCAAGCTCGTTCAGAATATTCTCGGGACCGACGACTTCAACTCTGAGCCTATCCTGCTCGACCGTGAAATCATATCCCGAAAAGCTGTTAATGACGTGAATCTGACGGTTGGAGAGCGAAAAGCTCTTGGTTGTATATCCCTCAAGGTCGAACCTGACCTCTACCTCCTCGATTCCGGAGATGTTGGTATAGTAACTGCTCGGCGGAATCGCAAATCTCACGATATATCCCGGTTTGATCTCTCTTACGTCTATAGTACCGAGCGTGATGCTCTCTATATTTTCAATATTTCTGTTCTCGCTTCTCACAACTATGCTTTCGGTCGAAAGGGTATAGTTTATGGAATCGGTGTCTATCCTGTCGGAATAACCCGTGAGCGCTATGCTAAGCGGAAGATTTTTGGTGTAGTATATCGGAATATAAACGCTGAAATTCTCGCTGTTATAAGATACTCTTGAATTATCAAACACGGCGTTGCCGCTGTAAAGCTCCACCGACGTAGGAGTAACGTTTACAGACTCGCTGAGATCCTGTATAGGCTCAAGCGAAAGTACACAGGATGTAACCTGATCAATGTAATCCTGCGGACCGGAAATTGTTATCTTAGACGGATTTACCTCCAGCTCCGAAGGGTCTATGGCATATCCCTGAGCGGCGCGTATTCCGCTGAGGCTGACCCTGAGAGTGCCGTCCTCTACGGAAAGGTCCTTTGACGCTATCACGTCAAAGTCCACATGCACGGTCTGCGGAACAATATCAACAACATTGAGCTGGGCTCCCGAGGAATCGGTGGCGATAAGCGGAATATTATAAGCTCCGGAGCTTCTGACGGAGGTAAGGTCAAGCCCTATGTGAATGTCTTCCGCACCGTAGTTGCTTACGAGATCGCGCCTGCCCGTGAAAGATATATCCACGGTGTCATAATCCTTGTCAATTATCGAAAGTCCCGCGAGGTCGGCATAAGAGCCGGAGAGCGAAAAGTCTATCTCAACGTCGTGAAGAGTCACATTAACGTCCGGGAATACGGTGAGCGAAAGAACTGTCCAGATAATCACCGCAAACACCGCAGAGACTATCATAAGCACAAGATTGCCGTTCCGAGCGCTACTCTTCTTCTTTTTTTCTTCTGCCATTTTTGCGCTCCTTTCCGGATTTCAGTATTCCTGTTATATTTATGTTGTGACCGGTATCCGGTATCAGCTTAGAACGCAGATACTGTATCAGCCTCTCCTTGGTGTAGCCCCTTGTAAGCTCTCCGTTTTCGGCAATCGAGACGGTTCCCGTCTCCTCAGAGACCACTATTATTATCGCGTCCGAGTTCTCGCTCATACCTATCGCGGCGCGGTGACGCGAACCGAGCTGCTTGTTTATCCGCTCCTCTTTCTGCGGAGTCGGCAAAAAGCATCCCGCGGCGATTATTCTCGCGTTGCGTATCACAACCGCGCCGTCATGCAGAGGAGTTTTCGGATAAAAAATGCTTCCGAGAGTAGGCACGCTCGGTATGCAGTCCATAACGGTGCCGTTTTCTATCTGCTCGCCCAGACGGTTGGTTCTTTCTATTACAATAAGAGCGCCCGTCGTCGTGTCGGAAAGCTGCTTTACCGCTTCGCCGATAACCTCTATGGCGTCGGACCAGTTCTGAACGGTGTTGTCCGCTCTGTAGCCTGAGTTAAACACCGACTTCACATTTGCCCGTCCCACGCGTTCGAGAACCCTTCTCAGCTCGGGCTGGAAAACAATCACAATAGCTATCAAGCCGACCTGGAAGAAGTTCTGCAAAAGATACGACATAACCCTGAGGTTCAGAACGTAAGGAGATGCTATCGCATAGAGCACAAGAATTATGATAATTCCCATAATCAACTGCTGAGCCTTTGTCTCGCGGACAATTTTGAAGCCCTTATATATTATAAATGCCAAAAGCAGCATATCTATCACGTCAAAAAACTGTATCGACGTGATTACGCTGATGATTCGTGCAAATATATCAGTCAGTGTCACAAATGCCGTTTCCACTCCGATTTCTCCTTCCGCGCAGCGCTCTTTTACATTCATATTTATTCTAACAGCATTTGCTAAAAATTTCAATAGGTTAAACCCCTGTTTTGCAAATTTTTTTCAGGGAATTTATCAAAGCATACACGTCGTTCTCCGAGCTGAATACCGACGGTGAAAATCTAACGGTTCCGTCGGGCAGCGTGCCGAGAGTTCTATGCGCCAAAAACGCGCAGTGAAGTCCGCCCCTTAGAGCGAAGCCCTGCTCGGAAAGCGCGTTTGAAAGCGCAGGCGCGGGTATTCCCTCTATATTGAAAGAGACTATCGGCACAAAGCTTTCTCCTCTGCGGTATACCTTTGCCCCGTCAACTGTTTTAAGCCCGTCGAGAAGTATTCCGCAAAGCTCCTCCTCGTGGGCATGAATTTTATTCATTCCCATCATTTCGATGTACTTCATTCCCTGACCAAGCCCGATTATCCCGACGGTATTGACCGTCCCGCTTTCGAGATGCTCAGGCATAAAGCCGGTCTGTTCAAGCTCGCCCGACGTGGCTCCCGTTCCGCCTTCGATTATCGTCTTCAGGGCATACTGACCGTCCGACATCAGAAGACCGGTGCCGGTGGGACCGTAAAGCCCCTTGTGTCCTGCGGTGCAGAGAAAATTCATACCGTCTTTTAGGCTTATCGGGATGATGCCGCACGCCTGTGCGCCGTCCACGATAAAGCACACTCCCTTTTGACGGCACATTTCGGCTATCTCCCTTATCGGGTTCACCCTGCCCGTCACGTTTGACGCCGCCGTACATATGACGCACCTTACTCCCGAGGTTATCTCGGCACGGAAATTTTTGATTGTCTCCTCGTCGGAGCGCCCTATCATCGCCACGTTCACCCTTGCGCCCTGCTTTGAAAGCGCATACGCCGGCCGCGCGACGGAGTTGTGCTCCATCGACGATATTACCACCCGGTCTCCGGGGCGGATAATTCCTTTCATAGCGAGATTGAGCGCGTGAGTGCAATTCTGCGTGAAAACGGTATTTTCCGGCTCCGCGGCAAACATCTTGGCGGCTTTCTCCCTCACCTCGTACACCTTAGCGCCGGCGTTCACCGAAAAACTGTGTCCTCCCCTGCCGGGGTTTCCGCCAAACTTCTCGACGGCGGTTCTCACCGCTTCCGAAACCGAGGGCGGTTTAGGAAACGTAGTGGCGGCGTTGTCAAAGTAAACCTGCCTCATAGTCATCTCCCTCTTTCAACTGTTTTTTTGTCCGAGGTCTTTATGCCGTTGCGCTCAAGTATACCCGATATGAGCTGCGGATCGTCGCGCACACGCAGCACATATCCGCAGCCTGTACGGGAATTTTTCTCCTGCCGCTCGATTTCGCAGTAATACCCCATATTGTTCAGGATATTCTTTGCTTTCATCGCATATGTTATCGAGTAAACGCCTATCAGTGTATATGTCAATTAAGTCACCCCATATTTCAGTTATATAAAGCAGCATTTCGCTTTTACATTCTATGATTCCTGCGGCGTCTTTGACATAAAGATAAATTCCGGCGCCGAAAAGAAAAAATTTCACAAAACCTATTGAAATACGGGGACAAATCATATATAATATCTATATAGTTACCGGTCGGATGTCGTGAAAGCGGATTTTTGCCCGCAGGTTATGCCGAATCGCGGCCGGCACTATCACAAATACTATCTGGAGGTATCACAAATGGTAAATATTCCTGAAGTGAAGCTCGGCATTATTGCCGTATCGAGAGACTGCTTCCCGATCGCTCTCTCGACTGCCCGCCGCGAGGCTATAGTCAAGGCCTACGGCGAGGGAATCTACAACTGCAAAACCACCGTCGAAAACGAGACCGACGCCCTTAAGGCTGTCGCCGATGTAACTCTGAACGGCTGCAACGCACTGGTCGTTTTCCTCGGCAACTTCGGTCCCGAAACACCCGAAACCCTTATCTGCAAGCATTTTGACGGCCCCGTGATGTATGTCGCCGCTGCTGAGGGCGACGGCGATATGATCAACGGACGCGGCGACGCCTACTGCGGCATGCTTAACTGCTCATACAACCTCGGCATGCGCCACCTCAACGCTTACATACCCGATTATCCCGTCGGCACTGCTGAAGACTGCGCCAAGATGATAAAAGAGTTCGTTCCGATTGCCCGCGCGGTCATCGGCGTTAAGAACCTCAAAATCATCACTTTCGGTCCCCGTCCGCAGGACTTCTTCGCCTGCAACGCACCCATCAAGGGCCTCTATGAGCTGGGCGTCGAGATAGAGGAAAATTCCGAGCTTGATCTTTTGGTGAGCTACAAGGCTCACGCCGGCGACCCGAGAATCAAGGACGTCTGCGCCGATATGGCAAAGGAAATGGGCGAGGGAAGATATTATCCCGAGCTTCTCGAGAGAATGGCTCAGTTTGAAATCACCCTCCTCGACTGGGCAGAGGCTCACAAAGGCGCCCGCAAATATGTCGCCTTTGCCGACAAATGCTGGCCTGCATTCCCTGAGCAGTTCGGCTTTGAACCCTGCTATGTAAACTCCCGCCTTGCTTCCCGCGGAATCCCCGTATCCTGCGAGGTCGATATCTACGGCGCTCTCTCCGAGTACATCGGAGCCTGCATCACCGGCGACGCTGTCACCCTGCTCGATATCAACAACTCCGTCCCGAAGTATATCTACGACGAAGACATCGCCGGCAAGTTCGACTACAAGCTTACCGACACATTTATGGGATTCCACTGCGGCAACACCCCCGAGTGCAAGATGTGCGACACAAGAGCGGTCAAGTATCAGCTCATTCAGCACAGGCTTCTTGAACCCGCAGGAAGCGAGCCCGACTTCACCCGCGGCACCCTCGAGGGCGACATCGCTCCCTCCGAAATCACCTTCTACAGACTTCAGTGCGATTCCGAGGGCAACCTCCGCTCCTACATCGCTGAGGGCGAAGTACTTCCCGTCGCAACCCGTTCTTTCGGCGGCATCGGAATCTTCGCTATCCCCGAAATGGGCAGGTTCTACCGCCATGTTCTCATCAACAAGAGATATCCTCACCACGGCGCGGTCGCGTTCGCACACTGCGGCAAGGCGATGTTCGAGGTCTTCAAGTATCTCGGCGTAAAGGATATAGCCTACAACCAGCCCGCAGGCGTTCTCTACAAGGGCGAGAACCCGTTCAGCAAATAAAACTTGATACCGTTTAAAACTACCCCCCCCCCGATGAATTTCGGGGCGGGGGCAGTTCCGTTTTTAAAAGAAAGGACGATGACTATGAAAAAAATAATTGCATTTTTACTTACCGCCGCGCTGCTTCTCTGCGGCTGCGGAGAAAAAGTTTACGCGGGAACTGACATAACCGAGGACTTTGACGGTATAAAAATAAGCCTTACTGTCCCGGATGGTTGGAATTACCTTGCGGTTCGTTCTGACGAGGTGTTTGAGCTTCAGCATCAGGGCATACAGCTTTTTGACGGAGATATACCCGATCAGAGAGAAATGTATGACGGCAAGCTTTTTGTTGCGATTGCCGCAAACGGTCACGCCGACAGCTACATCGACAGCCTCAGGGAGTTATCTGCAAAAGAATTCACCGAGGAAAGTCTCACGACCTCGGCCGGTTACAGCGTCAAGCTTATCAGCGCCGACGGTCTGCCGGATTACGCGACGTTCGACGACTACCCCGAGATGTGCATATTCTTCGACCTCGACGGCGACGACCTCACCATGGCATATAATATCATCAACACGATAAAAATTGAAAAGGGGCAATAGAATGAAAACCAAGGGTTTATACATTTACTGCGCAATCCTCACGGCGGTGCTGATCATCGTCGCAGCGGCGGCGCTCGTCTCAGATGAATGGTTCAAGACAAGCTTTAAAAGCGTTCCCGAGATAACTATGACGGTGAACGAAAAGGACTACGTCTTCCCGCTTATCGAACACACCGCCGTTAAATACAAAACTTCGGACAGCTCGTATGTGCTGGTCACAAAGGGCAGATTCGATGAACTGAATCATTTTTATGAAAAAACCGAAAAGCTTGAGGTAGATGAGTCAAGCGAATGTCTTTTCATTGACAAAGACGGAATAAAATATGCCGTGAAAAGGTTATCCGATGATTTGGACTATGTGACATATTCCGTTGAAGCGGTCAATTAAAATATATCCTCCCTGAATTCAGGGAGGATTTTTCTTTTTAGCTGTCACTTTCAACGTAATATAGGATATCCTCATCGGCGTCGTAAACGGCAAAGGTGAAATTCAGCGGCGGCGAGAAGCCGTCGACATAGGGGTCGCCGCTCAGAGTGTGACCGTCGGGGCTGCGATCGGAAAAGCAGTACCACCCGTTTTCGACATTCGGTATGTCCGCCAAGGTGAACGGACCCACGCCGTAATGACTGTCCTCTTTTTCATATTCCACTCCCCAGATGACTGCGGCTACGCCATCGCTCGCGGGGAGAGGGCGCCAGTCCGGCGACGCTGCTATCTCTTTCACGATGCCGCCGTCCGGAAATTTCAGCACCAAAACCCGCTCTCCGTCGCCGAGAAAGCCGCCATGAGTGTCGGAGTCGGATATCACCTCGGCGGAGCTGACGTCGATTCCGAAAACCTCGCCGATACCGTTACTAAAGCAGGACACAAGCAGGACTGCAGCGACCATCGCAAGAAATAATATCCTCATTTTCACGGTATCACCGCCTCCTTCTTAAAATTTTGCCTTGAAATAATACCAATTTCCGAGAATGTGTGAGGTCTCGCCGCAGTTGCCGTCGGCACTCCATTTCCAACGGTTTTCGCCGGTTTTTATCAGACCGTCGGCCGCGTTCTGAAAGGCGTAAGGAGCTCCACTGCGGGAGTAGTAACAGCCGTAATAGTTGCTGCCGTATGCAAAAAGTATAAACTCGGTCATATCTCCGTTCGCCCAGATATTAAACGCCCTGTAGCCGAGTCGGACGGGTATGCCGCCGCCCGACTCTATAGCCCGTTCGAGCGTGTCGCCGTTGAACAGAACAAAGAGCGACACCCGCGCCCTCGGCATAAACGAAACCGTCAAAACCGCGATGCTTAAAGCGGCTGCAAGGAATACCGCGGCGATATATAATACACTTCTTTTCATAAAGCTCTCTGAATCAAACAGTCATATCACTTCGGCACCGTCAGACAACATGCCCAAGGCCCCGAGACTACCAATATGACTAACAATATTATCTGCGCCAGCGGCACAAAGAGAAGTACACCCGCGGCGGTAAACCAAAGGGCGGACGGCAGGCCGCGCCGACGCTTTTTCAGGGCGTAAAACAGGCAGCCGAGCCCCGAAACGGTGCAGAATATAAACGGCAGGCTCCAGACTGTCGGCGCGGAGGGCATAAACACCGCAAGATCTATAAGAAGGAGCGCTACAAAGCAAAGCGCACATGCAGCGATTATGAACGCCCTTCGATCGCGCTTCATATTTGCGATCTCAATAGTGTATGAAAGAGCCTTTTCGGCGGCTTCCTCACTGATGTCTCCCTCGCTGCGCTCGGAACGTATCAGTTCGACGACGCTAAGGTCAAGCGCCTCAGCGAGAGGCTCAAGGGTGTTAATATCGGGAAAACCGGCACCCGTCTCCCAGCGGCTGACCGCTTTATTTGTGACCGAAAGCTTTTTTGCGAGTTCGGCTTGGGTCAGTCCGAGCTGCTTTCTGGTCTCGGCGATAAACTCGCCGAATTTTTTGCTGTCCATTTCATCAACTCCTTTGCGACCATAATAGCGCTTCGGCGTCGCGATGTCAACCTATGGGAGAAAGAACGCCGTCTACGAATCGTGGAAAAGGAGTGAAAGCGGGCTGTTTTCGTTTCAATGTATTGACTTTGGCCAAGATAATATGGTAATATATTCAAGCTGTTAATTAAAAAGCGCCTGAGTCAAATTTGGGGCTTCGTTGTACAGCAGAAAAGAATGGTTATAACAATGAGAAAAACAATTTTAGCGTTGCTGATTGCCGACTATACAGGAACTGAAATCAGGCTTGCCGGCTCTCAAAAATAAAACCGACAGATAATGCGATTTCCCCGCTTTAGAGAAAGCGGGGAATTTTTTTGCCTTCCATACTTCACAAGCACCGGAATATATGCTATAATAATCGCGTTGCGATTATTATAGTTTATTTTAATCGCCCTTTTGCTCCCCGACTTCGTCGGGAACCGCAAAAGATGGCTAATTATAGCACAACGCCTTCGGCTTTATGCTATAATCATTATGTGAAAATTTTCCGAAAGGACGGTATCCGATATGAGAAAGACAAAAATAATCTGCACCATAGGTCCCTCCTGCTCCGACGAAAACACTATCCGCGAGATGATGCTTGCCGGAATGAACGTCGCGCGGCTGAATTTCTCCCACGGCACCCACGAAGACCACCTTGAAAAAATCAGGCTTATCAAACGCCTTCGCGAAGAGCTTGACCTGCCCGTCGCCATTATGCTCGACACAAAGGGGCCCGAATACCGTATCCGCAAATTTAAAAACGACAAGGTATTTCTGAACCCCGGTGACAGCTTCACATTTACCACCGAAGATGTCGAAGGCGACGAGAACCGCGTTTCGGTGAGCTATAAGGGTCTTGCCGACGACCTCGAAGCCGGCGACACGATACTTTTAAATAACGGTCTTCTGAGCTTTGAAGTCACCGAAATCTCGGGCGGAGAAATCCGTACCGTCGTTCGGGACGGCGGCGAGCTGTCCAACAACAAGTCGATGGCTTTCCCGGGAAAGGTGCTCAAGCAGGTTTTCTTAAGCGAGCAGGATAAGTCCGATATACTGTTCGGCATCGAGAACGACGTCGACTTTATCGCCTGCTCTTTTGTCTCGGCGAAGCAGGATATACTCGATATTTACAACTTTGTCCGCGAAAACGGCGGCGGTGATATCGACCTCATCGCGAAAATCGAAAATCAGGCCGGTGTCGACAATATTGAAGAAATTGTCGAATACTGCGCGGGAATTATGATAGGCAGAGGCGATATGGGCGTCGAAATCGCATTTGAAAAGCTCCCGGCGATTCAGAAAAATCTCATCACAAAGTGCCGTCTTCTCGGAAAGCGCGTCATCACGGCGACAGAAATGCTCGAATCTATGATACACAATCCCCGTCCGACACGCGCCGAGACCTCCGACGTCGCGAACGCCATATACGACGGCACAAGTGCCATTATGCTCTCGGGCGAGACCGCCGCGGGTGCCTATCCCGTTCTCGCACTCAAAACTATGGCGAAAATCGCCGAGGAGACCGAGCGCGGCATAGACTACGCGAGTCTTTTCAGAAACAGCGACTTCCGCATCCACAATACCGTCGACGCTATCTCCCACGCGACCTGCGGTATGGCGATAGACGTCGGCGCAAAAGCTATGGCAGTCTGCTCGCTCTCGGGTGCGACCGTAAGAATGGTGTCGCGGTTCCGCTGCCCTGTTGATATTCTCGGTCTGACCACGAGCGAAAAGACAAGGCGCAAGCTCGCGCTTTCCTGGGGCGTAACTCCGAAAATATGCGAAAAGTTTGACTCGACCGACGTGCTGTTTTATGCCGCCAAGCTCAACGCGAGATCTACCTTTGACCTTAAGAGCGGCGATACGATAGTCACCACCGGCGGCATGACCAACGGCACCTCGGGCAACACAAACCTGATAAAGATCGACAGGATATAAAAAAGCCGCCGTCGCAGCTGTCAATACGACGTTTAAAAGATTTTTAATTTTCAGGAGGATGCCGCTTGAATCTGACTGTTAAAAGGCTCACAAAAGAGCTTAAATCCGACTTTTTCGACTTCTTCGACAACCGCGCCTTCACCGACGGTTCACCCTATTACCCCTGCTACTGCGACGCTTATTACCTGACGCCGGAGGAGGTTCGCTTCGGTACGAACAAAAGGGCAAAGGAACTCGGCGGCGGCAGAGAAGGGCTTCGCCTTGCGCTTCGGGAATCATCGGAGAGGCTCATCGACAGCGGTATAATGCAAGGGTACCTCGCCTACGACGGCGATATCGAAATCGGTTGGTGCAACGCAAACGACAGGACCAACTTCACACGCGCCGGCGACCTGAACCCGGCATTTCGCCGCGAGGGTGACGTATATTTTGAGGGCGGAACCCCGGGCGAGGTAAAGTCGGTAGTATGCTTCGAGGTAGCGCCGGAATACAGGGGCAGGGGCGTCGCAAAGGCGCTTTTAGAGCGGGTCTTGGAGGACGCGGAAGCAGACGGATACAGCTTCGCGGAGGTATACCCAAAGGTCTCGGACGAGTTTTCGGTTCTTGACTTCACGGGGCCGATGAGAATGTATCTCAACGCGGGCTTCGCGGAAATCTGCCGCAGCGGTAACACAGTGATAATGAGAAAGGTTTTAAACGGTGACGGAAAATGAAACTTTACTATACGCGCCACGGGCAGAGCAAATGGAATCTCGAACGCAGGCTCTGCGGCAGAATTGATATCGAGCTAACCGAAAAGGGGCTTGAGCAGGCACGGGAGCTTGCAAAAAAGGCTTCGGGACTGGGACTCGACCTCATTATCTCCTCCCCTCTCAAACGCGCGAGGGATACCGCCGAGGAGGTCTCAAAAAGCTGCGGCGCACCGGTTATCACCGACGACCGCCTGCTCGAAATGAATTACGGCATTTTTGAGGGAACGGATTTTTACGGTGAGGAGTTCAGAAAGGTCAACAACCAGATTGCGATGAGATTCCCAAACGGAGAGTCGCGGCTCGACGCTGCCTGCCGCGTATACGGATTTTTGGACGAAATAAAGGTGAAATACGCCGATAAGACCGTGCTTTTGGTCGCTCACGGCGGCATCAGTAAGCTCGTGAACGCTTATTTTGAGGATATGACCAACGACGAATTTTTCAACTATATCCTGCCCAACTGCGAGCTGAAGGAATATAATGCGTAGACGCAGAGACTCTCCGGCTTTGCGTCTTTTGCTTGACATTTTTAAACGGCGGAGTTATAATACTTGAATATACCGCGTTAAAGCAATAACATAATGGAGCGTGACACTATGAGCAAACTCATTATCCCGAAGGGTTATTCCCCGCGTCTCGGGCCATATGAGACCCAGACCGCAATCGGTCTGATAAAGCACACTTTTGAAATCAACCTATGCCGTGCCCTCAATTTAAAAAGGGCGTCGGCTCCGCTTTTTGTCGACGGCGGCAGAGGTCTTAACGACGACCTTAACGGCATTGAGCGTCCCGTCGTTTTCGACGTAAAGGAGACGGGAGAAAACGCCGAGGTGGTTCATTCTCTTGCAAAATGGAAACGAATGGCGCTCAAAGAATACGGCTTCCACCAAGGCGAGGGCATATACACCGATATGAACGCCATACGCCGCGACGAGGAACTTGACAATCTCCATTCGATTTATGTCGACCAGTGGGATTGGGAGCGCATCATCTCTCCGGAGGAAAGAAACCTCGATTTTCTCACAGATACCGTGCGCAAAATTGCCGACGCAGTCTGCGATACCTCGGAAGTCGTTACGAGAATCTATCCAAACGTTTCCTGCAAACTTGAACGCCAAGTAAGCTTTGTTACCGCGCAGGAGCTTGAAGACCGCTACCCCGACCTTACTCCCAAAGAGCGGGAGAACGTCTACCTCAAAGAACACAGAACCGCTTTCATAGTCGGCATCGGCGACAAAATGAAGTCCGGCGAAAAGCACGACGGCCGCGCTCCCGACTACGACGACTGGGAACTCAACGGCGATCTTCTTATGTGGAACGACACCCTCGGATGCGCGTTTGAGCTAAGCTCGATGGGAATAAGAGTCAACGCCGAATCGCTTCGCTCTCAGCTAAAAAAGGCGGAGTGCGAGTGGCGCTCAGGTCTGGAATTTCACAGAATGTTGCTTGCAGGCGAGCTTCCGCTAACCATCGGCGGCGGCATCGGGCAGTCGAGACTCTGCATGCTGCTGCTCGGAAAGGCTCATATCGGCGAAGTACAGGTCTCCGTCTGGGACAAAGACACACGCGAAGGCTGTCAAAAAGCGGGCATACCTCTGCTCTGAACAATGTAAAAACGGGGGATAATTTTTGGTTTACTCTGAAAAATTCTATGTCGGGTTCTCTGACGTCGGACCCGACCTTAAAATAACAAATGCGTCTATACTGCGGCTTTTTGAAAACGCCAGCTGTCTTCAGGGCGAGGCGGTCGGCGACGGCTATCACGACTCTTTTGGCAGATGGTTTCTGACCGCCTACAGCGTAAAAGTCTTTAAACGCCCTGAATACAACGATTTTGTTACCGTGAACACCTGGAGCCGCGAACTCAAGGGATTTACAGCTTCCCGTGAATTTGAGCTTTACGGAGCCGACGGCAGCCTTGCGGCAGTCGCCCTTTCAAACTGGGCAAGAATGAACACTGCGGTCGGCAAACTTGAGCGAATGGCTCCGGAAGTCTTCGCAAGATATGAAAGCGAGCCTTTGCGCCACAACTTCGACGACGCGTGGCTGCCAAAGCTCCGAGACTGCGCCGATTACAGCATAGAACGCGAAATCACTGCGGGGCGGCTCCTAATAGACCCAAACGGGCATGTCAACAATGTACGCTATCTCGATATCGCCTCTGAAATCATCCCCGAAGACGTCTACAAAAAAGGTGAAGCGGACAGGTTTGAAATCACATACCGCAAGGCGATTGCCTACGGCGAAACGGTCAGGTGTCTCTACTCGGAAACTCCGGAAAGCTATACCGTAACAATAAAGTCAGATAATCTCAAAGACACTATGGCGATAATAAGACTGTATAAAAACGGTTTTTCTACAGATAATACCTCGGTACTTTAATTCAGAATTGAGGAAAATTTATGAAGAAAACAATGCTTAAACGCATATATTCACTGTTCGCAGCGCTGTTAATCGCCATGTCACTGTCGGGGTGCAGTTACGGCGACGACCTGCCGCCCGACGGTTGGACTCCGTCAACAACTGTATCAACAGAAAGCGATTTTGACATCGACGACTGGCGCAGACCTGAAACTACCAAAGCCGAAACCACAAAACCTTTGGAAACCAAAACCAAAGCCAAAACCGAGACGGAGTCTAAAGCATCTACCGGCACTGATATCCCCGAAACCGAACCCATTGCGACAACATCCGCCCAGACGTCTATGACCGAAGCCTCAACGACCGTGTCCGTTCCCGAGACAACCGTTACAAAGCAAACCGGATCGGAAACGACCGCTGCACCAGCCGAGACGGCTCCTCCCGAAACAACACCGCCGCCGACAACCGTCACAGAGCCAGTGACCTCGGAAACAACGCAAACCTCAGCGCCCGAGACCAAAAAGTCTGAGAAAAGCACCGCCTCCGAAAGCACATCTTCCGAAAGCACATCTTCCGAAAGCAGCGCAGCAAAAAGCAGCGAAGAACCCGTCGAAAGCGTTCCCGCCGTCGCGGATTTATCGGGCAAGCACTACGTTTTGAACACCAACACCAAAAAATTTCACTATCCCAGCTGCGACAGCGCAGGAAGAATCAGCGCTAAGAACAAGCAGGATTACTACGGCGACAGAAGCGAACTTATCGCCTCGGGCTATGACCCCTGCAAACGCTGCAATCCATAGAAAAAAGGCACGGAATTAACCGTGCCTTTTATTATGCTTTTTTATTTGCCGTTTTCACTTTGAAAGTGCCTAACGAGAAGCGAGACAATTTTTTGCTGCTCGGGAGTGAGATTCGTAATGTCGATGGAGTTTTGCGACTGCACACCAAGAATAACGTCGGTAGAGACGTTGAAAATCTGAGCAAGCTCTACCACATACTGCGTCGACGGCACCGATATGCCCATTTCCCAAGCATTCACGCTTGAGCGGGATATATCAAGCTTGCGCGCAAGCTCCGCCTGCGTCATATCCGCACGTTCCCTCAGCATCTTTATCGTTTCGTAAACCATATGATCTCCTCCCCTCTTATATTTTATATTATCTGAAATGTTTTTCAATATCTGCATAGATATTATAATATCTTAAATGATGTTTTTACTTGACATTTTGCGACTATAGTAGTAGAATTATAAAAAACAAAGGAGGGCGCAAAATGAGAAAGAACCGATCACTGCGCTGCGTCGGAGAGAACATAAAAACGCGGCGGCTCGAAAAGGGATTAAGTCAGTCAGGGCTTGCAGCGGCGCTCGGAGTAACGGCGCAGGCGGTCTCAAAGTGGGAAAACGGTCAGTCGATGCCGGATCCGTCAAAGCTGCCCGAGCTTGCCGCGCTCTTTGAAACGAGCATCGACGTAATCTTTGCGGAGAACGCCAAGGATTAACGCAGATAAACCCGCCCGACAAGCGCACACGGTGTTTGCCGGGCGGGATTTTATGCCAAAATTGTACGGTAAAAACGGATAATTCGCTGTCAACAAAGGCTGCTTTTCCTCTTGCTTTTTCCTTTATGATGGTATATAATGTTTTTGTATGATTTTTCTTTGAAAGGAAGTAACTCTATGAATCTTGTTTTAGTAGTAAATGCGGGAAGCTCGTCATTAAAGTACCAGCTTCTCAATATGGATGACGAATCGGTCATCGCAAAGGGCAACTGTGACAGAATCGGCATCGACGGTCACGTCTCCTACAAAATCCCCTCCAAGGGCTATGCTCACGAGGAAGACTATGCTTTCCCGACCCATACCGAGGCGTTTGAAAAGCTCGTTGAACTTCTGACCTCCGGTGAAGGCAAGGTTATCGACTCAATGAGCGAAATTTCCGCAGTCGGACACAGAATAGTTCAGGGGGCGGAAATATTTGACCGTGCCTGCTTGGTCACGGAAGAGGTTATCGAGCAGATTGACGGTCTCTCCGAGCTTGCACCCGTTCACAACCACCCCCACGCCCTTGCGCTCAGAGCCTGCTCAAAGGTTCTCCCCAAAGACACTCCTCAGGTAGTCGTGTTCGACACCGCTTTCCACCAGACTATGCCGCCGAAGGCTTATCTCTTCGGTCTTCCATATGACGACTATAAGAAATATCATGTCCGCAAATACGGCTTCCACGGCACATCGCACCGCTTCGTCTCCGCCGCTCTCGCCGATGCTATGGGACGCGACATCAAAGACCTCAAGATAGTCTCCTGCCATCTCGGAAACGGCTCCTCGATAACCGCGGTCGACGGCGGCAAATCCGTCGACACCTCGATGGGCTTCACTCCCCTCGACGGTATCCTTATGGGTACCCGCTGCGGTTCGGTCGACCCCTCCGCCGTTACCTTCGTTATGCAGAAACACGGCTTTGACCCCCACGAGATGAGCGAGTATATGAATAAAAAGTCCGGCTTCCTCGGGCTTTCCGGCGTGAGTTCGGACAACCGCGACATTCAGAACGCCTGCCTTGAGGGCAATGAAAAGGCCATCATCACCTCGGATATGCTTCAGTACCAGATAAAAAAATATATCGGTGCATACGCCGCCGCTATGAACGGTCTTGACGCCGTCCTCTTCACCGGCGGAATCGGCGAAAATTCCTGGGAAGTCCGCGAAGCGGTCTGCGTTGATATGGAATACTTCGGTATCAAAATCGACAAAGCCTACAACAAAACCATACGCGGCAAGCTGACAAAGATATCCACTCCCGACTCAAAGGTCGAGGTCTGGGTCGTACCGACAAACGAGGAACTTCTTATTGCGCGCGACACTCTTGCGGTAATCGCCGAAAACAGATAAATGAATCCGCTGCTTTTTGCGCTGTCGTATTTTGCGGTACTATCGCTGATAACCTTTTTCGCCTACGGCATCGACAAGCTTAAAGCGAAAAGGGGCGCTTGGCGGATAAGCGAAAAAGCACTTCTGGGGCTCGGGGCCGTCGGCGGAGCGCTCGGCGGTCTTCTCGGGATGAAGTTTTTCCGCCATAAGACAAAGCACAAATATTTCTGGGCGGTAAACTTCACGGCGCTCGCCGCCCACATCGCGGTAATATTCGTTCTCGCGCAACGCTGAATATACTAAGGAGAATGTGATATGAGTTACAGTTTTGACGCCAAAAGCGCGGCAGACGCCTGCGTAAATTGGATTTGCAAATGGTTTGAGGAAAACGGCAGCGGCTGCAATGCGGTCGTAGGCGTTTCCGGCGGAAAGGACAGCTCGGTCGCAGCGGCGCTCTGCGTAAGGGCTCTCGGCAAGGATCGCGTAATAGGCGTGATGATGCCTCAGGGCGAGCAGTTCGACATAGACTACTCCATAGAGCTGTGCCGGCTCCTCGGCATCAGAAATCTGACGGTAAACGTCGGAGCGGCGGTCGAAGCGCTCAAAAACGCTCTCGGCTTCGAGCCGTCGACTCAGACCCTGACCAACATTCCCCCGCGAATCAGAATGGCTGCGCTTTACGCCGTTGCGCAGTCGAATAACGGCAGGGTCGTGAACACCTGCAATCTCTCCGAAAACTGGATAGGCTACTCCACCCGATACGGCGACGACGCGGGAGATTTCAGTCCTCTTTCCTTCTTCACCGTGCAGGAAGTCAAGGCGATAGGAAGGTATCTCGGTCTGCCCGAAAAGTTTATCGAAAAGCCGCCGCTCGACGGCTTGTGCGGAAAGACCGATGAGGATAATCTGGGCTTTACCTACGCCGTTCTGGACGCGTATATCCGCGAGGGAAAAGAGCCGGAACCTCATATAAAGGCGAAGATAGACCGTCTGCACGTGCTGAATAAATTCAAGCTGAAATATATGGACTGCTTCAGGTATGAATAAGCAAAACCCGAAGCCGCAGTATTCGTCATCCGGTTTTGTACATTTAAAAGGAGGAACATTATATGCCCGATGAAATGCACTTAGTAGACCTTATGTATCCGAGCGAAGAAAAAAAGCGTCAGCACCTCGAACGTGGCGCCGCGCTTGCAAAGCTCCCGCAGGACTACATCACAAACCTTGAGCTTGAGCAGCTTTCGAGGCTGATATGTCCCGAATACGCTATGAACGCCCAGCGCGTTTTTACTCAGCTTTCCACCGACCCAGAAACTCTTAATTACCGTCTCGATATTCTGGAAGACTTCTTAAACGTTCCCGCGCTCGAAGCGGTGCTTTACGAGAACGTCCACAAGCTCTATATCAACGAGCACGTCAACGTCCAGAAGCTCGGTCTTGCAGACAGCTTCTTTGCGCTCAATCAGCGTCTCGAATCCTTAAAGACATTTATTGAGTGTATCACGAAGTGCCACGAGTTCTGCGACAAAAACAAGCAGAAATTCCATTCGACGGCTCTAATAAACCTCTCGGATTACTTCGCGTCGGTATATAATTCCGATTATTTCGACGAGGTAAAGCGTGAGACCGACGAGTGTCTGAGAATCCTCGCTAAGGGCGTTAAGAGCGTAACAGTAGGCATCAACTTCGACGATATGATGCGTCCAGTCGAGGCGATGCTCCTCTCTGTCGCCACCGACCCAATCAAGAAAAAAGGACGCTTCGACTGGATATTCAAGCATCTTGACGGAAGCGACCGGGCTATCGGACGCACCCACTCTCTCTACAACGAAAACGGCGGCACGAACGACCTCGAAGCTCCGCTTTTCAGGGAGCTAAAAGAGGTCAACTCGGAATATATAAGCCACCTCGACACCGCTATACGCGCATATTTCAAGAAGTCCACTGAGGATATTCTCACCTTCGAGAGCCAGATGAGCTTTTACATCGGCGCAAAGCGGCTGATAGAAGCCGTCCGCGCGAGAGGTCTCGATATGTGCCGCCCGAAGTATCTTCCTATGGAGGAGCGCAGAATGAACGCCAAGGGCGTTTTCGACCTGTCATTCTATATCCAGATGGTCGGCTCCGATCCGATGGGCAGCCTGAAAGGCAAGATAATCACCAACGACTGCCGCTTTGACGACGACGGACGCTTCTTCGTCCTCACCGGCGCCAACAACGGCGGAAAGACCACATATACCCGCGCCATAGGGATTATTCAGGTATTTGCACAGGCAGGCATCTACGTTCCCTGCACCGAATGTGAAATTTCCCCCGTCGACTTTATATATACCCACTTCCCGAAGGAAGAGGAGGTCGGTCTCAATACCTCCCGCTTCACTCAGGAGTGCAAGCAGTTCAAAGAGACGGTCGACACCGCCACACGCTACAGTATGCTGCTGCTCAACGAGTCGATTCAGTCCACCACCCCAACAGAGTGCGTTTATATTGCGACCGAGCTTACGAAAATATTCCGCTGCGTCGGCGTGAGGGGCGTCTACGCCACCCACCTTCTGGAGCTTGCTCGCAGCCTTGACAGGCTCAACGAGGAGGTCGAGGGCGACACCAAGCTCGTCAGCCTCATCACGACCGTCGACACCTCCGACGACAACCGCAGGCTTTACAGAATCGAGCGCGCCGCGCCACAGGAGTTCGGCTACGCAAGGACCATTTATGAGAAGTTCGGCGTGAGCTTCGAGGAAGTCAAGAGACGTCAGGCGGAAGCAAACAGAGCGTAAATAAGCATATTGCCGTCATTACAGCACTGACCGTCAATACGCCATGTAGATGCTGGAAAGCATACATCTACAAACTCAAAACATAAAGAGCAAGGGAATTTCCCTTGCTCTTATTTTTCTACCCGCCAGTCTATCGGCGGTATTTCGTTCTCGACCAAGAACCTGTTGACCCGCGAAAAAACTCGTGAGCCGAAAAAACCGTTATTCGCCGAAAGCGGACTCGGATGAGCCGACTCGAATATCCCGTGAATCGGGTTGGTTATGTAAACCTTTTTGCTCCTCGCGTTGGCACCCCAGAGAATGAAAGCTATCGGGGTTTCGCGCCCGTTCAGCTTTTTTATCACCTCGTCGGTAAAAATCTCCCAGCCCATACCCTTGTGAGAGTTGGCCTGCCCCTTACGAACCGTCAGCACTGTGTTCATCAGCAAAACGCCCTGATTTGCCCACGTGGTAAGGTCACCCTTTGAGGCGGGCGGGATGCCGATATCGTCGTAAAGCTCCTTGTAAATATTACGCAGAGACGGCGGCAGGTCAGTTCCATCCTTGACGGAAAAGCTCAGACCGTGAGCCTGCCCCGGCTCGTGGTAAGGGTCCTGCCCCAAAATCACGGCTTTGACCTTTGAATATGGCGTGAGCTTTAAGGCGTTGAAGATGTCATACATTCCGGGGTATATTCTGCGCGACGAATACTCCGCCTTTAAAAACTCGCGGAGCTTAAGGTAATATTCCTTTTCAAACTCGCCGCCGATGATTTCGTCCCAGTCATTTCCGATAGTAACCATAGTCCTAACCCAAAATCGAATAGAGCGAAGCTGCGATGATTCCCATTACCATCAGCGCGACGAGCGCCAAAACGAGAATCCTTACGATAAGCGTTTTTTTCATTGTTTACTCCCAAAAAGCAAAATGCCGCCCGAAAGTTCGGGCGGCTGTACGGTTTTTATCCGAGATACGCGGAAACCACGTTTACGATAACCGCAACCACAAAAAATACTATAGTTATTATCGTGGTGGCTCTGTTTACCTTAGCCTCGCGGGTGTTGCCGCCGTTGCGGCCGAAGAACGAATCTTGAGAGCCGCCGATTGCTGAGCTGAGTCCGGAATTATGAGTGTCGCTGAACAGTACCGCAAGAACAATCGCTACGCTCGCGATAACAAGAATGATTCCGCTGATGATATTAACTGCTGCCATTTATAAATCCTCCAATAAAGTCATTGTCTTTGTTATTGTAACACAATCGTACAAAAATTGCAATACCCCAAACAAAACTTTTTTATAAACAGTTTCAGAGCTTCCAGATATTCTTGGCGTATTCCTCAACCGCCCTGTCGGCAGAGAATACTCCGGCGTTGGCGATGTTCATAAGCGACATCGACTGCCACTTTTTAACGTCGGTATATATCCTTGAAGCATACGCCTGCGCTTCTCTGTAGGACTCAAAGTCGGCAAGAACCATATAAGGGTCGCTGAACCTGAGCGAATTAACAACGTCGTCAAAGCTGTTGCCGCTAAATCCGGAGCCTATTCTGTCTATCGCCGCCTTGACAACAGGGTCGGAGCCGTAGATGTGGGCGGGAGAATAGCCGTTCTTTCTCTGGTTGACTTCCTCGGCGGTCATGCCGAAGTTGATGATATTGTCGCTTCCGACGACGTTCCCTATCTCGATGTTGGCGCCGTCGCGTGTACCGAGTGTGATTGCGCCGTTAAGCATAAGCTTCATATTGCCTGTGCCCGAAGCCTCAGTTCCCGCAAGGGAAATCTGCTCGGAAATCTCGGAGGCGGGCATCAAAAGCTCGGAAAGCGAAACGTTGTAGTTTTCAAGGAACACTACATTGAGCTTATTGCGGAGCGACGGGTGCTTTCTTACCTCTTCACCGAGCGCCCATATAAGCTTGATTATCTGCTTGGCAAGGTAGTAGCCCGGTGCCGCCTTCGCTGCAAAGATGTAGGTCTTGGGCTGAAAATCTGCGTTCGGGTTTTCAAGAAGATAATTATACTCCGAAACTATATTCAGGACATTGAGATGCTGACGCTTATATTCGTGCAGACGCTTTACCTGAACGTCAAACAGCGTATTCGGGTCGATGACGATTCCCGACTGCGCCTTGACATATTTGGCAAACGAGGTCTTATTATTGAGCTTTATCTGCCTTAAGCTGTCGAGAACCTTTTCGTCGTCCTTATACGCCTCGAACTTTTTAAGCTCGCGGGCGTCCTTTTTGTAACCTCCGCCGATGGTTTCATCCAGAAGCTTGCAAAGAGGCTTGTTAGACTGGCAGAGCCAGCGGCGGTAAGCGATTCCGTTGGTGACATTGGTAAACTTCTCGGGAGTATACTCATATTCGTCCTTGAATACGGAGTCCTTGATTATGTCGGAATGGATTACCGACACGCCGTTGACATGGTGTGAAGCCGCTACGCAGAGCTTAGCCATATGCACCTGCCCGTTGCGGATTATGGACATACGGCTGACCCTGTCGTGGTTGCGGTACTTTTCCCAAAGACCGGCACAGTAACGGTTGTTTATCTCGACGATTATCGAATATACTCTCGGTACGATGCTCTCAAGCAGATTCACGCTCCACTTTTCGAGAGCCTCCGCCATAACGGTGTGGTTTGTATAGGAGAAGCACTTTGAAACGATATCCCACGCGCGGTCCCAAGTGTAACCGCAGTCGTCGAGCAGAACTCTCATCAACTCGGGGATTGCAAGGGTCGGGTGAGTGTCGTTTATCTGAATGGCGACCTTGTCCGAAAGGTTGTCAAGAGTGCCATAGGTTGCCATATGGTGGTTGACTATGTCCCCTATTGAAGCCGCGCACATAAAATACTGCTGCCTGAGTCTGAGGGACTGCCCCTCGAGGTGGTTATCGTTGGGGTAAAGAACCTTGGAGATAGCCTGCGCGACGATATTCTGCCCAAGCGCCTTTTCGTAGTTGCCCGAGTTGAACATATTCATATCAAAGGCGGGACTGACAGCCTTCCAGAGCCTGAGCTTTGAAACGGCGTCGCTGTCGTAACCCGAGACAAACATATCGTATGGTACCGCGAGAACAGTGGTATAGTTGTCGAGCGTGATGTGGTGATACTGCTGGTCCCAGTATTCGTGGAGATTGCCGTCGAAATGAATTTCAATCTGCTGCTCGGGACGCGGCACGAGCCAGCAGGAACCGCCCGGAAGCCAGTTGTCGGGCAGCTCGACCTGCCAACCGTCCTCTATCTTCTGGCGGAATATGCCGTATTCGTAAAGTATAGAATAGCCGGTAGCGGGATAGCCGTCGGTTGCAAGACCGTCGAGATAGCAGGCGGCAAGCCTTCCGAGACCGCCGTTTCCGAGACCGGCGTCGGGCTCGCGCTCGTATACGGCATTGAGCGATACCCCGTAATCCTTAAGCACTCTCTCAACCTTAGCGGTGAGACCGAGGTTAAAGAGGTTTGTCTTGAGCGAGCGACCCATCAGAAATTCCATCGAGATATAATAGACCTGCTTCTGACCTACGCTGTGAACGTGATTTGTGTAATGGCGGCGCTTCTCGACGAGTATAGGCACAACTATCGCGGCGAGAGCCTCATAAAACTGTGAATCGGAGGCGGCGTCGGGCTTCACGCCGAATTTGTCCATAAGAATGTTGGCAAGCTCTTCCTTGAGCTCCTTTTCGGTATAATGAATCTTAGCCAAAGTAAACTCTCCTTGTATAATATTTTAAATGCAATGCTACAATTATAACTAATTGCGCCGCAGATGTCAAGGGCATAAGCGAATATAATGTTGCCTTGCGAAACGAAAAAGCGCGGAACCGACGATTGCTCGGGGAACCGCGCTTTTCAGAAAAGGAAAAAATAATGAAAAACCTTGATGCCTGTAATTAAAACGCTTACTCGTTCTTGATTGCCTCAAGTGCAGAGAGCCTCGTCGCCCTGATAGCGGGGTAAAGTCCCGATATCACTCCGACCGCCGTTGCAAGAATCAGCGCCGCGATGTCAAGCCAGAACGGGATTATCGAAAGCACCGAATCGGAGGAATAAATACCGAAAGCTTCCATACCGCCGCCTGATGCAAGCTTGTTTACGAGTGCGGATATCGCATAGCTGAACGCCACGCCCAAAGCCCCGCCTACGATTCCGATTATCGCAGCCTCGACGAGGAACATTCCTCTTATGTCGCTCAGCTTGCAGCCGATAACCTTCATAATGCCTATCTCGCGGGTGCGCTCGTATATCGACATGACCATCGTGTTGGCAATGGATATAGCCGCCACGAAGAACGCCACAGCGCCTATCGCGCCGAGAATCGAGCGCAGGAACTTGGTCTGCTCCTGCATTCTGTCGAGCGAGTCCATAGCACTGCTCGTCTCGAAGCCCATATCTATAAGCGTCTTCGAGACGTCTCTTACATGGTCTACGTCATCGACTATTACTATAACGGAGTTGTATTTATTCTCTCTGCCGTCGGCGAAGTTGACCTGCTGACCGTTGACGTAATAAGATGTGCCGCCTATGGATATGCCGACTTCCTCTTCGTTGCCGTAATACTTGTTCTGGTTCTTTTGGAGGCGCTCCTGCATGTCATAGTAGCCGTTGATATCCATATAGATATCGCAGTCGTAATCGTAGCCGTAGTTCTTTATGTTGGTCTCGTTCTGGACAAGAACGCCTACGCACTGCGCTTCTTCCGTGACGATTCGAGGCTTGGTGGTGTCCACTGCCTGCCGAAGATAGCCGTAAAACCAGGTAAAGGCATACTTCACCTTGTCACTTAAAGGGTCGAAGGGAAATTCTTCGTCGGCAGAGGCGTATTCGCCATACTTCGGGTCTTCCGTCCTTACGTTATAGAAGTTGAACGGAACGTTATAAGCCATAACGAAGTTGGTAGTGCCGACGTCGCGCTCGTCAAGGAGCCTGCCGTAAGCGACTTCGTAGCCCATATCCGCCATAGCCGAGGCGTCGAGCAGGCTTATGCTTCCGGCGTCGTTCCTTTCTTTATTGTCTTTTATCATATAGCTCCAGCCCCAGTCGGTAGGAGACACCGCCTTGACATTCTCTAACTCGTCGCGGAACTTCTGGACGGTTATATCGTCGAGCGGCTCGGTCTCATCGGGCATCTCGTATTGGCCGGTCTCCTCGTTATAGCGACCGGTGTAGGGGTAAACGCGGATCGTTTTAAGGTCGCCCCATGAGCTCACCTGATCCTCAAAGCCCTTGTTCATTCCGATACCTATCGACAGCATTATCACAACTGCCGCGGTACCGATGATAACTCCGAGAACGGTGAGGGCGCTTCTTGCCTTTCGGCGCAGAAAGTTAGTCAGGGCCAAGCTGAAAATATCTGTTTTTTTCATACATATACCTCATCAGTCTTAGGCTTTACCTATGCCGCAGACTCAATCGTCATCGTCCTCGAGTTCTCTCTTAGCCTTGACCTTTTTAACTACGACGGCAACAATGATGATAACGATTACAGCCGCGCCTGCGGGAATGGCGATTTTAGCCCAGAGCGGGAGTCCGGCGTTTTCGCCGTCTACGGCGTCGCCGTCAGCGGGAACGGTACCGTCGGGATTAAATCCGGGGTCAACTACGCCGTAGTCAATAGTGATGTCGCCGCCCATACCGCCAAAGCCGCCCATGCCGTCAGGTCCGCCCATCATTCCGTCGGCGGAGCCCTCGGTAACGGTCATTTCAAATGACTCTTCAATGCGCTGTTCTTCGCCTGCGGCGTCTTCAAAGGTGAAGACGAGGGTGCAGGTTCCGGTGTCGCCGACGCTGAGGTTAGCCGAAGGAGTGACGGTGCCGTTGAAGAAGTCGTAGCTCGAGGCGGCAAGGGTGCCTATCGTCTGGACTGGCATCTCAAAGTCGCCCTCGGCACTTATAACGAGGCTGGTCATCGGGTTGCGCGACTTGTTGTAATACTGGAAGCTCAGCGGCACGCCGCTCTGAGGACATTCCGTCGGAGCGATCCATTCGAGAAGCTCGAACTTGATAGGCTGCGAAACGGGCAGGTTGATGTCCATATCGCCGCTGCTCGCGGAATAGCCGCCGTTGTTGGCATATTCAAAGTTAAAGGAAATCTTTATCGGGTAGCTGCCCGCGCCGGCAGAGGCCGAGCATTTGAGCCTTATGGAATATTCAAGCTCGGAATCCTTTTCGAGAACGTCGGTGTAGAAAGAGCTGGTGCCGTCGATGAAGCTGAAAACGGGTCCGCTCGATGCGCTGCCGGTGCCGGAAGTGTATGCCTCGGGGGTAACGTTGACGGTCATATTCTTGAGGTCCTTCTCTGTAGAGGTGTTCTTTAAGACGAAGGAGAAGGTGAATTCCGCACCGGAAGTAACGGTGTCAACGTCGACGCCGTAGCTCGAAACGATTACCTTCGGGGTGAGAGCCGCCGATTCGGGGGTCTCCTGTTCCTGCTTGTTTTCGGTTGCCTGGAGGTAAACGTTAAAGGGCTCGGTCTTGGGACCTGCGTCGGTGTCATACGAGAGCTCGACGGTGAGAGTGGTCTGAGCGGTCGGGAATTCCGGGAACTTTATCGGGAAGGAGACGCTTACAGTCTGCCCGCCGTTTACCACACCGCCGTCTACGGTGTCGGTATAGGTGTTAAGGATTATGTTGGAAAGACCGGTAAGCTTGATTTTAACGTTCTCGGCGGGATAATCGGTCGCGTTCGTAAATTCGAGGTTGAGGGTGGTAGAGAGGTTAGAGCGCCCGCGCTTCTCGGGGATTGAAGCTTTGGTGAGCTTAAACGAAACGTTTTTGCTGTCTTCGTCGCCCACATCCTCGTCCTTGCCGGTGACGTCGATATTCAGGACGGCGGAATCGGTGTAATCCTTGCCGTTGACCTGATAAGTGACGGTAAGGGTTACGGGGTAACGTCCGGTAGCAAGGGTGGAATCGGCAAGAACGCTTACCTTTGCCGAACCGCTCGATATCTGCTGCTCGGCAAGCGCGCCCGCAAGGGTGAAGCCGTTGCCGGAAACAGTCACGGTTCCCTGAGTGTAGCCGTAATTATAACCAAAGCCGTAACCGTAGTTGTAAACATTATTGATAAATGATGTAAAGCCTATGCCAAAGGTCTCGCCCGCGGGAATGGCGGATTCGGGAGTCGAGGTCACGTTAAGGGTGACGGTGGGTTCGATGTCTTCGGGAACCGTCGGCAAAGAGTAGTTAGAGACGTTGATGTTGAGCACCTGAGTAAATGTGACGGTCTCATCTTTAGTGTTAGTATAATGAATTGTAAGTGTTACGGGGTATCTTCCTGCTTCAAGTGAGCTGTCGACTAAAATTCGGAATCTGCTCTTATAATTTGCATCCGAAACAACTGAGTTGTTCAAATCGCTTTGCTCTGCAAAATACCCGTTCATAGTAAAACCGGTTCCTGATACTGATGCGGTGGCAGTTCCGTTGTAATTGCTCGAATCAGGAATGTCAAACGAACAGGTCACATCAAAAGTACTTCCTGCCATAACGCTGCTGTTATAAGGCTCTACTGAAACATTTTTCAAAGTTGCCTCGAACGGCGGCGCTACCGGTACTTGGCTCTGCGCCGCGAAAACCGGCACGCTGAGCGTGCTCATAATAACAACAAGGCTGACTACAAAAATAACTAATTTTCTCATATGTATTCTTCCTCCGTACTTAAACTATTCGGTATCTGCGAATTTTGAAGTATCTGGCTGATCTCCTCTTCCTGAGGATGACTCTCCTTTTCGCCGTCTGGCATTTTAAGCTCCGGCTCGCTATTTTCGTCCACGGAATCGTCGTCGAGCCGCTCATCCGGCTTTTCGGGCGGGAGCGCCTGATGCTCTCTGTTGTCTTCCACCGAGCATATCTTGCCGTCGATTATGTGATAGATTGTATCGGCATAGGCGGCTATCTCGGTATCGTGGGTGACGATTATCAGAGTCTGGTGATTCTCTCTCGACATTCTCACCATCATCTCCATAATTTCGATGGTGGTATGAGTATCGAGGTTGCCCGTCGGCTCGTCCGCAAAGACTATCTTCGGAGTGGCTACAAACGCCCTCGCTATGCCGACTCTCTGCTGCTGTCCGCCCGACATCTGTGTGGGCTTATGCCTCATTCTCTTGCCGAGTCCGCAGAGCTTGAGCATCTTTTTCGCCTTTTTTACCCTGATTCTGCGCTTGACACCGGCAAACGCGAGCGGGAGACTCACATTGTCGATTGCGGTGAGATTCGGCAGAAGGTTATACGCCTGAAAAACAAAGCCCATATTTTTCTGCCTGAATATGGCAAGCTTTCGCTCGCTCATCTTGTCGATCCTCTCGCCGAAGATCGTTATGCTGCCCTTGGTGGGCTTTTCAAGACCCGCCATCATATTGAGCAGCGTGGATTTGCCTGAGCCGGAAGTTCCCAAAAGGCAGATAATCTCGTTTTCCTGAACATCGAGGTCGATACCGTTCAGCGCATAAACCTTCTCCTTGCCGAGGGTGAAGACCTTAGTCAGCCCTCTTATGGATATGATCGGCTCTTTTTGAACTTGAGCCGCGATTTTTTCCGCCATTCCTGCTGCCATCCCCTTTCCTGTGACTTATAGGTTTCATTAAGAGCACAATCCACTTCTTGCGCTTTAACATATTGATTATATCACTAACCCATACGCTTTTCAATAGAATATCAAAACTGTAATCGAATTTTAATCAATTCTTAAGAAAATGTTACAAAACGGTATAATTTTTCATTTTGCACAGGGGCAGAATGCTCTCTATATATGTAATACTTTTCAGAAGCCGAAAATATTGCATGCCGGATAAATTTTTTTAAAATTTTTTCTCATTATACATGACATACTTTCAAAGCAAAAAAGTTGCGTTATATCACAAAACCGCCTGCGTTTTCCGCAAGCGGTTTTTGCATCAATCCTGTCAATCGGCATCGACGTCAAAATGTTCAAGCAGTGATTTTTTCTTTTCCGGCTTTGAGTCGCCGTGCCTCACGAGGCACATCGTAACAAACGACAGAACGGAGAATACCACCGCGTATGGGAACAGTATTCTGTAACCGAGGTTGAGGTTGTCAATAAGAAGCCCCGAAAGCAGCGGAGTAAATATCTGCGCCGCCATAGAAAACGCATAGTAGTAACCGGTATACTTCCCGACGTCTGCGCTGCGGCACATCTCGACCACCATTGGGAAGGAATTTACGTTTATGGCTGCCCAGCCTACCCCGACGAGCGCGAATATTACATATATGAGCAGGCTGACGCTGTTCAAAAAACACATCGCGGCATAACCGGCGGTCATCAGGACGATTCCCAGAAGTATCGTGGTTTTACGCCCGAGTCTTGAAGAAAGCATACCGAGCGGGACAAATGAAAGTATAGCAGCGGCTGTAGCAACAGTTACGTAGATTGCCGACTCCCCCGCTCCTATCCTGAACTGAGACTCAAAATAGCGCGAAAGCGAAGTAGTCACGCCGTTATACGCCGTAAACCAAAGGAAAATCGACATGAGAATCAGCACGAGACTCTTGAAAACGTCTTTGTCAAGCTTGCCGCCCGATTTTTCCTCCTCCGGGTCGCTGTCGCTCACTCCCGCCTCGCGGACAATCTTGTTTTCATTGAGCGTAAAAACGGTTATCAGAACGGTTATCAGCATAAACACGGCGATGGCTGCAAATATCGGAATAAAGCTGTGATATTCGATTGTGCCGTCAGATAGGACGTCGCTCTTGAGAAAAAGCTGAGCGGCGAGCATAGCGAAAATGCCTCCGATATAGCCCACGAGATTGATAACGGCGTTGCCTTTGGAGCGCAGGGGCTTCGGGGTGACGTCGGGCATATAAGCAACTGCGGGCGAGCGGTAAACGCTCATCACTACGAGCAGAAGCATCAGGAAGACAAAGAAGCCCCAGAAGCTCGACTGCTCTGTAAGCACCGCAAGCACCACCATAAGCGCGACTGCGGCTACCGTTCCGAAAAGTATGTAAGGGGTTCTGCGACCCATACGGGTACGGGTTTTGTCCGACAGCTTGCCGAAGATAGGAAGCAGGAACACCGCGAGAATATTGTCAATAGACATTATGGCGTTTGTTACCGAGGTGGACCTGCCGAAATGATTCTCCAGAATAACGGGGATCACCTGATCGTAAAACTGCCAGAATGCGAGTATTGAGGCAAATGATAGTCCTATGAGAACGGTTTGTTTGGTATTCAGTTTCATATTTAAGCCTCCTCGGAAAACAGTTAAGTTAATTTTACCACATTTTCGGCTGCAATGTCAATATTGGAAGGAAGATAACAGAAATCAGAAGTCAAAATACATAATCCGAGATTACGCCTGCGTTGTACCGCACAGCTTATCCGCGAGATCCGGCAGTTCCCGAAGCGAATCTATTTCCGGCGTTCCGTCGGGAACTTTGCCGTAGCCGTAGGCAGCGTGTATGAATTTCACCCCGGACTTTTCGGAAGCCAAGCGGTCGCCGTCGGTGTCGCCGACGTAAACCGCGACGTCAAGTCCGTTTCTTTCGGCTGTCAGCCTTATATTTTCCGCCTTGCCGAGCCCCGTTCCGCCCCAGCACTCCTTATCGTCAAAGTATCTTCCGAGTCCCGTCGCGTCATAAAACGCCTCTATATACCCCGACTGACAGTTTGAAACGCAGGCGATGAAATATCCCCTCTTTCTAAGCTCCTTTAAGACATCCTCAAGACCGTCATACACCTCTCCGCCGGACGTTTTGAGATATTCCATCTCCTCGGCGATGCACTCTTGCATTATCTGTACCGCGCGTTCGGGGTCTATGGCGTCAAAATACATATGCGCTATTTCAACCATTGTCTTTCCCATAGCCGCCATCACGTCGGAGAGCGAAAGTCTCAGGGAATAGCCTCCCTTTTCAAGGCCGATGTTATACGCCGCGGTGACGCTCTCGGACGAATCCCACATTGTTCCGTCCAAATCGAAAATAATTCCTTTTTTCATTGCGATTCTCCTTTGCAGATTCGGATATATTGTACTACGTTTTTTCCGAAGTTGCAAGAGCGATAATCTTAGTATATGCTATTGAATTTTTTTGCGCGTTGTTATATAATGTCTCTGACATCAAAGCAAAGGAGAATCTGCAATGGCTTTTATAAACGACGACTTTCTTCTGAAAAACGAAACGGCTAAAAGACTCTACCATTCTTACGCCGAAAACCAGCCTATTATCGACTATCACTGCCACATCAGTCCCCGTGAAATCGCCGAGGACAAGCGCTTTTGCGACATCTCGGAAATATGGCTCGGCGGCGACCACTACAAATGGCGCCTTATAAGGATGCTAGGCGTTCCCGAGTCGGAGATAACCGGAAACTGTGATCCGAGAGTCAAGTTTTTGCACTTTGCCGAGGCTATTCCGCTCGCCGCAGGCAACCCGATGTATCACTGGACTCACCTTGAATTAAAGCGCTATTTCGACTGTGACCTCACTCTCAGGCCCTCAACCGCCAATGAGATTTTCGATTGCTGCAACGAAATTCTCAGGAGTCCTCAAATGTCGGCAAAGGGCATTATCAGGCGCTCAAACGTGAAAATGATAGGCACCACCGACGACCCCGTCGACAGCCTCGAATGGCACGAAAAAATCGCTGCGGACAAAAATTTCGGCACTCTCGTCCTGCCGTCTTTCCGACCCGACAAGGCGGTGAACATCGAAAAGCCCGGCTTTGCCGACTACATAAAGCAGCTCGGGGAGGTTTCGGGCGTCGCGGTTTCGACTGCGGAGGACGTTATGAAAGCGCTCTCGCTGCGGCTTGAACACTTCTGCGCCCACGGATGCCGCGCCGCTGACCATGGTCTTGACTACGCGGTATTCTCGCCCGCCCCCTTAAGCGAGGTCAACGAAATCTTTACGCGTGCTATGAACGGAAAAGCGGTCAGCCGGTCGGAAGCCGAAAAATACAAAACGGCTGTACTTGTGCATCTCGGCAGAGAATACTCAAAGCGCGGAGTCGTAATGCAGATTCACTACAATGTCCAGCGGACGGTGAACTCCCGCTATACTGCGCTGCTCGGTCCTGACACAGGCTTTGACTGCATACGCACCGCAGAATGCAGCTCTGCGGTAACGGGTTTACTCAACGCGCTTGACTCGGAAAACGCCCTGCCGAAGACCGTTCTTTATTCGCTCAACCCAGCCGACAACGAGCTTTTAGACACCATAGCGGGTTCTTTCCCGGGAGAGGGCGGAATCCAGAAAGTTCAGCACGGAGCTGCGTGGTGGTTTAACGACACCAAATCCGGCATGGAGGCACAGCTAAGAAGCTTTGCAAACCTCGCTCTGCTCGGCGGCTTCATAGGTATGCTCACCGACTCCCGCAGTTTCCTGTCGTATACCCGTCATGAATACTTCCGCAGGATTCTTTGCAACCTGCTCGGAGAATGGGCTGAGGCGGGCGAATACCCCGACGACGAGGAGTCGCTCAAAGCGATAGTCGAAGGCGTATGCTTCAAAAACGCAGAAAAATTCTTCGGGATAGAATAAAACTGACAAACAAAAAGCTCTCCGCTTGGGAGAGCTTTTTATATGCGTGAATATTATTACACCGCGATGAAGAACTTGAGCAGGAAGATAGCCGAGATGACCCAAGTCAGCCAAGAGACTTCCTTCACCCTGCCGGTGCAGAGCTTGATGACGGAATAGGTGATGAGTCCGAGGCCGATACCGTGTCCGATAGAGCTGGAAATAGGCATCGCGAGCAGCATAATAAACACAGGAGCCGCGATGGATATATCGGAGAGGTCGATATTCTTCAGACCGCCGAGCATCAGTATTCCGACATAAATCAGAGCGGCGGAAGTAGCAGCCGCAGGGATTATAGCAGCAATAGGGCTGATGAACATGCAGGCGAGGAACAGAACACCGGTGGTCAGCGCAGTAAGACCGGTGCGGCCGCCCGCCTCAACGCCGGAGGCAGACTCGACGAAAGTGGTAACGGTGGAGGTACCTGTGCAGGCGCCAACGACAGTACCTATGGCGTCGGAGAGCAGGGTCTCGCGCATCTGAGGCATATTGCCGTCCTTGTCTACCATATTCGCGCGGTTTGCGGTGGCGATAACAGTGCCTATGGTATCGAACATATCAATGATGCAGAAAGTTATGATAAGAATAATCACGGTTCCCCAACCGATGGAGAAGAGGGTCGCGAAATCAAATTTGAAGAGTGTGGTCTTGGCCATATCGCCGAACGGAGGCAGCCAGCTTGCGGTCGCCAGAGAGGCGAAAGGATTGCTGCCGAGAATGAACTTACCCGCCCAGTTGAGCACAGATGCGGCGAGCATTCCGAGGAGAACGGCTCCCTTAACTTTATAGTGAGCAAGAATAATGATTGCGAACAGACCGATGAACATAGTGACAACAGTGAGGACCATATTCGGCCAGTATTCGCCGAGAGCTTCCTTGGCGGAGCTGGCAGCCAGAGCGCCGAAGAAGTCGCGCATGACGTAATACTCGCTCGAAGCGCCTTCGCCCGCGTTGGAACCGAAGCCGATGTTCATAAGCATAAGACCTATGCCGGGGCCTATTCCGAGACGCACTCCCAGAGGAATTGCTTCTACTATCTTCTGCCTGATATTGAATATAGACAGCAGAATGAACACTATGCCCTCGATGAGTATGATGCAGAGTCCTGCCTGAAGACCCACGAGGTAAGAGCAGCCGGCTGCACCCGCTATCTGGGCTATGACTACCGCGAAGTATGAGTTAAGACCCATACCGGGAGCCAACGCGAAAGGCTTGTTTGCCAGAAACGCCATGCAAAACATAGCAACGGCAGATGCAAGGCATGTTGCCATAAATACGCCGTTCCAAGCGGCAGTGCCGTCTTCTCCGAAACCTCCGAAAGCTCCCTGACCGAAACCTACAATCAGGTTGGGGTTCAGGGCGATTATGTAGGCCATCGTCATAAACGTGGTCAAGCCTGCGAGAATCTCGGTTTTCACCGTGGTTCCGTTTTGCTTAAGCTTGAAAACTTTTTCCATTTTTGTCATTCCTTTCTTTTTGCGCGGAGCGTGAATCAAATCCGCGCTTTTGAGCAGAATTTCCGTAAAAGCAAAAGCCTCCCGAAAATAAAGCATATTTATATAGTACTCCCATTTCCTTTAAATGTCAATGTTTTCACATAATTTCAGAGTGCCAAAAATCAGCGCCGAAAACTGATGATTTTGTCAAAGTTTCTTCTTTTTTCAGAAGTATTTTTCAATTCACTTGCATTTCACTTATTATTGTGGTATACTGATTTGAATATTATCAGACCGTATACCGACTGTGATTTTACATATTGCCAAACCGAAAGGATGTTTTCTTATGATATTAGCCGCACAGCTTGCAGAGCTGAGAAGCCGCTTTACTCCTGTCCCTACGGGACTTCATCTCGGGTTCTGCGCGTTTGCAACCGTCATTTTCCTGATGATTTATCTCCGGCGCAAATCCGTCTCGTCGCTTATATGGATACTGATTTGCGACTCGACTGCTATTTTGCAGTTTTATAACGACCGCCGAACCGCTCTTGCCGTTGGAATCTGTGAAGTAATTCTTTTTGCGATTCTGTTTTGGGTATGGCTCGGAGAATACCGCGAACGTAAAAAAGCCGAAGTGGCAAATAAACAGGCTGCCGCTGAGGAAGCTCCACCGGAGTCCGACGAACTTAAAGACATTGAAAAGCTCGTGAAAACCGAGCGCAGCAAACTTGCAGACAACAGCGACGACATCATCAAAAACGCATTTGAGGACGACAGGCCATGAAAAAAGCGGTTATATTGGACGCCTCCACCGTCACCGACGGCGACGTAAGCCTTGAGCCGCTGACATCACTTTGCGACACAAAGGTTTACCCTCTTTCTGCCGAAGGGGAAGTCGCGGAAAGAATTGGCGACGCCGAAATAGTTCTGACAAATAAATGCAGAATAACAAAAGAGGTCTTTGCACGCTGCCCGAATCTCAGATACATCGGCATATTCGCCACAGGCTTCAATAACGTCGACATCGCGGCGGCAAAGGAGCGCGGAGCGGTGGTCTCAAACGTCCCGGGATATTCGACAGATTCCGTGGCGCAGCACACATTTGCTCTTATACTTCACTACTATTCGAGCGTCTCAAAGTATTCTGACTACACCTCGGGCGGCGAATGGTGCTATTCAAAGCTTTTCACGCACTTCGGTCCGCCGCTCTTTGAGCTTTCGGGCAAGACGATTGGAATTATCGGCTACGGCTCCATCGGAAAAGCCGTAGCAAAGATAGCTAAGGCTTTTAATATGAACGTCGCGGTTTATACCCGCACCCCTCCGAAGGATACTTCGGGAATCAATCTTATGAGCCTTGAGGAGCTGCTTCGGCAGTCTGATATCGTGACGCTTCACTGTCCGCTGACGCCTAAGACCGAAAAGCTGATAAACGAACGCACCCTCTCTCTGATGAAGCCATCTGCGATGCTTATAAACACTTCAAGGGGCGGCACCGTTGACGAACAGGCGCTTCGCAAAGCGCTCGACTCCGGAAAAATAGCCGCGTTCGGCGCCGACGTCCTGACGGTAGAGCCGATGAGCCGCGACTGCCCACTTCTCGGAGCGAAAAACTGCTTTATCACCCCGCATATCGCGTGGGCGCCGCTCGAAACGAGGATACGTCTCGTCGGGCTTGTAAAGGATAATTTAGAGGGTTATCTCTCCGGAAAAATTAAAAATAACGTGGTAATGTGATAATTATGGATAAAAAAAGAGTAGTTGTAAAAGTCGGGACCTCGACGCTGACCCACCCCTCGGGCAGCTTCAACATACGCCATATTGAGAGTCTTGTGAAGACTCTCTCGGACATACGCAACTCGGGCAGGGAGATAATTCTCGTGACCTCGGGAGCTATCGGACTCGGAATGGCGAAGCTCGGGCTGCGCGAGCGCCCGAAGAACACCCCGACAAAACAGGCGTGCGCCGCCGTCGGGCAGTGCGAGCTGATGAATATGTACGACCGCCTGTTCGGGAGCTACAACATCACCGTCGCGCAGGTTTTGCTGACAAAATACGTAATCTCGGACGAACGCAAGGAAAACGTCCTGAACGCGCTTGAGCGCATCATCGCCGCAGGCGCGATACCGATAGTCAACGAGAACGACGTCGTGGCGATAGACGAATTGGAGCTTGAAGTGGGCGAAAACGACAGCCTCGCGGCTACCGTGGCGGTGCTAACCCAAGCCGACCTGCTGATAATAATGTCGGACATCGACGGACTGTATGACAGCGACCCACGCTCGAATCCCGACGCGAAGCTCATTTCGAGGGTAGAGAACATCTCGAGAGAAATCGAAAAAGCGGCTTCGGGGGCCGGTACGCAGCTCGGCACCGGCGGAATGGCGACAAAAATCAAGGCTGCAAAAATCGCCAACGGTCACGGAATAGATATGCTTATAATCAACGGCGCGAGGGCGGAAAACCTTTACGACGTCTTTGACGGAAAGATAATCGGCACGCTTTTTGCCGCTTCCAAGAAGTCCGCCGGAACAGCCGCTGAATCGAGGTGCGAAAATGTTTGATTTTGAACCTATAGGAACGAGAGCGAAAGAGGCTTCGCGAGAACTGGCGCAGGCAGAGACCCGCAAAAAAGACAGGGCCCTTGAAATCATCGCGGAGGAGCTTCTCAAGAACAAACGAGCAATTATCGACCGCAACCGTGTCGACGTAAAGGCGGCTGAGGAAAAGGGGATAAAAAGCTCGCTTGTGGACAGGCTCTACCTCAACGAAAAGAGAATCGAGGGCATCGCCGAAGGCGTGCAAAAGGTAATCACCCTGCAAGACCCCGTCGGGCTTGTCGACTCAGGCGAGACAAGACCGAACGGACTGCGCGTAATCAAGGTTCGGGTGCCGCTCGGAGTCGTCGGAATCATATACGAGTCGAGACCGAACGTAACCGTCGACGCTGCGGTACTCTGTCTGAAATCCGGCAACGCCGCGATTCTCAGAGGCGGCAGCGACGCCGTGAACACAAATGTTTTCCTTGCGGAAATTATGCGAAAAGCTCTCGAAGACTCAGGACTTCCGAGAAACGGCATACAGCTTCTGACCGATACCTCGCGCGAAGCCGCGAACGCTATGATGAAAGCCCACGGTTTTATCAACGTGCTGATACCGAGGGGCGGCGCGGGGCTTATAAGAAGCTGCGTCGAAAATTCCACGGTGCCGGTCATCGAGACTGGCGTCGGCAACTGCCATATTTACGTCGACTCGTCGGCGAGCATACCTATGGCGCTCGACATCGTCGACAACGCCAAAACCCAGCGCCCCGGCGTATGCAACGCCTGCGAGACCGTCCTTATCCACCGAGACATCGCCGAGGACTTCCTTCCGAAGCTCAAAAAGCGTCTCGACGCGCACAACGTAGAGCTTCGCGGCTGCGAAATCACAAGAATGATTCTCGGAAACTGCGTCGTCCCCGCTACCGAGGAGGACTGGGCTACTGAATACCTCGACTACATTCTCGCTGTAAAGGTCGTGGACAACATCTACGACGCTCTGGAACACATAAGAACCTATTCAACGCGTCACTCGGAGTGCATCGTTACCGAGAGCTTCACTGCGGCGCAGGAATTTCAGCGTCAGGTGGACGCTGCGGCGGTTTACGTAAACGCCTCCACGCGCTTTACCGACGGCTTTGAGCTGGGTCTCGGCGCGGAAATAGGCATCTCAACGGCAAAACTCCACGCGCGCGGACCTATGGGTCTTAGGGAACTCACGACAATAAAATATCTGATAACCGGAAACGGTCAGATAAGACAATAAACGTATGAGGAAAGATATATATGAGTAAGCATAAGAAAAAGAAGTCCGAACTGAACGTCGGCAATGCGCCTCAGACCGAAGATACCGCCGCGGCGGAAACGGCGGCTGCAGAGGAAGAAGCTCGTGCTGAGTCCGAAGCAGAGAAGCCCGCTGAAGCCGAGACCCGTCAGGACGCCGACAACAGTAGTAAAGAGCCGCAAAACGCGCATCAAGAGGAGTTTACGGAGCGCAAGATATCCGACTCCGAGAACAAAAGAATACACGAGCGCTTCAAATTTGACTGGGAACTTGAGGAACACCTGCTTGAAGCTCTCGACGAGGACGCGTCGGAGCTTGCCGAACCCGAAGAAGCCGAGCCTGAGCCTATCGAAATAAAAAGCATCAGTTTGACTCAGGCAGTGCAGGCTGTCTTCGGACTGTTCCTGCTCATATTCGCGGCAATAGGCGTAATCGCGACTGCTTTCAAGGTTTCTGATGTGATTAAGGCTTCAAAGGACACGTCTGCGCAACAAGCGTATTTTGAGGACTTTCTGATGCCGCTTGTCGCCTCCGACGCCCCTATCTTCGACGGCGCGTCATCATTAAACGAAGACGTTATAATTACAGCCGCCTGCTGGGACATTATCCTCAACCCATCGGTCTACTATGAATACTCAAACGGTATTTATTCCGTGTCCTATATTGATATTGACCGAAGAATAACCAAACTTTTCGGTCCGGGTCTGAGTTATACCCACAAAACGGTCGGAGATACAGAGCTTACATTTGAATACGACGGGGAGTCTGGAATGTATTATATCCCCGCTTATCCGCGCGCGCCTGCATACTGCCCCGAAGTCACGGCTATGAATCAGACCGAGAGCGGACTTGAGTTGACCGTTTGCTACAGGCTCCCGATAACCAACTGGATAGACTCGCCCGACACCGTGGAGAAGATCATGATTTACACCGTAGTACCGACAGATTCCGACTATAACGTCACCGCAATAAGAATAGGAGAAATCGGCACCGGCGGCGAGGAAGTATAAGGCTGCCTATCAATAAAGACCCCAAGCGCCCAGAAAACAGAGTTGACAAAACCTCACAGAGATTTAAAAAACAGACGGGTAAAAGCGGTTTGCCGATATGACAGGCAATATGATAAATCGGTATTTGCATAGTTTAGTATGAAGAATATTTGATCAACTGTCCAAAATTGATATGTTAAACCCGTTACTAATTCAAAGTGGTTGGAGGAGCAGTATGATACAGCTGGATATTGACTTTGTCCCGTTCCTAATCCTGATTCCTGCTATCTTGCAAGTCGTTATTTGCATATTTACAAAAAAGCATCGTTTCCTAATCGGACTTTTTCCATTGGTCTTACTTATTCTTGCAGGGTGGGGGTTTGTTGCAGATTGTATGGATTTGCCTTATCCTCGCCTATTTGCGCCGGATTTCATGTTAAGCAGGGCTTTAGCAGGCTTTTTAGCCTTTGGCTTTATGTTTACAGGAACCATATTAGGTACAATACTATGGGCTGTTGTTATCGGTGCTATCAAGATATTTAGGAAGGAAAAATGAAAATTAAACGTTTTACATCACTATGCTATAATTTCTGATTTATCCGTAAGATGAATTTTAATATGCGCACTTCTATACGCAAAAAGCAGACGAAAATTCGTCTGCTTTTTGCCGTTTTATGCGGGACTGCCTAATCCCCGTCTGTTTTGTTTTTAAAATACCCGTCCCTACGCTCAACGGCATAAGCCATTACTTTTTCCCGAATCCGACCTGTGAAGCAAATATCGCCGCAGTTGCCGGCGCCAAAAGTATCCCCGCTGCGCAAACCGCAGACGCAACTGCATAAGCGCCCAAAACGGCGGCGATTCCTGAAGCCGCAAAAGCAGCCACCCTGACGGTTTCTGACGCGATAAATCCCGCCTTTGCGCACCGAGCCGCAGACGCCGAAAGGTCAATAAGCGGAAGAATATCTCTAAGGTCGTTTCTTAAAAGCACCGCAGATGCGCACTTCTTGGCAGCCTCAGCTCCGGAACCGAGAGCAAAACCGCAGTCCGCAGCCGTAAGCGCCGAACAGTCGCTTACTCCGTCGGCAATCACGGCGACTGCTCCACGGTTTTTTTGAATTTCCGTTACGGTTTCGCACTTTTCTTCAGCGCTTAGACCGCATCTTAACTCGTCCGCGCTTATCTTTGAAATAACGTCCTCGGACTCGGACTCGCTCATACCCGTTATCAGAACCGTCCTGATTCCGCGATCGGAAAGCGCTTTTACCGCCGAGACTGCGTTGGGCTTAACGCTGTCAGATATAGCTATTATTCCCACCGCTTCGTCGTTTAAAAACAAGGTTTTCAGGAGCTTCCCCGCAAGACCGCAGTATTCGCAATCCTCCCTGAGTGAGCTTAGCTTTGCCCTACGGCCGTCTACGGTTCCGGTTATGACTCCCGCAAGCCTCTCGCAGGCTATACAGGGCGGCACCGCCACGCCGTTGAGAATACAGCGTTCCTTTATGGCAACAAAATCCGCTCCTTCGGCTTCGTCACACAAAGCCGCGGCAACTCTTATTATATCCTGCGTGTTCATATCTCCGAGCGGAACAACCTCGCTGACAGAAAGCTTTCCGACCGTCGCAGTGCCGTTAAGGTCGACCACGGCGACGTCAGTTCTGCGGAGTGCATCTATCGCCGACGGGTTGCAAAAACGCACACCCTCCGATGCAGCTTTCTTAGATGCGAAGAAATAAGACAGCGTCCTCGATATTCCGGACGCGCAGGGACATATCGCGGCAAAGGTCAGCGCGAACGCAAACGCCGCCTCAAAGATTCCCGACACCGCAAATACTATTGCAGAAATCATCAAAGATGTCGCCGATACTATAAGACCCTGCAAAATCGCCGACTTTCGGTCTGACGGCTTCTTTTTTTCCTCCGATATTTCGCAGCAGCTCATAATCATTCTTTCAAGCTCACTGCCGCCGTCGGCGCGAACAGTCAGAAACCCGCTGATATTGCGGCTTCCCGCTTTCACGCGCTCTCCCTCAGAGCGCAGGACGGCAGCAAGCTCGCCGGTTATCGGTTTTTCGTCAATCTCAGAGCGTCCGGCGATTATCTCGCCGTCGCAAGGAACGAGTTCTCCGGGGCGTATAGCGACGATATCCCCCTGCACGATTTCATCGGCGGGTATTTCCCTTTCCGCGCCGTCGCGCAGGACAGCAGCGGTCTTAGGGACTACTTCCGAAAAAGCGTCTCTTCCGACGGGTTCCGGGGTTATCTTATCAGTGATATATTTTCCTATCATCAGCGCCGTAACGACCGCAGCGGCAGGCGCAAACAGCGAGCGCTCTCCGCCCGCCCATATTCTGTCGTAAAGCGAGAACAAAACGGCAGCTATGACCGCTACGCAGGCAAAAATACCGTCCGAAAGCGCCTTTCGCCCGAGATACGCAGTCAAGCCGAACAAAAGCAGCTCGATAAGCGCGTAAACAAGCGGCAAGCCCGACAAAGCGCCGAGCCACGCGAGCAGACCGCAGATAAGAATACACAGGACTATGCCCACGGGCGTCACGGATTTTTTCATTTTCATTCCCCTCCCGACAAATATATAATTATTATAACGTATTCTGTCGAAAAAAGCAATAGAGCTGAATACTTGAGCGCGGGAGCCGCACCGCTCTCAACTGTCAGTTTCATTTTACAACCGGAAATAAACTACACCGTCATTGAAAAGAGCGGACGGAACGGCTATAATAAAATCAGAACAGGCGCCCGTTCAATAAATTTAAAGGAGAATCACTATGGACATCACCATTGACAGAAACCTGCAAAAGCTTCGCGCCGAAAAGGGAAACACTCAGGAGGAGCTTGCTTCCTTCCTGCTCGTGAGTCCTCAGGCGGTAAGTAAATGGGAGCGCGGCGAATCTATCCCCGACGTTTGCTTGCTCCCCAAAATCGCGGCATATTACAACGTCACCGTCGACGACCTTTTGGGCGTTGGCGAGATAAGAAAACGCGAGAGAATTGCGGAATATGAGGCGGAAAGCGCGCAGTTTGATCGCACCGGCGAGGCCGAAAAGCGCGTCGAGGTCTGGCGTAGAGCGGTCGCGGAATTTCCGAACGACCTTCAATGTCTCACAAGGCTTATGCAAACGCTTCACGGAAGCCCAAACTGTACAACCGACGAGTTAATTGAGCTGGCGGAGCGGATACTTCGCGAATCCACCAACAGCGCGCAGCGCAATTCGGCGACCCAGATTTTAGCGCTCAATCTCATGTGTGAAGAGAGATTCGACGAAGCCGAGAAGCTCATCAACACCCTGCCGAGCATGTGGGTCACGACAGACAGGCTCCTTTGCGAACTCTACTGCAACAGCGGCGACAAAGAGAAGGGCAAAAAAGAAGCCTGCGGTAATATGCTGCAATATTTCGAGCTCGCGGGAAGGGACCTTTATAACCTCTGCGTGTTCAACAAGGGCGACTATGAGCACTATATCAAGCTGCACGAGGTATTTTTAAGGCTTGCCGACGTCATCTTCGACGACGGATTCTACGGGTTCTATAACTGCCGGATCTATGCGCGGCACTACTGGCTGGCAAAGCTTTATACAAATCTTCATAACGACGAGGAAAAGGCGAGATACCACCTTGAAGCGGCGGCGAAGTGCGCAATCGACTATGACAACCTGCCCGAGAAATTCACCTACAAGGGCACGCTTTTCGGCGAGGGCATCGAGTGGACGCAGGAAAACATCTCCCGAAACTCGACCGAAAGCATCTGCGAAAGGCTTTTGCACGGCATCGACGACTGCGGTCTCGACGACGGCTCGTTCGACCGCTGGCGCGAGAAGGACTGGTTCAAAGCGGTCGTTTCGAGCCTTGAAAAGAACGTAAAATAAAAAATCCCCGCTGAATTTCAGCGGGGAAACGTATTCAGTTTTGCTCCGACATTTTCTTTTCGATAGAGGCGATTCGCAGACTGATCGGCGGGTGGGAATATGTGAGGAAAACTTCGATTTTAGATGGCGAAAGATGCGCGAGATTGTCCTTTGAAAGCTTTCTCAACGCCGAGATTAGTTCACTTCCAAAGCCCTCCTTGACCGCCTGAGCGTCGGCTCTGTATTCCGCCCTGCGCGACACCGCCGAAACGGCAGCCGAGAATATCGGGGAAATAAGCGGAAATTCCACCAGAAGCACCAGAAGCAGCGCAAAGCCGTAGTTTCTGCCCGCAAAGCCGAAATCGGAATATATTGCCTCGGTCTTGACGGTCAGCCACGCCATCACGACAACTACAAGCATATTCAGTACGCTCAGAATACTGTTCTTCAAAACGTCCTTATGTAGCCCGTGACCGAGTTCGTGTGCAAATACAGCGACTATTTCATCGGGGGTCATAGTTTCAATCAGGGTGTCAAACAGAACTATCGTTTTCGACTTGCCGTAGCCGGTAAAATAGGCGTTGGACTTTGTAGTGCGCTTCGAGGCGTCCATAACCTGAATTTCCCTGACGTGATAGCCGTTTTTCTCAAGGAGCGCGGTCAGCTTTGTGCGCAGCTCGCCCTCCTCAAGAGGAGTGAACTTGTTGTAGATCCTTGAAAAGTAAGGGTTAAGGAACATAATCGTGAACAGAACAGCAACAAGCACGCCTGTAAACAGCAGGAGTATCCAGTCGCCGAGAGACTCGTAGATGAGTATGAAAAGACTCATCAAACCGATAAAAAGCGCGGTCGAAATTATATACGATTTTATTTTGTCGGCGATAAAGGTTTTAAGCGTCATCTTGTTGAAGCCGTATTTTTCGTCTATCTTCATCGAGTAGATGTAGCTGAAAACGGTGTCAACAAGCGTGTCGAGCGTGAGCGAAAACAGCAGGACGGTTATCATCGAAACATAAGGATTCTCCGAAACCGCAAAAAGCGGCAGAATATCAAACGCGATTAGTACGAAATATATCGCGAACGACACCGCTTCAGAGACGATTCGGACGAGACTGTTTTCCCGATGGTAAGCCTGCCACTTCGAGTAAGTCTCGGCGTCGTAAAGATCCTTTACGTTCTCTGGGACGGGGTTGTTCTTCGAGCGGTACGCCACCGCCGACATAAACATATTATAGCAGAAGACGACGCAGTAGCACGCCAACGCCAAAATCTTGAAATTCATTTCGGACACTCCCTTGCTCGGTTTTCCGCCGTAAAGCGGTGATTCTATTATATCACAAGCCGAAAGCTTTGTGATTATTATATCAGACCCGCACAGAACAGTCAAGCAAAATGCGGATAAAAAATTCACAGAAAATTTACAATTTGACCGCAAACTTTTCCTCAAAAAAAGACACTATATAATTGAAAGCAAAAGCGCCATAAAGTCGGCGTTGAAACGAGTTCAACTAACAATTTATTGCATTTTGCGCATCGCGGTGATATAATAAACCTGCAAGCCGAAGATAACCGACATCATCACTACAATCTTTTCATATGGTTTTTACCCCAGAAAAGCCCCGTTTGAACGGGGCTTTTTTGGTTGTGAATTTAATTTACGGCTCGCGCTTGTCTGCAATGAAGTAAAGCGACAGCGCCTCCGGTCCGCAGTGGCATCCGAAGACAGGTCCGATATAGCTTATCGTCACGCTTCTGACCTTCCCCTTGAGCATCTGAGCAAGCTCCTCGGCGTCTTCGGGACAGTCTGCATGCGCAATGTAAACGTCCTGACTCTTGGGGTTGACCGCGTGCTTGATAAAGGCATCATAGAGCGCCTTTGTGGCGGCGCGGCGCCCGCGCACCTTGCCGGAAATGTATATCTTTCCGTCGTCCCTGACATACAGCACGGGTCTGATGCCTAGAACGGTTCCGGCGACGGCTGCGGCTGTGGATATCCTTCCGCCCTTTTTGAGATACATAAGCGACGGCATTGTAAAGGAATGGTATATTTTAAGCATCATCTTCTCGGCGTAGACCTTGGCTTCGTCAACGGTCGCACCGGAAGCTCTTTTCCTGCTCACAAGGTCGGCAAGAAGCCCCTGACCGTTGTTAGCGCACTTTGTGTCGATAATATAAATCTTTCTGTCGGGATACTTCTCACGCAGAGGTCCGGCGGCAAGCTCGGCGTTGTTCACCGAAGAACTTAACCCCGACGAAAAACCGAGAAGCAGTATATCCTCCCCGCTTTTCAGATGAGGCTCGAACGCCTCGGTATAGTCGTTGATATTTGCGGCGCAGGTGGTCATCATTTCACCCTTGCGTTCAAGGTCGTAGAAAAGCTTGGGGTCCATCTCCTCGTTTGTCATAGACTGTTCGCCGCGTATAAGCTTCAGCGGTACGAGATCAAGACCAAAGCTTTTGAGCATTTTGGGGGTGAAATCAGCAGAGGATTCGACAAAAATTCTGTATGACATATATTTTTCTCCTTTCTACTTGCTCATTGCAGTCGATTTGTATGGAAATATCAAGAAATCTAAGTATCAATATTACTACATCTAATATAGCATATTAGATGAGCTATGTCAAGAGATAAATAACAAATTTTTTAAACAAAAACATCTTGCAAAAGATACAGGTATATGCTATAATTGTATATTATAAAAAAGGTTTACCGAAAACGGAGGGAAAGTATGACTTACGACAAAGAACTTATCGCCCACAAGCTTTTAAGATGGGAAAGAGCGATGGACGGCTTCAGCCTGCCGAGCTGGGAGAATATTCCCGACATAGGGCTGTATATGGATCAGGTTATCGTTCTTCTTTCGCAGTATCTCGGGCTTATTTCTCCGGTTGAAGACAAAGAGGATTCCGAAGACGGCGATGCCTCCGACGAAAAAATATTTTCCGCCTCGTCGGTCAACAACTATGTGCGTCTGAAAATAATGCCCGCTCCGATAAAGCGCCGCTATTACCGAATCCATATTGCGTATCTGATAATCATACTCACCCTCAAACAGGCGGTGAGCATAAATATCGTCAAGGAGATGCTCTCAAACGAGCTTCCCGAGGAGAGCGTTCAGGAGCTTTACTGCGACTATGTCGTCAAGCACCGTGCCGCCGCCAAACTTTTTACGAGCATAGTTCGGGAGTGTGCGACCGACGTTTTAAACCCCGAAAAAACCGGTGAAAACCTCGTCTCCGGGTTCGTCATTCAGGAAGCGCTCATAGCCGGCTTCTCTCGGGTGCTGACCGAAAAGCTTGTAAGTCTTAAAGGTCAAAGCTTCGACGATGTAATTTCAAAGGAATCTCCGCAGCCTTAAAAAAGCGGCTTCTTCCAAAAGGAAGAAGCCGCTTTTACGATATCTTTTCACTTTGCGTTGAGATAGGTCTTCACCATTTCCTGAAGCAGCTCATCGCGGTCTATATGGCGTATTAAACTGCGTGCGTTGTTATAGGTGGTGATATAGGTAGGGTCTTCCGAGAGGATATACCCGACTATCTGATTTACGGGGTTGTAGCCTTTTTCATAAAGCGCCTCGTAAACGGCAGTCAGGGTATTTTTTATTTCATCCCTGTGATCCTGCTTAACCGAGAATGTCATAGTCTGGTCGTTTCGCATGGCAGTCAAGCCTCCCTTTTCAGCGATGCAGTGATTCTTCGACGGTTGAACGGTATCCGTCCGTATATTCTATGCGTAATTTTGGGGTTTAAGACGCTGTCATCAATCGGCTGATAACACATAAAAATATTATAACGCATTTTCTTTCAAATAACAAGACCCGACTGTGAGATTTGTAAAAATTGAATAAATTTCCTTTATCCGATTTGTGCGATGACGCCTTTAACTCAGCGAATCTCCGCTCCTGCTCCGTCAAGCGCCTTTTTTACGCGCTTCATAGCGGCGTCAGCTTGCTCGTCGGTGAGGGTTCCGTCTGAGGAACGCATAACGATGGAAAACGCTACCGATTTTCTGCCGCCGGCTATCTGCTCGCCCTTATAGACGTCGAAAAGCGTTATCTTTTCGAGTACCGCTCCGACAGCGCCCTTTATGAGCTTTTCAAGGCTTGCGACCGGCACTTCGTCGTCGCAGACGAGCGAAATGTCCCTCGTAGCGGCGGGATACTTTGGCAGAGGCTTATAGGTGCGCTCGGCAGTGCCGATGTCTAAAAGCTCGGTGACGTTCAGCTTCGCACAGTAGGTTCTCGTACCGATGCCGTAATTTTCGGCGACGGCAGGGTGCATCTCGCCGAGAATTGCTATCGGTTCACCGTTTATCTTTGCTACGGCTACCCGACCCGGGTGGAACATCGAAAGCTCGTCAAAGCCGCAGCCATTAACGGCAGCCTCATACTCAACGCCGTCGATGCCTATGCTGTCAAAAAAGCTCTCAACAATGCCCTTGACGGTATAGAAGTCGGCGCCGTTTCCGTAAAGACCAACCGAGAGTCTGACCGGCTCGTCGGGCAATTTGCCCTCCTCGGTGCGGATATACTCGCTTCCAAGCTCAAATACCGCCGCCGACGGGTTCCTGTAGTTATAATTGCGCGCCAAAACCTCGCAGAGCGAAGGCATAACGGTGGTTCTCATAACCGAGGTATCCTCGCCGAGAGGATTGGTTATCGTCACGCCGGAACGAAGCTTTGAATCGGCTGGAAGGTTTATCTTATCGTAATATTTCGGGGAAATAAAGCTGAACGTCTCAATTTCGTAAAGCCCGAGAGCGGTGCAGGAAGCCTCTATTTTTCTGAGTAGCTTCTGCTTGGGGGTGAGTTTCGCGTTAGCAACGCCGGTAAGCTCCGCTCCCTGAATGTTGTTGTAGCCGTAGAACCTCGCAACCTCCTCGGCGACGTCGGCCTTGCACTCGATGTCGACCCTGAACGACGGAACGATGACTTTATTCAGAACGACCTCGAAACCTATCCTTTCGAGATAGCCTATCATATCCTCGCGGGAAATGTCGGTCCCGAGGAAGCGGTTTATCCACTTCGGGTCGAAGTCGACAGTCTTGCGCTCATGGCTTCTTTCTCCCCTGTCGATGACCTTATCGAGAGGTTCTCCGCACTTCAGAAGCTCTACAAGCTCGAACGCCCTGAGTATTGCGGGCATGCAGCCCTTGGGGTCAAGACCTTTTTCAAAGCGCGCCGACGAGTCGGTTCTCATACCGAGCTTTTTAGCGGTCCTACGCACCGAAGCGCCGTCAAAACAGGCGGATTCAAAGATGACGTCTACGGTGTCGTCCATAATCCCGCTGTATTCGCCGCCCATAACTCCGGCCACTGCGACGGGCTTCTCGGCGTCGGCTATAACGAGCATTTCGGGCGAAAGCTCACGGACAACGCCGTCAAGAGTGGTTATCGTTTCGCCCTCTTTCGCGTTTCTGACGTGTATCTCGTGGCCCGAGACATAGCGGGCGTCGAAGGCATGCATCGGTTGACCGTATTCGAGCATCACATAGTTGGTGATGTCCACAAGGTTGTTTATCGGTCTTACGCCGGAGGCTCTCAGCCTCTCGCGGAGCCATCTCGGCGAAGGCTCAATTTTTACGTTTCTCACAACGCCGCCGATGTAGCGCTTGCAGAGCCTGATGTTTTCGACGGTCACGTTCAGAAACTCCCCGATGTCCCCCGAAACGCCGTTATACTTCGGCTCGGGCGGGTCAAAGGGCAGACAGTAGGTCGCCGCAGCCTCTCTCGCAAGCCCGATTACCGACAGACAGTCGGGGCGGTTGGAGGTTATCTCAAATTCCACCGAGGTGTCGTTTAAGCCTATGGCGTCGTGAATGTCGTCGCCCGGCTTGCAGTCCTCCTGAATAATAAAGATGCCGTCTTCAATCGCGTAGGGGAAGTCGTGCTTTGTGAGTTTGAGTTCTCCGAGCGAGCACAGCATTCCGTTTGATTCGACTCCGCGGAGCCTTCCCTTTTTGATGTGTACGCCGCCCGGCAGTTCGGAACCGTCGAGCGCGACCGGTACGAGGTCGCCCGCCTTGACGTTATTTGCACCGGTGACTATCTGTATAGGTTCGCTCTTTCCCACGTCGACCTGACAGACCAGAAGATGGTCGGAATTTTCGTGCGGAACCACCGAAAGCAGCTTTCCGACGACGACGTTTTTAATATCGCTTCCCTCGACCTCATAGCCCTCGACTTTCGAGCCTGTCATAGTGAGGTCGTAGCAGAATTTTCTCGGCTCGGCGTCTATATTCACATAGTCCGAAAGCCATTTCATTGAAAGATTCATAAACTCAGCCTCCTTATCAGAACTGCTCAAGGAATCTGAGGTCGTTCTCGTAGAGGAGCCTCATATCGTTGATGCCGTATTTTCTCATTACTATGCGCTCAAGTCCGAGACCGAACGCGAAGCCGGAATACACTTCGGGGTCGATGCCGCAGTTGGCGAGCACCTTAGGGTGAACCATTCCGGCGCCCAGAAGCTCGACGTACCCCTCGCCCTTACACATCGAGCAGCCCTTGCCTCCGCAGTTGAAGCAGAGTACGTCTACCTCAGCAGACGGCTCGGTGAACGGGAAGTGATGCGGTCTGAGCCTTATCCTGCACTCGTCGCCGTATAGACGCTTCATCAGCATATCAAGGGTGCCGACGAGATTCGCCATAGTGATTCCTTTGTCTACCACGAGTCCCTCAATCTGGTGGAAAATGGGGCTGTGAGTGGCGTCTACGGCGTCGGAGCGGTAGACTCTGCCGGGAGAGATTATGCGTATCGGCGGCTTGCGGTTCTCCATAACGTGTATCTGCACTGACGACGTCTGCGTTCTGAGCAGGATATTGTCGGTGATATAAAAAGTGTCCTGCGTGTCGCGCGCGGGGTGGTCGGGGGGAAGGTTCAGCGCCTCAAAGTTGTAGTAGTCGTATTCCACCTCGGGTCCCTCGGCGATGTCGAAGCCCATTCCGATAAAGATGTCCTCAATCTCGCGCATAACGGCGTCCATCGGGTGGAGCTTGCCGAGCTTCGGAGCTTTTCCGGGCAGGGTGACGTCTATGCGCTCCTCCTTAAGCTTTCTCTCGGAAGCCTCGGCTTTAAGCTGCGCCGCCTTTTCAGAGACCGCCTCCTCAATATCGGCTCTGATGCGGTTTGCAAGCTGACCGATGACCGGACGCTCCTCGGCGGAAAGTCCCGCCATCTGCTTTAAAATCGCGGTGAGCTCGCCTTTTTTGCCCAAGAATCTGATTCTTAGAGCTTCAAGCTCGGCGGGGTCGGCTATTCTGGAAAGCTCCTCGCGGGCGGCAAGCTCGATTTTTTCAAGTGCTTGTTTCATCTGATATTTCTTCCTTTCGGTATATTTTCCGAGGGACGCTTATGCGCCCTTATTTTTTAGTCTTTACGCAGGCAAACCACAGTGCCCACGCTATTATGTCGCCGATAAAACCGAATCCGAGAATGATAAGCAGGAATCCGGCGACAAGCTCCTGCCCGTTGCCGAGTATTTCCACGTTCCACATCCCGAAGGCCCTGAAAAACATAAGCGCGAGAAGAAGCGCGAGAACCGCAGATACATAAACGGGGATAAGCTTAACGGCAAATCTTTTCGCCTTAAAACAAAATAGCGACTGAACCGCAAAGTCGATGATAAAACACACTGCCATCAAAGGAATTATTAAAGGCATAATCTACTCCTTTCGCATTAAACAAAAATGCCCCGCCAAAACGGGACATAACCTTAAGCTATGCTTATAAACCACCCTTTGGGAGCCAACACTCCCTACCGCGTTAACGCCGCGGAATCGTCCCCGCCTACAACCGAAGCTTCAGCGGAACCGCTCGTGAGTGAACTTCGGCAGCTTCGGAATGGGGCGCTCTCAGCGTTTGCTCCCCTCTCTTTGAGACCTCTGCGGCTTACTCTCTCAGTCATCGCGTTTTCGTGACAAAAAGCATTATAGCACAACAAAAATAATATTTCAACTGTTTTTGCAAAAAATTTCGCCATACATCAGACTTTTTACCGTGTCAAGTATCTGCGACGGCTTGTCCGCGAAGAAATCTGCACCGGCGTTTTCGAGGACCTGCCTCGGACGGAAACCCCATGTGCAGCCGATACACCTCACCCCGGCGTTGTGGGCAGTCAGAACGTCGGTGTCGGAATCGCCGATATGAAGCGTTTCCTCAGGCGTCAGACCTAAACCGGAAATTATGCTCAGTTCGCCCTTGGGGTCGGGCTTGCGCGGAGTACTCCCGGAGCTTCCGAGGATAACGTCAAACAGCCCGCCGTAGAATTTTTCGACGAGTTCTTTTGTAAATCTGTCCGGCTTGTTTGAGAGAACTGCAAGTTTTAGACCGCGCTCCTTAAGCTCCTTCACAAGCCCATACATTCCCGAATACGGCAGAGAACTGTCGGCGTAATGGCGCGCGTAGCTCTCGGTAAACGCCGAGTGAACCGCAGAAACGGTTTCAGCGTCCTTTTTGCCGTCGGGCAGAGCGCGCTCTATGAGCTTAAGCGTCCCGTTGCCGACAAAATCCGTCACGTCCCCGCAGCTTCTCTTTGGGAAACCGAACGAATCAAGCGCTTCGTTGACCGCAAATGTCAGGTCTTTTATAGTGTCGACGAGCGTGCCGTCGAGGTCGAAGACAACGAGCTTAAGAGAAGAAGGTGTGTTCGACAAAGATTTTCACTCCTATTCCTATCAGTATGAGTCCGCCGGCAAGCTGAGCCTTGTCGTTGAGTATGCTTCCGAAACGCTTTCCGATAAATGCTCCGACAAGCGCGATGACAAATGTCGTACCCGCGATGAGGCAGGCGGAAGCCGCCATTCTGCCCCAGTCCATCATAGCCGCGAAAGATACGCCGACGGCGAGCGCGTCAATGCTCGTGGCGATGCCCTGCACAAGCAGTTCCGAAAACCTGAGTTTACCGCCGCCCGCCGAGGTCTCCCCGCCCTTTATGACGTCAAAAATCATCTTGCCGCCTATATAGCAAAGAAGCACCAGAGCAATAATATGGTCGTAGCGCTCAATATAGCGTGCAAAAGTCGAGCCGAGGGCATAGCCGAGAGTCGGCATTATCCCCTGAAAAAGCCCGAAACAGAGTCCGCAGGAAAGAGCAATATAAGCGGCTCTTCCCCTGCGGCACATGCCGTTTGTGACAGACACGGCAAAGGCATCCATTGCAAGTCCGACGCCTATCAGAAATATTTCGGCAAATGACATAAAACCACCTTGCAGCAATGGGTTAATCTTCCAACTTACCGGCGAGCCGCGAGGAATATCTGTTTCTGAACTCGGTGAAAGTCCCCTGTTCCAGCGCCTCGCGTATTCTCTCGGTGAGCGTGTTGTAGAACCACAGATTGTGCTGAACGGCAAGCCTGCCGCCGAGCTGTTCTCCCGACTTGAAAAGATGACGGATATAGCTTCGGCTGAAATTCCGACAGGTAGGGCAGTCACATTCCGGGTCGATGGGGCGTTCGTCAAGCGTATACTTCGAGTTGGTAAGATGCATCACTCCGCTCCATGTGAAGACGGTCGCGTGGCGGGCGTTTCGGGAAGGCATCACGCAGTCAAAGAAATCAACGCCGCGATACACCGCTTCTACGATGTTGGACGGAGTGCCGACCCCCATAAGATATCTCGGCTTATCCTTTGGCATAAAGGGCTCAACGCTCTCGATTATGCGGTACATCACCTCTGTAGGCTCGCCGACGGCAAGCCCGCCTATAGCGTAGCCGTCGAGATCGAGGTCGGCTATCTGCTTCATATGCTCTATGCGCAGGTCGTCATAGGTGCAGCCTTGGTTTATTCCAAAGAGCATCTGATGAGGATTTATGGTTGTCTCAAGGGAATTAAGCCGCGCAAGCTCCGCCTTGCTGCGCTTGAGCCATCTCAGAGTGCGCTCGCAGGACGCTTTTGAATAATCTTTCGGGGCTGGGTTTTCAACGCACTCATCAAACGCCATGGCAATGGTAGAGGCAAGATGCGACTGAATCCTCATACTCTCCTCGGGACCCATAAAAATCCGTTTGCCGTCGAGGTGCGACTGGAAATACACGCCCTCCTCTTTAATTTTACGCAGCTTGGCCAGAGAAAAGACCTGAAACCCCCCGGAATCGGTGAGAATAGGTCTGTGCCAGTTCATAAATCTGTGGAGTCCGCCCATTTTGTATATCACGTCGTCGCCCGGGCGAATGTGAAGATGGTAAGTATTGCAAAGCTCTACCTGACATTTCAGTTCCTCGAGGTCGACCGACGACACCGCTCCTTTTATCGCGGCGGAAGTGCCTACATTCATAAATACCGGCGTCTGAATAACGCCGTGTACGGTTTCAAATTCCCCGCGGCGGGCTGCACCCTCCTGTTTCAGCAGTCTGAACATATTATTTGAATCCTAAAACGGTTCTGAAGAACCATCCGATGGCGACCAGAAGCCCTTTTGTCGCGCAGAGATATATCCCCAATGAAGCGCTGAGAATAGTCGGAAGTATGAACCAGATTTTTTTCCATTTCAGTTCTTTCCAGTATTCCCACGCCTTGGCGTACATAACTATCCAGTAAATAAAGAGCGGTCCGGAAGCGAGTATGTAAAATTCGCAAAAGAAGCCGATAAAGAACGGCAAAGTAACCATAAGCCCGATAAAGAATCTCTTCATTTCCTTTTCGGGACGGTATGTTGCGTCGAACGGATTGTCGGCAAATTCGTTCAGCTTTTTGAGGTCTTTTTTGAGTGACATATATTGCTCCCCCTTATAATGTTCTGTATATGATTATACATAAATTATTTTTCTTGTCAACCTCCGACAATCGCCTGCCTAACAATATGGGAAAATATTTGTCCGACATTTACTTGACAAACGCCGAAATATGCTTTATACTATATTCGCTTAGGACAAAGCAAACGTCAGGGAAACTTAGCTCAGCTGGTCAGAGCGCCTGCTTCACACGCAGGAGGTCGGCGGTTCGAGCCCGCCAGCTTCCACCACGCCGTCGCAAGCTGCATACCGCTTGCGGCGGCTTTCCTTTGCCCAGCCGCAGAACGTAGCTATTAAATCTTAACATTTCACTATTATTTTCTGAGTTTTATCTACCTATTGAATTTTCACGCGGCTTGTGCTATCATATTAGCGTACCAAAAGGAGGTTTGTTTTATGAATATATGGCATGACATCAGCCCGAAAAGAATCACATCGGATAGCTTTGAAGCCGTCATAGAAATAACCAAGGGTTCAAAGTGCAAGTACGAGCTTGACAAGGAGACGGGACTTCTGAGGCTCGACAGGATTCTCTACACCTCTACCCACTATCCCGCCAACTACGGCTTTATCCCGCGCACCTACGCCGATGACCTCGACCCGCTCGACGTTTTGGTGCTCTGCTCGGAGGAAATACGTCCGATGACCCTCGTAAAATGCTATCCTATAGGCGTCATCACGATGGTGGACAACGGCAGGAACGACGAGAAAATAGTCGCAATTCCTTTCAACGACCCAACCTATAACACCTATACCGACATAAAACAGCTTCCGCCGCACATTCACGACGAAATGTCGCACTTCTTCACCGTCTACAAGGAGCTTGAGGGCAAGCAGACCGCCGTCAAGGAGGTAGACGGTCCCGAAAAGGCAAAAGAGATAATTCAGGCGGCGCTGAACGGGTACATAGAAAATTACTGCAAATAACTCCCGACCGCGTTATGTCGGGATATACGTATGATTAAAGAGGCGAACGGCTATGCTCAACAGATTTTCAAGGACTGAGCTCATCTTCGGCAAAGACGCTCTGCAAAGGCTTGCCGAGGCGCGCGTCGCGGTCTTCGGGGTGGGCGGCGTTGGCGGACACGCCGTCGAAGCGTTGGCGCGCTCCGGCATCGGTGCGCTTGACATTTTCGACAGCGACAAAGTCTCGCTTACCAACATCAACCGCCAGATTATCGCCCTCGAATCAACCGTCGGGCAGTATAAAGTCGACGCTGCGGCAGCACGGATACGCGACATAAATCCCGATTGCATAGTAAACGCTCACAGAGTATTTTACGGTCCCGATACCGCCCCGATGTTCGATTTTTCGCTCTATGACTATGTTGTAGACGCCGTGGACACCGTATCGGCAAAACTGTGCATTATAGAAAATGCCTGCGCAAAAAGTGTGCCGGTCATCAGCTCGATGGGCGCCGGGAACAAGGTCGACCCGACCGCCTTTGAGGTCGCGGATATTTACGAGACCTCGGTCTGCCCGCTTGCGAGGGTGATGAGATATGAACTGAAAAAGCGCGGAATAAAGCGCCTCAAGGTGGTTTACTCCAAGGAGCCGCCGGTATCCCCCGACCCCGAAGCCCTTTCGGAATGTCTCGAGGAAGGTGCAAAAAAGCAGCCTCCGGGCAGCAACGCCTTCGTGCCGTCGGTAGCGGGACTTATCATCGCGGGAGAGGTCGTAAAAGACCTCGCGGGATATAAAAACAGCGGGCGATAAATACACCCGCTGCAAGGCTGACTAAAGGTTTCTGCGAAAATTGCAATAGAAATATAGAAACATTTGATGTTACAAATCATTAAAGAATAATCGGCTTTTCATTTATCGGAGCGGACTTTTATGAGCCTTTCTATGATTCCTCCAGACATTCTTCGGTGAACCTGTCTACAGTGTCGCGGTACATCTTCTCGTCAACCATAAACGCCGCTGCGTGGGGAGCGCCGGGAATTATCAGCAGCTCCTTTTTTGAAGCGCAGGCGTCGTAGATTTTATGAGCCATCTCGCAGGGAACATATCGGTCGTCGTCGCCGTGGATAATGAGAATCGGGATATCTGTGTGCTTTACCGATTCGACCGCCGAGGCTTCCTCAAGGTCGAGTCCCGCACGGAACCTGCACGCGAGTTTTAGCAGCGGCCAGCATATTGACACAGGGAAGCCGCCCTCCTTGGCGACCTTGCATATTATCTCCTTTGGCGAGGAATATCCGCAGTCCGCAACAATGCACTTCACGTTTTTCGGCAGACCGACGTCAGACGCCATAAGAACCGTAGCTGCTCCGAGCGACACCCCAGAAAGAAGGATTTTCAAGTCGCTGCCGAAGCGCCCGACGGCGTAGTTGACCCAGTCGAGGCAGTCATAGCGCTCGTTTACACCGAACGCGATAACGTTTCCTCCGCTCTCGCCGTTTGCCCTTTGGTCAACGAGCAGTATATTCTGCTTTTTCTCCCTTGCCATTTTAAAGCCGCCGCAGCCGTCGCGCAAAGAGGTACCCCTATAACCGTGGAAGAAAATATTCAGGACATTAACTTCGGAAAAATTGTAATAACGTCCTTTCAGGACGGTTCCGTCGCGTGATGAGCGTATTTCAACCCATTCAAACGGCATACTTTCCGCTTCCGATATAAACTCGTGCATCCTCGGGACGATGTCTTTATACTGCTCGCTGCTGAGTTCTATATGGGGATCGTTGTGACGTGATTTCTGTTCGTCGGTGTGATAGCAGGTGATTTTAAAAGTCCTGTCGCAAATCAAAGCGGCGAGTATGGCGACTGCCACCAGCAAGGCAAGCAAAACTATCGCAAGAGCGGGCATATTTATCTCTCCTAAAGTTTGATACTGATATATTTTACACTTTCGGAAAAAAATAGTCAAGAATCTATTGACAAATCTCTTCAAAGACGCTAAAATATATAAAGTTGAGACGGGCTCGTAGCTTAGTTGGTAAAGCGCCGCGTTCGCAACGCGGAGACCGTGGGTTCGAGTCCCATCGGGTCCACCAAAGAGCCAAGAAAGCGCCTATTTAGGCGCTTTCTTGATTTCTGTACACGGATTTTACACGAATTTATTTAAAATTTTTACCGCCCGCTCTTCTTCACGGGGGTAAAGGTGCGAATATGTGTTCCACGTCATCTCTATTTTGGAATGTCCCAAACGGCGGGCAATTTCTTGAATGTTTATTCCCTCGTTCGCGAGGAGCGAGACGTGAGTATGCCGGAAGTCGTGAATCCTGATAACCGGGAGCCCGGCTTCTTTTGCATATTCCTCGTTTTTCTTGGCAAGGCTTGTGTCGCGCAGGCACCGAGCGCCGCCGCAAACCTTGTAATCTTCCGAAAAGCTGGGGTCGGTGCGCTGATGTTCTTTGTGCTCTTTGAGAATTTTAATTAACGGGTCTGGCATTTGCAGGTCACGAATACTCGATTTATTTTTCGGCGGGGTCTCGACGTCCTCACCTTTGAGCTTCTGAGTGACGCTGCGGCGGACGTGAATTATATTTTCCTCGATATCGGACCAACGCAGCGCATTTATTTCACCTTTTCGCATTCCCGTATAGAACGCGATGCTGAAAAAAACATAATAGCCGCAGTCGGTCAGGGTATCGACGTGATTTGCAGCGGCGGCGATGAATACTTTGAACTGCTCTGGCGTGTAATAATGCAGCTTTTCATCTTGCGACTGAAAATTAACGTCTTTGAAGTTTCCGATTGAACTTAGCGGGCTTCTCGGAAGGTATTGCATCCGGACGGCGTAATTCAGCATAGTTCTGAATTCTTTGTATATATTTTGCTTGGTTTGAATTTTTAAATCAGATGCACCAATCTTGTTTTTCCATTTCTGTAATGCCGGCAGCGTCAGCTTGTCGAGTCGCTTGTCGCCGAAATCGGGCAGGATATAAAGCTCAAGGTTCCGCCGATTCTTGTCGTATGTCGTCGCTCTAACCTCCGACTTCTTTGCAGCCATATACTCATTATATAGCTCCCTCACGGACATACTCTGTGGGGGAGCTTCTTTTATTTCCGCGAGCAGGCGAGTTTCGAGGAGCTGTGCTTCTGCCTTGCCATACGCCACGCGGTCAACCTGCTTGTACTTCCCCGTCAGATCCATATAATTTATCCTGATTCGATACTTCTGCTTGCCGTCCTTTGAGCCGGACATTTTGTAGATAGGCATAGCTGCGCCCCCTTTTTATCATTTTCGTGCGCTCGCGAAAATGTTCCCGCCGGAATCAATACCCGAATATGTCCTTATGATCTATGAAGTAGAATAGAGCAATCGCGAAAATCGCCATTGCAATGAACTGCGCAAAAAGAACAATGCCGCCCAGCGCCCCGAAGAGCGAAGCGAGGAAGGTAGTGCCGGCAGCCTTGGCGGCGTTGAACGCCGCAATGAAAGTTTTCACCAAGTCGATTATGCTGCCGATTAGATATATAGCAGGCAACGCTATATCAATCCAAAAAGTAAGCTTGCTGAGAAACAGACCAGTGGCAACAACGAGAACAGCGACCATTGTTATGAGCAGGCTGTAGAGGAAAGCGCCCGCTTCAAAAGCCTGCTTGCCAGAGGCATATTTTACGATATCGTATATATGATATGCTACCAAAAGCGGGCAGAATATCCAGAGATAGAATTCGAGAAAGCCGACACCGCGACCGCTCATTTTTTGCCTGTATTCTTCAAATATAGTCATATATACTACACTCCCAACAGTTGTTTTTTCTTAGCGGAAAATTCCTCGGCAGTTATAACGCCGTCGTCCATAAGCCTCTTGAGCTTCAAAATTTCATCGGCAGCCGAGACGTCGCCGGAACCGGAAGCAGGCTTGTTGCGATCCGCGATTTTTGCCTCAATATAAGATTTGATCTTCTCCGCTTTTTCGTTTTTGTCCTTTGAGAAAACTACCGAATTTTCGTCCGAAACAGCGCCGGTCAAACCGCTGTTTCGCTCTTTTCCACCCAAAACGCCAAACTGCAAGAAGCCGTTAAATATACCGTCAGCAGGCTTGTGTTGAATGCTTGTTATAGAGTTCATCGGTATAGATTTAGTACCCGAAAAGCCATAAGAAAGCTTGTTTAAAAATCCCGTTCTTTCAATTTCTACTCTATCCTCATATACGATTATGCGGGCGCTGGTGCCTGTGAGCCTATAAACTGAACCAGGATATTTTTCAGACATGATAATATTCCTCCTAAAAATAGAATGTATTTCCAAGACGCCTTATTAGGCGTCCTTTTTATTTATGATTTCCTCGTTTTCAAGCCCAAGAAGCTTATCTATAGCGGGCTGCATAGCAGGGTTGGCACGATAGCGTGATATAACTTGCTTCTCGTGGTCGGAAAGAGCGGGAAAATCTGAATCGACAAAAGCGTTATATTGTAGTCGATTAACAATGTTTGACTTTCCCAATAAATAGTCAATGTCGCAGTTAAAAAAGTCAGCAATAGTTTCAAGCATATCTAAGCTTGGCTCTCTTACGCTGTGCTCGTACATATTTATGCTACTCTTTGAAACATCAAGACACTCTGCAAGGGCTTTTTGAGAAAGTCCTTTGAATTTGCGCAATTCTTTCAATCTTTCTCCGAATGATGACATTTGATTCACCTCAGCATAGATTATACACAAATCGTGAATAAAACACAATACACAAAATTTACAAATTGTAAACACACGATTTGTGAATTTTTATTATTGACAGGTTCACAAAGTGTGCGTATAATAAAGAAAAGCACACATATTGTGAACGCTAATGAGAGGAGGGATATTTATGTTGCCTTTTAACATTATTTTGAAAGAATTACGCGGCTCAAGAACGCAAAAAGAAATCGCGGACGGTATCGGCGTGGCGGTTTCCACTTGGGCGATGTATGAGAGTGGCAAACGTACGCCAAGGGACGAGTTAAAAATCACAATTGCCAATTTTTTCGGGACTACTGTGCAGGACATTTTTTATAAAGCACGCTAATCCCGCAAAAGGAAGAAAAAGGAGACCGACATTATGCTCAACAACATAAACCTTGAAGTTGCGCTGAGACTGTATTATGAACGCTTGGAACTCAGTGGCGATGATATTCGGGAAATCTTCGGGAAGAAGATAAGCCCCTCGACCGTCACGAAGCTCAAAAACCGCGCAAAAAAGCAAATGGCCGAGGACCACTCCCAAATCTGGGACGCCCGGAACGTCAACACCGTTTCCGCTTTCAAGGCCTGGGGGCTCGACCCCGTCGAGCTTGAAAAACGGCTGACCAAACTTAGAAAGCTCGGGCTTGCGAAAAAGCCCGAGGCTGTAAGAAAGGAGACAACACTATGAAAATCACAATCTATCAGATCAACTCGGAGCGGGATAAAAAGGGGCTGATGTATTGCAATATGAGATACCTCTGCGCCAAAAAGTGCAGCGACCCCGCCCTCATCGACAGTACCAT
>CANQVG010000007.1 GCA_947627235.1 uncultured Clostridia bacterium | reverse complement strand
CCTCAAGGCTATAAGCGATTTCTTCGGAGTGACAATAGACAGTCTCGTGAAGGACTCCCCCTCCACTCCGAGCAGCCAAGACTACGCGTCAGAATCACCGGGGACTCCGTCTTCAAGCTTTCAAGCTTCTGTCTCAGAGCCAAAAGAAATGCTCCCGCCTGCTAAAACCTTTTTCAACGCGGTGTTACTCGCTGCGGCGTACGTATTTTCATATTCCGCTGTGAACGGCATACAGTATTTTCTTACCCAATTTATGGGATTACATTCCCTCGACGCCCTGATCGGCTACACCAAAGTCCAGCCGTATCTCGCGGCGGCTATGGATTTTGTCTTCTGCTTCCCGCTATTCTATTTTATGACGGCAGTTTTTCGCGACGGCGCCTGTCTGTTGACTCTCGGGCGAGGATATCCGAAGCGCCTGCCAGACGTTTTCGCGCTTTGGCTTATTTCGACTGTCAATATTATCGCGTCTGGTATTATAGCAGGTAGATCATATGTATTTACATACTACCTGTTTGCGCCGTTTATAAGCTGCGCGGTCTATCTCATTTATTACCTGTATCTGACGCGTGCAAAGGGCTTTAAACGCAGGCTTAAGGTTCTTCTGCCGGCACTCGCGGCTATGATCGCGGTCGCGGCGGTGTTTTCGCTCATTATGTTCGCGACGGTTTCCTCCGATGACTTGGCTATAGGAGAACGGCTTGCGAGAATTAGCTGGATTACCAGAGCTATGAGCATTGTAAGCGCGGTCGTTTCGCTGGCATCTCTGACGGTGATGTATGATTACGGAAGAATAGATGAAAAATAAAAAAAGACCCCGAGCTGCCTCGGGGTTTCTTTTTGTGTTTTAGTCCGCAGAATAGGGCAGAAGAGCGCAGAAGCGTGCTCTCTTGATTGCCTTGGTCAGCTCGCGCTGATGATAGGCACAGGTGCCGGTGACGCGGCGGGGAAGAATCTTCGCACGCTCGGTCATGCACTTTCTGAGCTTCGCGGTGTCCTTATAATCAATAGTTTCTGCTCTGTCGACGCAGAACATGCAGACCTTCTTGCGGGAACGCTTTGCCGGTCTGTCATTGGTTCTCTCCATGATAATTCTCCTTTCTTATTCAGTCAGAACGGTACTCCGTCGTCGCTGAGGATTTCTTCAAAATCGTCAAGACCGCCTATCGAAATAGGCTTGTTGTCAGGCTCGCGGTAAGCGGGCTGCTCCTGTCTGGGAGTTTCATTGCGGTATGAGGGCTGACCGTCGTTGCGGTAACCGTTCTGATAACCGTCGCCGCTGCCCTGATTGGCGCGCTCGCCGGTGAAGGAAACCTGATCGACATATACCTCGGTCACATAATGCTTCGTGCCGTTTTTGTCGTCGTAAGTCCTTGAGCGAAGATTGCCCTCAATGGCTATCATTCTGCCCTTGGAGAAGTATCTGTTGATAAACTCCGCCTGCTGGCGCCACGCAACGCAGGTGATAAAATCAGCCTGACGCTCCTCGCCCTGCTTGACGAAATTGCGGTCGACGGCAATGTTAAAGGTCAGAACGCTCTGACCGCCCGCGGTGGTCCTTAGCTCAAGGTCCTGTGTGATCCTGCCCATCAATATAACTCTGTTAAGCATTGAAATTCCCCCTTTGAGAGCTTACGCTCAGTCCTTCGATATGACGATGAAACGAAGAACGCCGTCAGTGATGTTAAGAACACGGTTAAGCTCTGCCGGGAAATCGGGCTTGGACTCGAAGTTATAAACAACGTAGTAGCCCTCTGACTCATAGTTGATGTCGTAAGCAAGCTTTCTCTTGCCCCATTCGTCAACGTTAGTCAGCTCGGCATTAGCTTCGATCATGTCCTTGAACTTGGCGACGAGCGCCTGCGCAGCCTCTTCGCCGTCCTTCACTGAGAAAACTACCATAGATTCGTAGCTTCCTTTGATCTTTGCCATAGTCGCACCTCCTTCTGGATTCAGTCCGCGTTTGTCACGGACAAGGATAACATTTGAATTATATCAAACCCGACAAAAATTGTCAAGCGATAATCCGAAAAATTTAGGTATCAACTCATAATTATTTTTACGCAGACTGCCAAAAAGACATATTCCGCTAACTGTGCAGTGACGCCATTAAGTCTCAAAGCAAAAATCCTGTCAGTATCGCAGCGACGCCGTATGTTATTCCGATAGCCGCGAGAACAAAGCCTATCGAAGTCCCGCCCGACTTTGCAAAAGCCGCCTTGCGCGCGGAAAATTCCTGTATTTCAGATTTTATAGCGGTTATGTCGCTCTTGGCGTGTTTATAATAGATGTAGTCGCCGAATAGACCGCTGACTATAGAAATGGCATAGTTGAGAAAATAGCATAAGGTGGATATTATTGAAAACGCGGGGGTGCTAAGCACGCTGAACTGCGCAAATCCCGCCTGAACCATCATCTCCAACACTGCGGGTATCGAACAGATACCGGAAAGAAGCATAGTTATCGCGCTATAGAGCGGCATCTTTCTGTAGGCGAACCACAGAGGCGATAAGAAGAACGCGGCAAAATTAAAGGAAAGCTTTTTGCGGTATTTGGCAAAGCGGATAAACTTGGGAATGTAGGAAACCGTGTTTGTCCTGACGTATTCGGCATACTCCCCGACGGTGATGCCGTCGACGTCGGTCTCGGGAGAAAACGCCTGTACGTTTATGAACGGCGGCAGATTGCCGTTTGGCATACCGCCTTGCTGACCGAACGGGCCGTACTGACCCTGACCGCCAAAGCTCTGCCCGCCGAACTGCCGCACTCCCCCGCCCGGCTCCACTGAAAGAGCGGTTCCGCATTCCGTGCAGAAGCTTGCGTCCGCGTGGTTATGGGCTCCGCAATTTGGACAGACCTTTTCGGCAGAATCGGCGTTCTGGGCAGAGTGAAGCGGCTCTATCGGCTCGGGCTGCCACTCCTTGCCGGATTCGTGCAGAACGGTGTTTACGCATCTGCCTTCGGCTTTATAACATTCCTTATGATATGGCGAGCCGCATTCCGGACAAACTACTATTTCGTCGTCCTCTTTAAAGGGAATACGGCAGGATGTGCAGGATTGACCGATATATTTAGGCATAAAGATAACCTCCGAAAACTTGTTAAAATATGTGCCAATATAAGTATAGCACTTTTTTTGGGAAATGCAAACATATTTTTGCGATTTCATTTTATTTTCATCATTTTTTCAATAAAAATATGAAGCCGTTGGGAAAACAAGCGCCGAAAAACAGAATAATTGCACCGGAACAGGATTTATCTCATACTTTCCGCTCTTTACTTTTTGGAAAAAGTGTGGTATAATTTTTTTGTATCTGTTAAACTATTCTCAAACAACCGTCAGGAGTCTGATTATGAATCAGGAAAACATCAGAAACTTTTGCATAATAGCACATATAGACCACGGCAAGTCCACACTTGCCGACCGCATACTGGAACTGACAGAAACCGTCGCCGCAAGGGATATGGAGGAGCAGCTCCTCGACAATATGGACATCGAGCGCGAACGCGGAATCACCATAAAGGCGCGAGCGGTCAGGCTGAAATATCACTCCGACAGCGGCGAGGACTACGTCTTCAACCTCATCGACACCCCCGGACATGTCGACTTCAACTATGAAGTTTCGCGCTCGCTCGCTGCCTGCGAGGGCGCGATACTCGTCGTCGACGCTTCGCAGGGAATCGAGGCGCAGACTCTTGCAAACACCTATCTCGCTATCGAACACGACCTCGAGGTCGTACCCGTGATAAACAAAATCGACCTTCCGAGCGCTCACCCCGAAAACGTCATCGCGGAAATCGAGAACGTTATCGGTCTTCCCGCCGAGGACGCGCCGAGGATTTCCGCAAAAATGGGCGTCAACATCAGAGAGGTTCTCGAACGCGTTATCACAGATATCCCCGCCCCAAAGGGCGACCCCGATGCTCCCCTCAAATGCCTCATCTTCGACAGCGTCTACGATTCCTATAAGGGCGTTATCATCTACGTCAGAGTCAAGGAAGGCACGCTTAAGGTCGGCGACACCATAAAGCTTATGGCTACGGGTGCGCAGTTCCAAACCGTAGAGGTAGGGTATATGGGTGCTACAGAGCTTATTCCCTCGGGAATACTCAGCGCCGGAGAGGTCGGATATATTACCGCCTCGATAAAGAGCATCTCCGACACCAAGGTCGGCGACACCGTTACCGACGCTTTCAAGCCCTGCGCCGAGGCGCTTCCGGGGTACAGAAACGTGCAGTCGATGGTTTTCTCGGGAATATACCCTGCCGACGGTTCGAAATACGAAGACCTCAAAGACGCCCTCGAAAAACTCCGCCTCAACGACGCTTCGCTCACCTTTGAACCCGAGACCTCCGTTGCGCTCGGCTTCGGCTTCAGATGCGGCTTCTTAGGACTCCTGCATATGGATATAATTCAGGAGCGCTTGGAACGGGAGTATAACCTTGACCTCATCACAACCGCGCCATCGGTAATATATAAAGTGACGCTTACGAGCGGCGAGGTGAGATTTATCGACAACCCTACCAACTACCCCGACCCGTCGCTGATACAGTCCGCCGAGGAGCCTATAATCAACGCGCACATTTTTACGCCGTCCGATTACGTCGGGAACGTGATGGAGCTATGTCAGGAGCGCAGAGGGGTTTTCAGAGATATGAAATATATCGACGACAAACGCGTCGACATTCACTATGAGCTTCCGCTGAATGAGGTCATTTACGATTTCTTCGACACACTCAAGTCCCGCACCCGCGGCTACGCCTCATACGACTACGAGATGCTCGGCTACGCGCCTTCAAAGCTCGTAAAGCTCGACTTGCTTCTCAACGGCGAAATCGTCGACGCTCTTAGCTTCATAGTCCACGCCGACAGAGCATACAACCGCGCAAGACGGCTCTGTGAAAAGCTCAAAGAGAACATTCCGAGACAGCTTTTCGAGATACCGATTCAGGCTGCCATCGGCGGAAAGATAATCGCCCGCGAAACCGTCAAGGCGTACCGTAAGGACGTTCTGGCTAAATGCTACGGCGGCGACATCACACGCAAAAAGAAGCTCCTCGAAAAGCAGAAAGAGGGCAAAAAGCGCATGAGACAGCTCGGAACAGTCGAAGTTCCTCAGGAAGCCTTTATGAGCGTTCTCAAGCTCGACTCTTAAGGAGGTCAAAATATGAACAAATCGGTTTTGTCAAACAAGTGGCTCAAGCTTGGCGTTTCGCTGCTGACTACCGCATATCTTGCGCTCATAGCGGCGCTCGCGTGGTGGACTTTCCTCTACGAAATACGCTTTAAAAGCGACCGCGCGTTTAATATCGTATACATCTCGGCAAGCGCTATATTCCTGATTCTTATGTTCTACACCCGTAAGCAGTTCCCTACACGCTTAATCTCAATGACGCTGCTGTTCCCGGTCTTTCTTCTTATTATTTTCAACACTTCCCGACCAGCAATCTATGTTCCCCCTCTGATAGTCGGTCTGATACTCTTTTTCGCCTGCTCTGCCTCTGAATCCACAAAGGTGATAATGGGAACAATATACATTCTGCTCTACGTTGTGGGACTCGTGGGCTTCTTCATCGCAAGTACGCTCTTCGGAGGCTCGTCTGTAGAGACGGTCATCAACTCCTCCGCGCCGCAGGAGATAACCTCACAGTACGATATGGCGCAGATAGACAATCTGAATTCGATGAACGTGTCGCCGAGCGGAAAATACCGCTACTATATCGTCGACGTTCAGGACAACTCGCGCGGCAAGGTTATGATAGTCGTAGAGCCTAACGACCGCGATATTGAGTACCGCTACTTCACGCTTGTAGAGGTAGGATACACAACCCGCGTTGCCATTCACTCGACACGCGGCGTCACACCGGACATAAGGTGGGTCGACGACAAGACGATAAGCTATACTTTCGGCGATGGCGAATGGAAGACCTCAACGATAACCGAGATGAAAGACAAGAACTACCTGAGATTTTTGAATATAGGATAAAAAATCACCCGTCCGAGGTTTTGCCACGGGCGGGTGAGGCTGTCGAAAGAGTTCGACAGCCTCTGACGGAAAACCCCTGATGGGTTTTCCGTAAACTTTTCCTGCATCGCCTGCGCATACGCTCACGCTCACAAACCGCTCAAATGCGCAGTTTATGAGCTGCGGCGATTAAGGTATAAAAATCGCGGCAAAGCCCCGATTTTTATAATTATTGAAAAATCTATGCATTAACAGAGTTTATCAATAAACTGACCCGCCCGAGGTTTTGCCACGGGCGGGATTTTTTCTTTTAAGGACGGGTTTTTCGTCAGGGTTCCTGAGCGTCAGTGTTCTGCTGACTGCGACGGGAACCTGTTGCCGTATTGTTATTATTCCCCGAATCGGACTGCTTGCGTGAGGGGAGAATGAGGGTCTCGCTGCCTTCAAGACCGCTGAGTATCTCGGTCTTGCCGTTTGAAGTGACGCCGACCGTCACCGGAGTCTGAACCTTTATGCCCTTTATCAGAACGTTGACGTAATTGCTTGCGGTGTTGCTGCTGTCGGTAGCCTCAAATACAGCCTCTTCGGGAACGATGACGGCGTCGTCACGGCGGAAAGTCGTAAACGTGACCTCGATGCCGCCAAGCTCGGAAAACTCGATTTCGTCGTCGCACTGAATGACGTAGCGCGTCATCTCGGAAGGAGCATCGCCGCCTCCTAAGCCGCCCCAGCCTCCCCAACCGATTTCTTCGGTTATCGTATCTACTACCTTGCCGGAAGTTGAAGCAATAGCTCCCTGAGTGACGTCTACCCTCGTTCCGAATGAAACGTCGGAGAGCCGGTTGCCGTAGTCGCTCACGGTAAGGCAGACCTTAGAGGAATCGGAAATGGTGCAAAGAGTGGAATACTTATTTATGGAAGAACCGACGCGGTAGTTGCCCACAGACGTGATTCTGCCGTTGAACGGCGCCCTCAAAGTGAGAAACTCGCGCTTTTGGACAAGCGAATCGTAATTGAACTGCTCTATCATATAGTCAATTCTCGCAAACTCAATTTCGTTTTTATCCGCATGCTTTGCCTGAAGATTTTCATATACCGAACGCGCAGAATCAAGCTTTATTTGCTGAACCTGTATGTCTTCTTCAAGAGACTCGCTGCTCAGAACGGCAAGAACATCGCCTTTCTCAACCTCCATATCCTGATGGATATTCAGCTCGGCAATCTTTCCGCCCATTCCGGTGAAAGACAAATCCATTGTGTAAGGGGTAGTGACTATACCGTCAAGAGTAACCTGCTCGAGAATGGTTCCGACGTGGACACGGGCAGTGTTGTAATTGACGGTGTTGCCGACGCGGATCGGGGGTATGTAAATCTCTTCATCGGCGGAAGCCTTTCCGCAGGACGTCAAAAGCGACGCTGCCATCGCGGCGGCTGTCATAAGCAAAAACAATCTTTTCAAAGCGATTCCTCCAAGAAAACCGAAAACAGTATTCTGCAATTAGTAATATTGTAACATATTTTCTATTAAAACGCAATACTTTTTTAAAAAAAGTTTATACGGCCGCTTATATAAGACGACCTATGATTCCGTTTGAAACCAAAAAACCGCTTCGGGTGAGCGATAAAACGCCGTCCGAAACCGACGCGAGACCTATACGCGCGTAAGGCTCCACAGCACGTAAAAGGGCTTCCGCATTTCCGCCGAGAGAAATCACTTTGTCAAGCGATATCCCTTTACATAGCCGCAGTCCGAGCATTATGTATTCTTCAAGACGGTTGGGCGAAACGTCCTCAATTTCGGTGACAGAACCCGAGGTTTTGATAAAAGCTCCGATGTCATCCGGAACATAAAAACGCTTACCTCCGAAATATGAGTGCGCCGACGGTCCGAAGCCGAGATATTCTTCGCAGTTCCAATACTTTAAATTGTGCTGAGACTCAAAGCCTTTTTTAGCAAAGTTTGAAATCTCATACTGCTCAAAACCGCGCTGTGAAAGCATTTCAGCGGTCATAAGGTACATATCGGCAACCGTGTCGTCATCTGCTGCTGAACGGCGTATGCTCTCGCAGTCGAAAGGCGTCCCCTCCTCTATTTTTAGCATATACGCCGAAACGTGGCTGACTCCGAGCGCCGTGACCCTTTCTACCGTCTCGGCAAGGGAGGCTTTGGTCTGCTCGGGTATGCCTATCATTATGTCGGCAGAGACGTTTGCTATCCCTGCAAGATGCGCAAGACCCACAGCTTCCTCAGCCTGTGAGAAGTTGTGAAGACGTCCGAGTCTGTAAAGCTCATTATCTTTACAACTCTGAATACCAAACGAAACGCGGTTGACGCCTGCCTCACTATAGGCGCGAAGCTTTTCAAGCGTAACGGTACCCGGATTTGCCTCGGAAGTTATCTCGGCGTTATCCGAAACGGCAAAGGTTTTGTATACCGTCTCGAGAATTTCAGCCATTTGCGAAGCTGTAAGAAGCGACGGCGTTCCGCCTCCGAGGTATACTGTGTCGGCGCGCAGACCCATACCGGCATAAGTCCCGATGCTTTTTATGAGCGCGGCAACATAGTCCGATATCCTGCCGCTGTCGGCAACCGATGAACAGAAATTGCAGTAATTGCACCGACGCAGACAGAACGGAATGTGAATGTAGATTCCGAGCATTAAAATCACCTCTTTTAGGTATTATAGCATAAAGCCAAAGGCTTTGTGCTATAATTAGCCATCTTTTGCGGTTCCCGACGAAGTCGGGGAGCAAAAGGGCGATTAAAATAAACTATAATAATCGCAACGCGATTATTATAGCATATTGCCGACAGTTTGTATACCGTCAAACCGGTACAATTTCAAATTTTTCAGATTGAATATGTTTTTTCTGACTTATGTATTCGGATTTCGTCTTTCTTTCATATTACGATATGTCTTGCAATTTTTTCGAAAGTATTGTATAATTATAATGTATGTATATGCACTTCGTTCAAAATGTGACGGAATAATGAAATTTTTTATCCGTGCAAGATTTTTACGGTGCAAAAAGTATTATATTCGGGAGAACAAATATGATATATCTTGATAACGCGGCTACCACTAAGGTCTGCCGAGAGGCTGCCGATGCGGCTTATTACGCAATGACCGAGGTCTTCGGGAACCCGTCGAGCCTCCACCGCCTCGGTATCGAAGCGGAAAAACTTATCAGCTTTTCCAAGGAAATTATCTCGGGAGCGCTGGGCGGTCAGCCGTCGGAAATTATATTCACCTCCGGCGCGACCGAATCGAACAACCTTGCAATATCCGGTCTTGCCGAAAACTACGGACGCAGAAAGAAAAAAATCGTCACCACAGCCGTTGAGCACCCGTCGGTACTCGAACCGATGAAAAAGCTTGCCGCAAAAGGTTACGAACTCACTGTCGTGGAGCCTGACGAAAACGGAGAAATCACCGAGGAAGCGCTCGTTTCAGCCGTAGACGGCGATACCTGCCTTGTCAGCGCGATGCTCGTCAACAACGAAACAGGGTACGTCCTGCCGATAGAACGGTCCTTTTCGAGAATAAAAAAGCTTTATCCCGAATGTCTGACGCACTGCGACTGCGTTCAGGGGTTTATGAAGCTGCCGATAAGGGTCAAGTCTCTTTCCGCCGACGCGGTGTCGCTGAGCGGACACAAGATACACGCTCCGAAAGGAGTCGGCGCTCTTTGGATAAAAAAAGGTGTGCGCGTCGCTCCTAACGTCTTCGGAGGCGGTCAGCAGAGCGGCATACGCTCGGGAACCGAACCCGTGCCGCTGATATACGCTTTTGCAAAGGCGGTCGAGACGCTTGTGCCGACGCTTCCGCAAAGATACGACCACGCCTCTGAAATCAGGGACTATGCGGTCAAAAAGCTATCTGAGGCGGGCGTCTTGATAAACTCAAAGAGCAGCGCAAGTCCGTATATCTTAAGCGTCTCGCTGCCGCAAATCAAAAGCGAGACCCTGCTACACTTCCTCGAAAGCAGGGACATATACGTTTCGAGCGGTTCCGCCTGCTCGAAAGGCAAAAAAAGCGAGGTTCTTGAAGCGTTCAGACTTTTGGACGGAATCATTGACTCCACCGTGAGGATAAGCACATCCTTTGAAACGTCAAAGAGCGACATCGACACCCTTGCGGAAGCTTTCAAAGAAGCTTCGACGACGCTGGTAAAGTCAACAAAAATACGGAGGGTTTAAAAATATGCACGAAATTATACTTTGCAAATACGGCGAAATTGTCCTAAAGGGTCTGAACAGAGGCACATTTGAAAATGAACTGATGAAAAACGTCCGGAGAAGAATAAAGCCGCTCGGAAATTTCAGCCTCAAATCTGCACAGTCGACGCTTTACGTCGAACCGCTTGACGACGGCATAGACATGGACGAGGTCTTTGACCGCCTTAAAAAGGTGTACGGAATCACAAAACTGTGCCGCGCGGTGGGCGTCGAGAAGAACGTAAACAGCATTTTTGAGGCGGCATACGAGCGCTTCGGCGACATTCTGAGAACGTCAAAGAGCTTTAAGGTCGCGGCAAAGCGCTCAGACAAGAGCTTTTATCTGACCTCTCCCGAGCTTTCGGCACAGATAGGCGGAATGATTCTTGAAAAGCTTCCGCACCTTAAGGTCGACCTCTTTGAGCCGGATGTGACAATCGTCTGCGAAATCCGTGCTGAGGGCGCGTATATCCACGACGTCGCCGAGGACGGCGCGGGAGGTATCCCCGTCGGAACCTCCGGACAGGCGCTTTTGCTGCTTTCCGGCGGCATCGACTCCCCCGTCGCCGGCTGTATGCTCGCAAAGCGCGGCGTCATTGTTTCGGCGATACACTTCGAGGCTCCCCCTTACACTTCCGAAAGAGCGCTTATGAAGGTAGAACGGCTCGCGGAGAAAATGTCGGAGTACTGCGGCAGGATAAACTTTTACACTGTTCCTTTCACGAGGATTCAGGAGGAAATCAGAAACAACTGCCCCGAGGAATACTTTACCCTCATAATGCGTCGGCTGATGATGGAAATTGCTCAGAGAATCGCCGAGAAAAACGACATTCAGGCTCTTATAACCGGCGAAAGCCTCGGTCAGGTGGCTTCGCAGACTATGGATGCTATGGTCACTACAGACGCCGTCTGCCGTATGCCGGTCTTCAGACCCTGCATAGGTCTGGATAAAAAGGAAATAATTGATATATCATACAGACTGGGTACCTACGAAATCTCCATCGAGCCATACGAAGACTGCTGTACGGTATTCACCCCGCGTCACCCGAAGACAAAGCCCGCGCTTAACGACGTTGAAAAGGCTCAGGCAATGTTTGACTTTGAACCGCTCGTCGCGGAGGCAGTTGAAAACACAAGGGTCAAAAATATCAAGTCCTACTGATTGGAGAATCTTATGAGCAGACTCAGAGACGGTGCGGTACCGTTTACGCCGCCGGAAATAAGCGCATATATTGACAGAATGGCACGAAATGTGGTACAATATATGATTGAGAAGAATTTGACGGTGTCTGCCGCGGAAAGCTGCACCGGCGGAATGTTCAGCGCCGCGATAACCTCGGTGCCGGGAGCTTCTAAAGTCTTTGAGTGCGGAATAGTGTCATATTCCGAGAGAATCAAGGAGGAGCTTCTGGGCGTACCGCAGAGCGTTATCGACGGATACGGTGTAGTCAGCCCACAGACAGCAAACGCTATGGCGCAGGCGGTCAGAAATCTCTCGGAAAGCGACATATCGGTGGGAATAACGGGTCTTGCCGGACCCGCCTCGCCCGACGACACGCTCCCTGTAGGGACTGTTTATGTATCAACAGCATATAAAGACAGAATAGTTGCCGAAAACCTCAGGCTTTACGAGCTTGGCAGCTTTGACCGTGAAACAAACCGGCTTCTGACTGCGGCTTTCGCTCTCGAAGCGGTTCGCAAGATACTCGGTCTGCCTGAGAATTGAAAGGAAGATATTATGTCAATGCTTAACGAAGCCCGCAGAGGCTCGATTACCGACGACCGCGACCGCTCGTTTCTCGGCAGGGTCAAGGAAATTGTGCCGTGGAAGGGCGACAGCATAAAGGAACTGATAAGAAAGGCTGTGTTTATCGGGGCGGTGTGCGTTCTCGCCTATTCGGCTTACGACGCCTATATCTATAATTTCGGCTCAAAAACTATGATAGAAGACCAGAGCCACCTCTCTGACCTGTATAACGGCGGCACGTCTTCAGACAGCACAGTGCCGGTCGGAAACGAGCAGCCGAACCAGAACGCAACCGATAATCCTCAGCCTGACAATACGGTTACTCCCAACGGCGATGTAACTCCGGATGTCAACCAGCCCGCGTCAAAATACCCCGCAGGAATGAGCGGCAATTTTGAACAGCTCTATGATATCAACCCCGATATAGTCGGGTGGGTAAAGGTCGACGGGATTTATCTCGACGACACAGATTCGCTTGCGATCAACTACCCTGTAGTCTACGGAATAGACAACGACCATTATCTTCACTACGATTTCTTCGGCAACGAGGCCGATTACGGCACTCTGTTTACCGACTACCGCGCACAGGTGAGCGGAGAAGACCGTTCCTCCAACGTGACGATTTACGGTCATAATATGAAGACCGAATACTACTTCCACCATCTGAGAGACTACAACCGCACAAGCCCGGGCTTTGTGTCGGAACACAGGCTCGTGGAGTTCGACACGCTTTACAGTCAGGATCAGTATTTGATCTTCGGGTGCTTCCTTGTGTCAACCCGCGAAAAAGACGACAATCAGCCCATATTCAGATATCACAACTGCGTGGAATTTAACTCCGACGCCGATTTTGACTACTGGTACAAAAATGTTATGTATCGCAATTATTACAGGACGGATATCGAATGTACTATAAACGACGAATATCTGACCCTTTCAACCTGCGCATATGATATCTCGGAGTCGAGATTTGTCATAGTTGCGAGAAAGCTGCGCGAGGGCGAAGACCCCGCTGCGTATACCTATCTCTCAAATCCAAACAGGCATATGCCTGCGAAGTGGTATAAAGCATACGGTTACGCCGTTCCCGAGGACGACGGTCCGGATTACGAATTTTATGTCCCCGAATAAGTCAATCTGAAAGGAAAGTATAAATGGAAACACTCAGAAATAAAATTTTAAGGGCGGCGGCGCTTTCGGCAGCGGCGGTTATAGCGTCGGTATCGCTCGCGGGATGCGGAAAACAAATAGACCCCGAGCCCGATGTCACAACTCCCACAATAACCACCGTGACCGAGGCAACTACAGTTCCCACCACCGTGACAGAAGCGACCACCGAGCCTCCTCCGGTAGAGCCTGACCCGCTTGAAAAATATCTAAGCTACTACGAGGAAAACAATGATTTTGTAGGCTGGATAAGAATTGACGGCATCACCCACTCAAACGGCGACCCTTGGATTGACTACCCGGTGCTTCAGTGCGACGACAACTCATTTTACATAGATCACGACTTCAATAAAAAAGAATCTTCGTCCGGCGCGATATACGCCGACTATAAGATTCCGATTACCGGCCTCGATATGGCGGACAACGTCACTCTTTTCGGCCACAGTATGAAAAACAAGACCTTTTTCCGCCATCTTCTCGACTACGAAACAAGCAGCACTACAACCATAAACAAGGCCTATATAATAAACTTCGATACCAGATGGGAAGAAGCGCAGTATGTGATAGTCTCCTGCTTCCAGATAGGAATTTACGAATGGCAGGACGACCTTCCTCTGTTTGAATACTTCAAGTGCCGCAATTTTGACACCGAAGATGATTACAACTATTTCTACGAAAACATTATGATTCGCAACTTCTACACCACAGAGGTGGAATGTGAATACGGCGACCAGTTTCTTACTCTCTCCACCTGCGAATATGACATACGCGACGATTCGAGATTTGTCGTTGTCGCAAGAAAGCTCCGCGACGGCGAAGACCCCTCGGTTTATGCCGGCACATATAAGCACAATCCGCAAAGGCACAGACCTTCACACTATTACAAGAATAAATGATTATTTTCCCATAAAATGGCAATAATCCTGACAGAAAGGACGTGACAGATTGAAAAAGGTATTTACCTTAAGGCGGATCATCCTGCTTATGGGTCTGATATTAGTGTATTCCTGTGCGTTTTTGTTTGTTAAGATTTATGCCGAAAAATCAATTTTAGACGCAGAAGCGCCATCGGTTCCCGCGACCGCGGCACAGAAAGACGCAGATGAACCGCCTGCTACTCCATACGAAGACGATGAAGAAGCTATAGATGCAGACCGCGTTTCAGAGCCGATTGAATATATCGTCAACAAAATGAACGCAGACCAGTATCCGATGCTTATGGCAGCCGCCACAAGCGTGTCGGACACCTTTGAAGCAATCACGACAACGACCGAGACGGAAGTCACCACCGCGCCTACGACAGTTACCGAGGCGCCGATCACTACGACCAAAAAAACTGAAGCTACTACCACCGCGACGACCGTCCCCACTGAAACCAAGGCTGCCGAGCCGTCGTTTGAGGAGAGCGAAGAAATCGGCGGCACGGAATCTGTAGATGACGCGGAAACAGTGGACGATATAGAGCTTGACGCTGAAAATCCTCAGCTTGACGACCTTGAAGCGGAGCAGTCAGAAGACGGTATGACGTCTGAGGAATTTGAGGAATATCTCCGTTCGCTCGGAATTATAAACGCAGCTTCCCCTTCCGGTCCTGCCCCATTCAATCCGTCGGACCGGCTCTTTACTACCGATAGCTACAAAAATCAGACTGTCACAATCTACGACTCAGTAAACAAGCGTTACCGCACCGAAAACGCCTTTGATCTCGTATGCGAAATCACAAACTACGAAGTCGGGGATTCAATGAATCCCGAAGCAATCAAGGCACAGGCAGTAGCGGCATACACATACATCAAATACTATGAGCAAAAGGGCGAGTGCGCCAAAATAGGCACAAAGGGAAACGTTCCCGAACTTGTCATAGAATGTGTCAATTCTGTGGACGGTCTTGCCATATATTACGACGACAAGTATATTATGAGCGCATTTTCAGCCTCTACCGGAGGCTACTCGGCGGCGAGCAAAAACGTCTGGGGCGGCGACCTGCCTTATTTGCAGTCGGTTAAAAACGACTATGACCAGTTTGATTCCAAAAACTACGGAAAGGTGACCACCTACACCGTCGACGAGATACGCAAAAAAATCGAATCGAAGACCGATATAAAGCTTTCAGACAATTACAGCGAATGGATAAGGGTTTTAAGCTATAACGACAATATTTTTGCCGGTCAGCTCTCAATAGACGGGCATACCTCGGCACATATCGGTGGCAAGGACAGAACCATAACAGGACATGTATTCAGAACCTATGTGCTGAGTATACGCTCAACCGCTTTTACCGTAAGCTACGCCGACGGAGTGTTCACATTTACCACCTACGGCTACGGTCACGGCGTGGGAATGTCTCAGGTAGGCGCCAATCTCTACGCAACCTACGGCGGCTATACCTTTGACCAGATCCTCCATCACTACTATACCGGCGTAACCATAAGATAACTATGAAACTGCTTTCAATTCTTATATCGGCGGCGATTCTTTTAAGTTTAACATCCTGTGTAAAAACAGAGCCCTCAAAAAACGGCTCCGTTACCGCCGACGCAGAATCAGGAACCGTACCGTCGGAAAGCGGGGATAATCTCACTCCGGTTTACGACGATTCGGCAGTGGTTTCGGCGTATTTGAACGGCGAACTTTTAGGGCTTGACGAAAAGCAGACCGAAATATATAACGCCGCCGTCGAAGCCATAGGCGAGTTTTACCTCGACAGAATGTCCGACGAGGAAACGGTAATTGCCGCCCACGATTGGATTGTTACTCATATTTCCTATGACGAGAATATGCTGCTCGCTATTCCGAAACAGACCGAAGACTCCGAAAACCCTTACGGCGCTCTTATAAAGCATCAGGCAATTTGTATGGGATATACCACCACGTTCCAGCTATTTATGGATATGCTCGGCATCGAATCGGTAATTGTGCATGGCACTGCTGATGATGAGGAGCACGCTTGGAACCTTGTATGCCTCGAAGACAAGTGGTACCACGTCGACACGACCTGGGACGACTTTGTACCCGATGAGGAAAACCGTCCGGCTTTTCACCTCTACTGCCTTGTAACGGACAGCGTAATGGAAGTCAGTCATATATGGAATAAAGGGGCTTTCCCCGAAGCAAATTCGGACGACCTCATATATTACAAAACACACGGCAGATATGCAAAAACCGCGGACGAGGCCGCGGATATGCTGAACGAGACATATAAAAGCGGTGTGAAATTCGCAGATATAATGTATGACCGCGTGACTCAAAGCGACGGCAGCATTTCCTTAGAAGACGTAAGCTTTTTTAAGTCATATCAGTACTGGCTCAACGACTTTGGAGATTACATTGTAATTGTCTACTGGATGCTATAAAAACTGAATTGGGTGATATATTGACAAAAACCGCTATTGTAACGGGCGCATCCCGAGGAATAGGCGCCGCATGCGCCGTTGAGCTTGCGCGAATCGGATATGCGGTAGCGGTAAACTACCGCGTGAATAAAAACGCCGCCGAAAAAGTCGCTGAACGTATAGTTTCGGAGGGCGGACAGGCTTTCGCTTTCTGCGCCGACATATCCGTGCCGGAAGAAGTGTCAGCGCTGTTCGACGCTGCCGCAAAGCGCTTCGGCAGCGTATCTCTTTTGGTCAACAACGCGGGAATAAGCCATATAGGTCTTTTGCAGGATATGACCGACGCGGATATTCGGCGTCAGCTTGAAGTCAATCTTATGGGCGCGATAATCTGCTCGCGCGAAGCGGCAAAACAGATGGTTCCGCAAAAAAGCGGCTCGATAATAAATATCGCCTCGATGTGGGGCGAGGTGGGCGCTTCCTGCGAGGCGGTATATTCTGCCTGCAAAGCGGGAATTATCGGATTTACAAAGGCGCTCGCAAAGGAACTCGGCCCGAGCGGAATACGCGTAAACTGCGTATCGCCGGGGGTCATAAGAACGGATATGAACTCCGAGCTTACCGAGGACACTCTCAGGGAGCTTACGGATGAAACTCCCCTTTTGCGCATCGGTTCACCGGAAGACGTCGCAAAAGCGGTCGCGTTTTTGTCAAGAGATGAATCATCGTTTATAACCGGACAGATTTTGCCGGTAAACGGCGGAATCACCGTATAAGAAAGGATGCCGACAATGGAAGGAATCAGAGAACAATTAGTAAAAAGACCGAGGGGTCGGCGCGAATCGCTTGGTACGGCAGCCGTTCTTATCGCCGCGCTGATTCTCGCTTCGCTCGCTTTTGGCATAATCTATGTTTTAAGCGGAGGTATGCTCGCGGTTGTCGCGGTTGTTGTGTCCGGAGGAATCCTATGGGGCGGATGGTGGCTCACGGGAATGTTCAGCGTTGAATATGAGTATGTAATAGTCGGCGAGGAGCTTTCGGTTGACAAAATCACAAACAAACGCTCCCGCAAGACTCTTTGCTCGGTAAAACTCCGCTCAGCCGAGGCTTTTTACGGTTCCGAAAAGCACCTCAGAGACGCTTCGGAGGTGGACGCCTGCGGCGAGGGCGAGAAATACACAGTCGAATACAGCGACCCGGTTCACGGCAAGACTCTACTTATCTTCACACCCGACGAGCGCACGCTCGAAATGATAAAACCCTATCTTCCGAGGCAGATATGAGAGTCGGCATTGATACGGTGGAGATAACGAGGATCCAGAAGGCGCTTGAGATACCCGGATTCAAGGAAAAGGTTTACTCACCTGCCGAACTTGAAATGCTCGAAAAAAAAGGCCGTCCTGCTCAATCGTTTGCGGCAAATTTTGCAGCAAAAGAGGCTTTTTCTAAGGCTCTCGGAACGGGAGTGGTCGGATTTGCACTTAAAGAGGTATCCGTTTTGCGCGACGCCAAGGGTGCGCCATACATAGAGCTGAGCGGCAGAGCGTTCGAGCTTGCAAAGGAAAAAAGCTTTACAGTTAGTCTGACACATACCCGTCTTGACGCCACCGCAATAGTGATTGCATATTGAAATTATGACTGAAAGAATAACAAACAGCGATTTTATAAATGCCGAAAATATCGCATCAACGCGCGATTTACACATAAGCCGCGCTATAGCCCCGTATTGCGGCAAGTGCGGTGAAATTGAAGTCCTTGACCCGCGTAAAGTAATAAAGCTTGTCAAGCCCCGGCCTGAGAACTCTCACAAGGGCAGCTTTGGCAGGCTTGTTTTGATTGCAGGCTCCGACCGCTTTCCCGGAGCGGCGCAAATGTCGGCTCTTGCGGCTTTGCGTTCCGGTGCGGGACTTGTAAGCGTGATAACAACCCGCCTTTCAGCCGGTGCGCTTGCAGTGTCGGCAAAAGAGGCCACGCTTATGCCGCTTGAACCGGACTCCGACGGTTTTATAAATCCCGACGGGCAGGAGGAAAAAATCGTCGGTCTTATAAATTCTGCGGACGCTCTGCTGATAGGTCCGGGACTCGGGACATCTTCCGGAAGCCTGAAAATCCTCGAAATCTCCCTCGAAAACGCGGCTTGCCCGATAATATTGGACGCCGACGGAATAAACCTTGTCAGCACTCGCATAGAATTTCTCAGGAAAGCAAAGACGGGCCTGATTCTGACGCCTCACCCTGCCGAGCTTGCAAGACTCACCGGCGCTCCTCTTGACGATGTTCTCCGCGATAGGCTGAAATACGCAAGCAGACTTTGTGAACGCTTCGGCTGCACCGTTGTCTCAAAATCCGCAGGAACTCTGATTATCAGCGGAAAATGCGCGTTTTTATCCGTTCGGGGCAACAACGGTCTTGCGCGCGGCGGAAGCGGCGATCTTCTTTCAGGGCTGATTTCGTCCTTTGCGGCGCAGGGGTACTCCCCTATCGACGCCGCAGTCATTGGCGTGACGCTTCAGGGTCTTGCATGCGAAGCGGTATCAAAGCGGCTGTCGCGGCAGGGAATGTTGCCGAGCGATATTATCAGCAGCCTGCCCGAGCTTTTCAAGAAAATTGAAAGGCTGATTTGAATTGAAAAGATTTTTAGCAATTCTTGCTGCGCTCGCGATTGTCCTCACAGGATGCGCGGGCAGCCCGTCGTCGAGCGTAACTTTGCCGCCCTGCTTTGTAACCGAAGCTGAAATCACCGCGGGCGAAACGGTTTACGGCGTATACTTAAGCCGCTATGCGCCCAACTGCTGGCAGGTGGAGCTGACTCAGCCCGCCGCTGTAAAGGGACTGCTCTTTACAATTAACGGCGGCGACACTGAGGTCTCATTTGACGGGCTGAAATTCACATTTGACACTTCACGTTTCCCGGTAGGGTCGGTAGTGTCTGCGGCGATTGACAGCTTGGACCTGCTTCTTGCATCGTCTATTAACGTCATCGAAGGAGAGGAACAATGCCTTGCAACGGGAACAATCGGTGAGGAAAACTACACCCTCACACTCTCTAAGACTATGATTCCTCAAAAGCTTGAACTCACGGACAGTAAACTGACAATCAATTTTGTTACTTTCGACGTGGTTCAGATCGATAATTAAAAAAACCGCTACCCTAAAGCCCGTCTGACATAAGAAAACAAAGGTGTCCTGCGGACACCGCAAAGCGCCGCATAATCGCGCAGAAACGCCGGATTCAAGGCGGCGGCTCGCACGCACTACTGTATGTAATGCAAGAGCCGCCAACTATGAAGATGGCGGCTATGCGTTAGATTATGCGGATTTGTTTTCTTTTGGCAGAATGGCTAATCGAGGAGCGGCAATTTTTTTATTATTCTTCGGTCTTAGCTGCCTTTTTTGCTGCAATGTCCATAAGCGCGTCCTTGCGCGAAAGATTTATTCTGCCCTGATCGTCTATCTCGACAACCTTGACGACTATCTCATCGCCTATAGAAACGACGTCCTCAACCTTGTCGACGCGGTGCATATCAAGCTTGGAAATGTGAACCAAACCGTCCTTGCCGGGGGCAATCTCCACAAACGCGCCGAAGTTCATTAGACGAACTACCTTGCCCTTGTAGATAGAGCCGATTTCGGGATCGAAAGCTATGGTCTTGATGATGTCGATAGCCGACTGCGCCTTTTCACGGTCGAGACCGCTGACAAATACGGAACCGTCGTCCTCAACGTCAATCTGAACCTCGCAGTCTGCGGCAATCTTCTGAATGACCTTACCGCTCTTGCCTATGACATCGCCGATCTTCTCGGGAGGAATCTTGGTAGAGAGCATCTTGGGCGCCCATTTCGAAACATCGGGACGAGGCTCGGCTATCGCCTTTGCCATTATCTCGTCGAGAATGTAGTCGCGTGCCTTGTGGGTCTTTGCAAACGCTTCTTCGATAATCTCATAGGTGAGACCGTCGACCTTAATATCAACCTGAATGGCAGTGATTCCCTTGTGAGTGCCGCCCACCTTGAAGTCCATATCTCCGAAGAAGTCTTCAAGACCCTGAATATCGACCATAGTCTGGAAAGAGCCGTCGTCGCGGGTTATAAGACCGCAGGAAATACCGGCTACCAGAGACTTTATCGGGACGCCCGCGTCCATAAGCGCGAGAGTGGAGCCGCAGATAGAGCCCTGAGAGGTGGAACCGTTGGAGGAAAGTACCTCCGAAACAACGCGAATGGCATAGGGGAACTCCTCAACGGAGGGAAGTACGGGTACAAGAGCCTTTTCGGCGAGAGCGCCGTGTCCGATTTCACGTCTGCCGGGTCCGCGGGAGGGCTTGGTCTCGCCTACGGAGTAGGACGGGAAATTGTAGTGGTGCATATATCTCTTCTCTTCCTCGTCGTCAATACCGTCGAGCTTCTGAGCGTCGCTGACGGGACCGAGAGTGACAATAGAGAGAACCTGAGTCTGACCTCTGGTAAAGAGCCCGGAGCCGTGAACTCTCGGGACAACTCCAACCTCGGCGCCAAGAGGACGAATCTGGTCGATGCCTCTGCCGTCGACGCGCTTGCCCTCATAGAGCCAGTTGCGGACAATCTTCTTCTGAAGCTTATAGATGCACTCGTCTATCATAGCAATCTTTTCGGGATACTGCTCGTCAAACTTCTCGTGAACGGCGTTTACGATAGGAGCAAGCCTTGCTTCGCGGACGTTCTTATCGTCGGTGTCAAGAGCTTCCTTGACGTCATCAGCCGCCATTTCCTCAATGGCATCAAAGAGGTCGTGGTCGACTTCCATTGACTCAAATTCAAACTTCGGCTTGCCTACCTCTGCCTTGATTTCGTTAATAAATTCCACCATTCTCTTGATCTCGGTATGACCGGTCTTGATGGCTTCGAGCATAACGTCGTCCGGAACTTCATCGGCTCCGGCCTCAATCATAACTATCTTCTCCATAGTGCCGGCAACGGTGAGATTGAGGTGGTTGTTAGCCTTCTGGGCGCGGGTCGGATTGAGAACTATCTCGCCGTCCACAAGTCCTACGTTTACTCCGGCGATAGGTCCCGCCCACGGAATATCCGAAATGGATATCGCGACGGATGTTCCGAGCATACCCGCTATCTCGGGCGAACAGTCGGGGTCGACCGAGAGAACGGTCATAACGACGCTGACGTCGTTGCGCATATCTTTAGGGAACAAAGGACGTATAGGACGGTCGACCATACGGGAGGTAAGGATAGCCTTGTCCGAGGGCTTGCCCTCGCGCTTGGTGAAGGAGCCGGGAATTTTGCCGACCGAATAAAGCTTTTCCTCAAAATCGACCGAAAGCGGGAAGAAATCTACTCCCTCGCGAGGCTTTGCGGAAGCGGTGACGTTGACCATAACGGTGGTCTCGCCGTAACGGACCCAGCAGGAACCGTTTGCAAGTTCACATGTCTTGCCAGTCTCAACAACGAGAGGACGTCCCGCAAATGTGGTTTCAAACTTTCTGTACTTGTCAAACTGCTTGATTTCTGACATTGCCATAGATATTTTCCTCCTTGAATTTTAACGGTTTTGTATTCTCAAGCAGCGTTTTAGCAATAAATTCAGCCTCCGCGCCACGGCGGCTCAACTTATTACTAAAAAACGCGCTCGAAAATATCTCAAAAGGCAGAAAGCCTGAGCCTCTGCCTTTTGACTGCACGGTTTATACAAAAGCCCGGCTGCGGATTTGAGCCACCAAAAAAGCGAATCACGCCTTTGAAGCCCAACACCCCCGACGGATTTTTGTATTACTTTCTAAGGCCGAGCTTTTCGACTATCGCTCTGTAGCGCTCAATGTCGGTGCGCATAAGGTAGTTGAGAAGATTGCGCCTGCGACCGACCATTTTCAGAAGTCCCCTTCTGGAATGGTGGTCATTCTTGTGAACCTTGAGGTGCTCGGTGAGGTCGTTGATTCTCTTGGAAAGAATCGCAATCTGAACCTCCGGCGAACCGGTATCGTTCTCGGAAAGCCTGTTTGCTTCGATGATAGCGGTTTTTTCATCCTTCAAAAGCATTCTTTTATACCCCTTTCGTAAAATTTTCCGTCAAACATAGGCTGCGGAAGGTACAGTCCGCAAAGCGGCATAACCCGCAGTCTGCGTATTGCGGTATCTAAGGCTTTAAGCCTCGAATATTCTATCACAGTTTTTTGGTTTTGTAAAGACCTTTTTGCGACTTTTTTAAAGTTTTGCAAAGAGCTTTGCGGCGGTGAGAGTGTTGCGCATAAGCATAGCTATCGTCATAGGTCCGACTCCCCCGGGAACCGGAGTTATATACGACGCTTTTTTAGACACGTTTTCAAAGTCGACGTCTCCGCAGAGCTTTCCGTTTTCATCGCGGTTCATCCCGACGTCTATGACTACGGCGCCCTCCTTGACCATATCGGCGGTTATAAGCTTCGCCTTTCCTACTGCGGCTACAAGTATGTCGGCTCCGCGGCACTCGGCGGCGAGATCCTTGGTCTTTGAGTGGCAGACGGTAACGGTGCCATTTTCGTGAAGAAGGAGCATCGCCATAGGCTTGCCGACAATATTCGAGCGCCCGACAACCGTACACTTCTTGCCGCTCACCGAAACGCCCGTCGAATGGATAAGCTCCATAATACCGGCGGGAGTGCAGGGAAGAAAATCGTAGTCACCTATCATTATCTTGCCGACATTTATGGGGTGGAACGCGTCGACATCCTTTGAAGGAGATATCGCAGCTATGACCGTGCGCTCGTCGATGTGTTTCGGCAGCGGAAGCTGACAGAGTATCCCGTGGACGGATTTGTCTTCATTGAGCTTTGCGATAAGCTCGAGAAGCTCCTGCTGAGATGTCTCGGCGGGGAGAATATGCTCAAACGAGTTGAATCCCGCCTCAAGGCAAGCTTTCTTTTTGTTGCCGACATATATCTTAGACGCGGGGTCGTCGCCGACGAGTATGACCGCAAGTCCGGGAACGACGCCGGTATTCTTCTTAAGCTCCAACGCCTCAAGCCGCACCTGCTCGCGAACAGATGCCGCGATTTCCTTGCCGTTAATCAGCTCCGCCATCGGTCTTCCCCTCCTCTTTCTCGCTCTCGAAAATTTCGGAAGTCTCCGACTGAGCTTCTTCGGCTGCACCTGAAATTTCACCGGGCTCTGCCACGGAAAGCTCATCGGCTTCCAAAGACTCAGAGTCCTCCGCGAGAATGTGTTCAGAAACCTCGGCGTCGGCGTGCTTGCCGCGGCGGTTGCGCTCGCCCTGAAGCTTTTCGTCCTTGAGTCTAAGAAGCTCCTTTGACTCCTCTGTCTCATAATAGAACGTGTTGCCGTTCTTTTTAACTAAGATGTATTTTATCGTGAGAAGAACTATTGAGAATATTACGCAAGTTCCTGCCACAACCTGAGATACCTTGAGCGGTGTCCCCGGGATAAAGAGACTGTCGGTCCGAAGACCCTCTATCCAGAACCTGCCTGCGCCGTACCAGCCGATGTAGAGCAGGAATATCTCGCCGTCGAATTTGCGGAACTTTTTGGAGTAGAAATGGAGCACAAGGAAGCCTATAAGGCACCAGAGTGACTCGTACAGAAAACATGGATGAGCTGCCATATCGGTAGCGCGGTTTGAAATCACGCTGACATTTTCGGGATAGTAGTAGAAGTAAAGACCGTTCGGTCCGCTGAGAATCTTATTGCTTATCATACCCCACGGCAGAGAGGTTTTTGTGCCGAAAGCTTCCTGATTGAAGAAGTTGCCCCAGCGTCCGATGCTCTGACCGATCAATAGCCCGAGACCCATAAGGTCGAGCATAGGGGTTAATTTTACCTTTCTTATCATAGCGGTGATTCCGCCGAATATGAGCGCCCCTATGACGCCGCCGTAGACCGCGAGACCGCCGTCGCGTATCCTGAGAACCGCGCCGATGTCAAGCCCGCCCTCGTCGGTAAGATAGTTGCCAAGACGGAATATGACGTAATATGCTCTCGCACCGATTATCGCGCCGACAAGTCCTGCCAGAATAACGTCTATCGACCTGTCCGAATCGAGCCCGAATTTTCTCATTCTCCTTGACGCGTAGATGACCGCCAGAAGCATTCCGAGCGCAATCAAAAAGCCGTACCAGTAGATATCGAGCGTGGTGTCGTTGAACCACGGAATGGAGAAAAGTACGTTGTTAATTTTCAGTCCGTTGGGAAAAAGCCAGTCGCAGAACGGAAAATATATAATGTCCTCAGTCTCCAACAGTTCGCGTATGAAATCAACTGTCATAAAAAATCCTCATTTCTGATTATCGGATGCCTGCATCCTGAATATACTGAAATTCGTGAATGTTTTTATTTTACCACATTGCGTCCAATTATGCAAGACAATTTTGAAATTTAGATGTATTCGGGCGCTCCGAAAACCCGAAAGCTTATTTCTGTCAACAGAAATAAGCTTTGCCAAAAACCGTTATTAGTGTTGGGAAGTTTTCTCATAAAAAATCCGCCCGATACGGCGGATTTTGAAGATATAACGCAAAATACAAGCTGTAATATACCGAGCTTCCGAAGCATAGAATATACAAACGGACAGCCCAAAGCGCCTACATATTTTTCAGCTTGTCAAGGCAGCCCTTGCATATGATTTTACCCTCAAAGCGCTGCGTGTCGTCCCCGTTGCCGCAAAAGATGCAACTGTCGGTATACTTTCTGAGAATTATGCTGTCGCCGTCGGTAAAGATCTCAATGGGGTCCTTTTCCTTGATGTCCATAGTCTTTCTGAGCTCCATGGGAACGACAATTCTTCCCAGCTCGTCGACTTTTCTAACAATGCCAGTAGATTTCATAATTGTCCTCCTTGATAAGATAAAACATGATGTGTCCTGTTTCGGTTACGAACGTTGAAAATAAGACGAATACATTCCGTATTCTTCCGGAAGCGTTTAATAATAGAAAACAGATGCCGTCGCTGTAATATCGTATTCCCTATGCGCTCAGACCTTCTGTATCTGGTTTTCGACATATTACCATAATTTTTATAGTTTGTCAATACACAATTTCGACAAAAAAACGCTAAAAAGGTGCCAAAATGATAGGTTATTTGCTTTCTTTTATAATTTTAGGGTCTGTGGTCTACTCCGTTTTCGCAGGGACTCCGGCGGAAATATCCAACGCAGTCATTTCATCAGGCGCCGATGCCGTCTCGCTTGTGCTTACCCTCGCAGGCTCTATGGCTGTCTGGGGCGGCATAATGAAAATAGCCGAACGCTCGGGCATCACCGACGGTCTGACAAAAATTCTCAGACCTTTTTTGAAACTGATATTCCGCGGACTCAAAAAAGACTCCGAGGCTCTGCGCGCCATAGCTATGAATGTCAGCGCAAATCTTATGGGTCTCGGCAACGCCGCGACTCCTCTCGGAATCGAAGCTATGCGCGCTCTCGAACGCGAGGAAAATCCCGGTGAAGTTGCTACCCTTAATATGATAAAACTTGCCGTGATGAACGCCTGCTCGGCAGAAATCATTCCCGCGACCGTTGCGGCACTGCGTGCCGAGGCGGGCAGCTCCGCGCCGTTAGAAATACTCCCCTGCGTACTCTTGGTTTCGTTTGCCTCGCTGGCGGTTGCTCTCACCGTCGCGGAAGTGCTGAATATAGGCAGAAAAAATGAGCTTTAGCGTATTTGCCGTTCCGATTATAGTCGCCCTGATATTCGGTTGGGGACTCTATAAAAAAGTGAACATACTCGATGCTTTTATCGAAGGCGCAAGGGAAAACCTCAAAACAGCCGTTGGACTGCTTCCAACTCTCACGCTTCTAATGCTCGGAGTCGGAATGTTCCGCTCGTCAGGAGCGCTCGACGCGATTACAAGGCTGCTTTCACCCATTACCGATGCTCTCGGTTTTCCCTCCGAATGTCTTCCTCTGACGCTCCTCAGACCCGTTTCCGGAAGCGGCGCACTCGCAATTTTAAAAAACATTCTCGCCGAAAACGGGCCAGACAGCTTTGCGGGACGCGTGGCGAGCGTGCTTATGGGTTCGACAGAAACTACTTTTTACACAATAGCGGTTTATTTCGCGGCTACAAAGGTAAAAAAATCCCGCCACGCTCTTCCGTCTGCGCTGGCGGGAGATATAACCGCTTTTCTGCTTTCTTCACTCGCGGTGAGAATTTTTCTCGGATTCACCGTTCGATGAACGGGGTGATGCTCCTTGCTCTGCCCGTCTTCTCGTCGAAATCCACCGACACGCCGTTGATAAAGCAAGGGGTCTGAGCCTCGACAAAGCGCGTGGGGAACCTGTATCGCAGCTTGGAAATCGCAAGCTCTTTCTGAATCCCGAGAACCGACTCCTCGGGACCCGTCATACCGGCGTCGGTGATATAAGCTGTCCCACCCGAGAGCACCTGCGCGTCGGCTGTCTGAACGTGGGTATGCGTTCCGATGACGGCGGTCACTCTGCCGTCAAGATAATATCCCATAGCCTTTTTCTCCGAAGTCGCCTCGGCGTGGAAGTCAAGAATTATATTAGGAGTGTCAATCTCCGTAAGCACACGGTCTATCACCGCAAACGGATTGTCGAGCGGTTCAAGATAGGTGACTCCCATCAGGTTTACCACGGCGACGCGCGTTCTGCCCATATCGAGTACGCATACTCCCCTGCCGATTACACCGTTCGGAAAATTCGCTGGGCGTATCAGATAGGAAAGCTCATCATATAACTTCTGCGCCTCGTACCTTTTAAAAGCGTGGTTTCCTGTGGTTATCACGTCCGCACCGAGCTGGGTGAGCATCTTCACAGATACCCCCGTGACGCCGTTTCCCGTAGCGGCATTTTCGCCGTTGACCACGAGTATATCGGTCCCGTACCGGATTCGCAGCTCCTTTATTTTCGACGCGAGGAACTGACACCCTGCCGCTCCGACTACGTCTCCTATAAACATAAGTTTCATTTCAAGCACTCCTTTGTCTGTTCATTACAGCCCCAGCCGTCGATTCCGGCACGGCACATAGCCCCGAAGACTCTGTCGGTAAAGCCGCGGTCAGTTTTTTCGCGCTCCGCGATAAACCTCTTTATTTCCTCACGCTTCGTGTAACCGTCTGCCGGACACCGCGACCTGACCGCCTCAAACCCGTTTCGCTTTGCAGCGGCGCTTATTTCCCACTCGCGGGCGAGCGCAAGCGGACGTATCAGCGAAATATCTCCGCCGTTGGGAACGCTCATCGGCGAAAAGCACCCTATTCTGCCCTCGACAAAGAGATTCATTAAAAAAGTCTCGACGGCGTCGTCAAGGTGATGCCCGAGGGCGAGCTTATTGCAGCCGGCTTTTTGGGCTATATTATGGAGAGCGCCCCTGCGCATACGCGAACAGAGCGAGCAGGGATGCTCCTCTTTTCTTATGTCAAAAACTATACGTCCTATATTGCTCGGCTCCAGAATATATTCGATGTCGCGTTCTGCGCAGAAGCGCGAAACCTGCGAATAGTCGCCGCCGACACCGTTGAAGCACGGGTCGACAGTGACTGCTGTGATTTCGTAATCTATGCCGATGAAGCTTCTCAGCATAAAAAGACCGTTAAGCATAACAAAACTGTCCTTGCCGCCCGACACGCCGACTGCCACGCGGTCGCCGTCAGAAAGCATGTCAAACTCCTGAACCGCCTTGCGCATATATCCGAGAATCCTTTGCATATGTTCACCCCGCTGTCTTGTAAGAGTATTATACACCATTTTGGACGTTTTGAAAAGACCCGCGCGCAAAAAACCTTAAAAAGCGAAATAAGAGAACGAAACCGCTCTCTTACTCCGCCATTTACTTGGAACATTATATTATGAGGATGTCAGTTATTATACGGAAAAGCCTGATTTGCTTTTCTGCTATATATTATACACAAAAAATCGCATTTGTAAATAGTCAAAACGACGAAAATTTTTATTATATAAAATCAATTTAGACTCTTTTTCTACAAATACGGGTTCTCAAACCTCAAAAACCGCCCCACGGCGCTGTGCCGAGGGGCGGCTGCGGGACGCTTTCAAAAGCGTCCCTCAAAAATTTTGAGCTTATACGGTTTTACGCCAATCTTGCCTCGAGAGCCTTAAGTTCGTCTGACATTTCCTTCGGAAGCTTGTCGCCGAATTTCTTGTAGAACTCCTCAATGCCCTTGGCTTCCTCTTTCCACAGCTCCCTATCGACGCTGAGAAGGTCGGCAACTGTCTCAGTGGTGACGCCGTCAAGTCCCTCGACGTTGATGTCTTCGGGCTTGGGCTCGTAGCCGATAGGAGTCTCAACCGCGTCTACGGTACCCTCGCAGCGGTCGATTATCCAGTCAAGAACGCGCATATTGTCGCCGTAGCCGGGCCAGATGAAGTCGCCGTTGTCGTCGGTGCGGAACCAGTTGACGTTGAATATCTTAGGAGCCTTGTCGCCCAGAATCTTGCCCATTTCAAGCCAGTGTGCCCAGTAATCGCCCATATGATAGCCGCAGAACGGAAGCATAGCCATAGGGTCGCGACGGACTACGCCTACCGCGCCGGTAGCGGCAGCGGTGGTCTCGGAAGCCATAATCGAACCGACAAAGGTGCCGTGCTGCCAGTTGAAGGACTGATATACCAGCGGAGCGGTCTTGGCGCGTCTTCCGCCGAAGATTATCGCGCTTATCGGAACTCCGTTCGGATTGTTAAATTCGGGAGAAATGCAGGGGCAGTTCTCGGCGGGAGCGGTGAAGCGGGAATTCGGATGTGCGAGCTTGTTGCCGGCGGCGACATACTCGGGTCCGTTGACCTTTTCGCCTTTCCACTCGGTGGCGTTGACGGGAGGATTCTTGTCGAGCTTCTCCCACCAGACGGTCATATCGTCGTTGTTGATGGCGACGTTGGTAAATATGGTGTTCTTTCTCGTGGACGCAAGTGCGTTATAATTGGACTTTTCGTTGGTGCCGGGAGCGACGCCGAAGAAGCCGTTTTCGGGGTTGATAGCGTAGAGTCTGCCGTCCTCGCCGGGCTTGAGCCAGGCGATATCGTCTCCGACGGTCCATACCTTATAGCCCCTCTTGGTGTAGCCCTCGGGAGGAATCAACATAGCGAGGTTGGTCTTGCCGCAGGCGGACGGGAACGCGGCGGTCACATACTTGATTTCGCCGTTGGGCTTCTCGATGCCGAGAATAAGCATATGTTCAGCCATCCAACCCTCGTTCTTGCCCTGATAGGACGCGATTCTGAGAGCAAAACACTTTTTGCCGAGAAGTACGTTTCCGCCGTATGCGGAGTTGATCGACCAGATTGTATTGTCCTCCGGGAACTGAACAATGTAACGCTTTTCGGGATCGACGTCCGCCTTGGAGTGAAGACCTCTTACGAAGTCGTCGGAAACGTCGCCGAGATTCTTGAAGGCGTCTGCGCCCATACGGGTCATAATCGCCATATTGAGGACAACATAGATGGAGTCGGTAACTTCAACGCCGACCTTAGCAAGAGGCGAGCCGATGGGTCCCATCGAATAGGGAATGACGTACATGGTTCTGCCTTTCATAACGCCGTCGTACATCGGAGTAAGCTTTGCATACATCTCCTTGGGGTCGCACCAGTTGTTGGTAGGACCCGCGTCCTCTTTCTTGCGGGAACAGATGAAAGTTCTGTCCTCAACCCTTGCAACGTCGTTGGGCAGAGTTCTGTGATAAAGACATCCGGGGAGTTTTTCCTCGTTGAGCTTGATCATTTCGCCGGTGGCGATAGCCTCATTGCGGAGTTCGTCGAGCTGTGCTTTGCTGCCGTCTATCCAGACAACCTTGTCCGGTTTGCAGAGAGCAATCATCTCATCGACCCATTTGTTGACATTCGGGTTCTTGGTCAATGTTGACATAAAACAATCTCCTTTTTTATATAATATGCTTTAGGTAACTTAATCTGAGTAAAGCCGATTCTCATAAATCGGAAAATCCAACTTTTCCTCAAATACTATTTTATTCTTGTTTTGTCAATATGTCAAGGGTACGATTTCAAATTTCACTGAATTTTCAATATCGGTGTGGAAATACTAAAATTGTTGTGATATAATAATTAAAATGCACTAAAACGGAGGTGCAAATATGAAGTATCTAATCAAGGACACCACTCGCGAGGAGCGCGAATGGATAGTTAAAAACGGTCTCGGCTGCGATGCAAATGAGTGCGAAAACTGCTCGGCCTGCGGTCTTTACGGCGCGGGAAATATGCTTGAGGTTTACGGACCGTATATCGAGGGTCTTAAAGAACTCAGCGAGATAAACGCGGAGTTCAGAGGCGGAAGCGTAAAATAAAAACCGGACCGAAAGCCTTCAAATTGTTTTGCAAAAAAGTGCTCCGACATCGGAGCGCTTTTTCGTCATATGAAGAATCTTTTATCAAGCGAGCTTTTGAGCGGCTTGCAGACCGCTATAGTTATCAGCAGCAGCCCTACAAGCACAAATGCCGCCAACGGATAGACCGACCAGAAAATGAATCTGAGGTTAAAAGTAATACAGATGAACATTTCTATAAGCATACTGTAGCCGCCGAGCGCTATGAATGCCCCACCGAAAATATAGAGCCGTCCCCTTTTTATATATTTCAAAAGCGCAGTGACCGCCGTAAATATAAGCGAACCGATACCGGCAATCGGGAACGCCAGCGGCAGGAACCAGTGTCCGCCGACCGAGAGGTCGATATATAAAAGAAACAATATCGCCGAAGCGCAGGCGCAAGGAACAAATATCACGGGGTTAGGACGCCTAAACCAGAACGGCAGCACAAAAGACACATAGCCGACCGCGAGTCCGCCTATGACATATCCCGACCAGACCACCGAGGCATTCAGCTTCAGGTCGATTAGAAGCGTGATAATGACAGGAATCAGGAATATAACCGTCAACACAAACATAGCGCCCTTTCGGTTGAACTTTTTTGCCGGCGCGACATATTCGGGATAGGGCTTTTCGCCGCTCGGCAAGGGTATATCGGGGTGGAAGACCATCGTTTTGCAGAGCGGACAGACCTTTTCGCTGTCCTTTAGCTCTACGCCGCAGTTTACGCAGTACATACACTCACAACCTTTCCTGACTGCTTTTCATATTACTCTCGATGACGACATGATGCCCAAGCCTTACAAGATTGCGGAAAAACTCTTTTTCAAGCTCGGGGTCTTCGGAACGTCGGATAAAATTGATTCTGAGATCGTTTCCGTAAGAACAGACGGCGCAGTTGTGCGGGGCTTTCGCCTGAGGACTGATTATAAAGTCAAAGCCCTTTACATACTCCCGCATCTCCTCCGGCACCTCGATTTTTCCGAGATTGGAAAGCGTAATGCACGCCTGCGCCTCGCCTACAGAGTCAAAAACCGCTTTCATCACAATATTCTTTATGAACAAAGGCATCAGTTTCACAGCCAGCATTCTTTCGGATTTTACGTTTGTTGTGAAAACAGCCTGCATATTTTTAGCGGTAACGCCGAGAGCAAGCTGTTTGCTCACGATGTTCAGAATTTCCTCAAAGGTGTAGTCTCCCATTCTCGGGTCAACGCCAACGTTTACCACCATAACAAAGTTTCGCATCGTAGCGCTCGGGAAAAGACGCCTGAGATTGACGGGTATCTGTACTTTTATCGGCAGACGTCTGTCAAGCTTAAACACTTTACGCTTCTGAACCGTTATCAGCGACATAATCATCACGGCTGAGAGGTATGCCGTCAGCGTAACTCCAAGCTCATGACACCGCTTCAACAGGTCATCTGCGGACAGAGTGCCGCAGGTGAGATTTAAAAATCCGTCCGGCTCTTTTGTACCTGTCAAGTGATATGCCTTTCCATCTTTTCGCTTAAGCCCGACAGCTCCCGCGTTCTCGGCAAAGCTGTCTTCAAGCTCGTCATAGGTAGGACTTGCGAGCCTGTCCGCCACGCCGCAGGTATTCGGAACCGTTACGCCGTATTTCTGCGATATATATTCGGCAAGCAGAGACTTCAAAAATATCAGTCCGCCCGTGCCGTCGGTGACGGCGTGGAAAAATTCCACGGCTATGCGGTTTTTATAATATAAAACCCTTATCGCGCACTGTCTCACCGCGCCGAAGCCGCGCTTCATTATCGGCTGGGGTCCGTCGGGGATAATCTGCGGAGCGCCGGTCTGCTCGAGATAATACCAGAAAACTCCCGCGTGCAGCCGCGAAGATATCAGCGGAAATCGCCTGACAGTGACCTCCAGCGCCGCCTGCATAACGTCGCGGTCAACGGGCTCGGAAAGCTCCGCCGATAGCCGGAAGACGTTGTGCCACCCGCGCCGCTTTGACGCCGGGAAGATGAGCGCGGCATTGTCGAGCCTGCGCCAGAAGCGGCTTTCCGAACCGAGACGGCGGTCCAAAAACCTGCCTATCTTCTCATAGTCGTTTCTGTATTCCTTAAGGTTGTAAAGTACATAAGCGTGCCAGAGGTTTGGGCGCACTATAAGCTGCGACTTGAAGCCCGATTCGGTGAGCCTTTTGTGCATAAGCACCGAGTCGTCGAGAAGTACCTCGTCGCCGCCCGCAAATATCAGCGACGGCGGAAAATCGGCGTCCTCCGGTTTGAAAAACACCGGAGAAACAAGCGGATTTTTAGGGCTGTCGCTGTAGCAATCCGCAAAAAACTTCACTCTATCGGTGGTCATAGATGGGTCGATTTCGTTGTTGACCTTATGCGAATTTCCCGACATAGTGAGGTCGGTCCACGGCGAAATCGCGATTATTCCCGCCGGCTGGGCGACCCAAATTTCATTCAGCCTCAGACTCAGGGCATAACACAGTCCGCCGCCTGCACTTTCTCCGCAGAGAATTATTCTGTCGTGAGAAAAACCGCTTTGCAGCAGATATTCATACGCCTCGACTGCGTCGTCGACAGCGGCGGGAAACGGATTTTCGGGCGCAAGACGATAGGCGCAGCAAAAAACTCTTATGCCGAATTCATTTGCTAAGACCGTGCCAAAGCCCTTGGCATAGTCGATGTTGCCGCAGGTGTAACCGCCGCCGTGCAGATAAAGTATAACTCCGGGACGGGTCTCCTCCTCGGGGATTATCCACTCACCCTCAAAATTATCAAAGGAACGGCGCTCGTGCCGCACTCCGGAACTGTGCGACGCCGCCATAAAGTCGCCGAGAAGAACGTGAGTCTTTCTCGCCGCCGTGAGAGAACTTTCGGTCATAAAGCCTTTAAGATATTTTAAATTTGCACGGACAAATTTTTCGGTCATTTATCTGTTCCTCTTTCGCGTCTGTCTGAAAGCGCATATGCGCAGATTGAAATCAGTATATCATATAGCGCGGCAAAATGCAAGCGAGACGTAAGGCAAACAAAAACCGCGGTCCCCCGCGGCTTTTGATTTCATATCTTATATTGCTTATCACTGCGTAAACGCAATCTGCGCGAAGTTGAAGAACCCGAGATGCCAGATGCCGAAATCGTGTCCGCCGGGACGGGTCTGCCATATATAGTTCTTGCCGTCCTTGAGCTTGTCGGTCTTGTCGCAAAGACCGTCCATAGCGGCGGAGTGGCTCCAGAGCGCGATGCCGTCGTCGGTGCCGCAGATATTGTAGAAATACTTGATATCGTAATCCGGGAAGTTTTCAAGGCGCTTGGCTATTTCGTCGGAGCTGTAAGTGGTCGGGCAGGAAGAAAAGCCTCCGAAGTAGCTGAACATATCAAGACACTCGCAGAGACCGATATTCGTGGTCTGCATGCCTCCCATAGAAAGACCCGCACAGGCTCTGTGGTCGCGCGCCGCCGAGATGTCGTAACCCTCGGAATAGTCGGCATATGTGGCGTAGTGCTCGTCGATATAGGGAACGAGGTCGTTTCTCAGTTCCTTTCCGAATACGTAGAACGAGCCTGAATCGGAGCTGGACGAATGGTCTTTGGCGGAACGTCCGTTAGGAGTTACAACGATGAACGGGTCGATATCGCCGTTGAGAATGAGATTGTCCATCATCTTCTTGACGTCGGAATTGTCGTTGGTCATGCCCCACTCCCAGACGTCGCCGCCGATTCCGTGCAGCAGGAACATAACGTTATACTGTTTGGACTCGTCGTAATTCGGAGGAAGATAAATATAAGCTTCTTTCTCGATTTCCGACATACCGCCGTAGTAGTCTTTGGTCATATAAGTGAACCTTGTTACGGTGCCGCCGTCCTCTCTCGCCTTGAGATATTCCGAGGGGATTTCATCCACGACGGTTATCTTCTTAGCGCAGCCGCTCATTCCGCAGAGCGTAACGCCCATAAGCGCCGACAGCAGCAGGGTTTTCAAAAGTTTTTTCATAAGCTTTCCTCTTTTCTTTATAATGTTTCCAAATTACACCCGGATAAAGATGCAGTATTATTTTACCACACCTATGCGCAAAAGGCAAGCGGTTTTAAAAGAAAAGTGGAACGAAATTCAAGGTGTCCCACAGCCCTGCAAACGCGCAACGACACAGCATACATAAACCGCTGTCTTATAGACAAAGGCGAACGTTTTTGACAATTGCCATGTCAAAAACGTTCGCCCTTGTGAATTTGGTGGAGCATACGGGATTCGAACCCGTGACCTCCACACTGCCAGTGTGGCGCGCTTCCAACTGCGCTAATACCCCGCAAATGTTCGGCTTCAGCCGACATTTGCTATAATAGCACATCCCGAAAAATTTTGCAAGTGTTTTTTGAAAAAAATTTAAAATTTTTCTCGAATCCTAAATTTTTACTCTTTTCTGCGCCTTGACGCCCTCAGCGTAAGCGCATAAACAGACGCTCCGGCAAGCGCAGCCAGTGCAAACGCGTTGCCCAAGCCGACGCCCGTTTCGGGGTTTTTGACGCCCGCTTCGGACTGCTTGGGAACGGGTACTTCTTCGTGAGACTGTTGAGCGGGGTCTGCCGACGGCGATGCGGTATATGGCAGGAAAAATCTGTAGTCGCCGTCGCAGTAGGCAACGAGACAATCTACGCCGTTATATACCGCCTCAGCAAATTCCACAGGCTGTCTCGAATAATTCTGCGTGCCGGATTCAGTGGGTTCGCCCTCAACATAGCTTAGCGTTCCTATCGGCTTAAACTCCGCACCCTGCGGTAGCTCGAGCGCCGAATCCGAGAGCTTATAGAGCACTCCTTTATAGAATATCATCGCGGGATAATCGCCCTGCGAAGAGCCTTCAAATTCTTCGTTAAAGGCGTCCATTTTCGCTTTGAGGTCGGCGTCAGAATAGTCGCTCTCTTTTGAAGTGACGGTCAGACCGAAAACCCCTTCGAGTTGCGCGGGATAGCTGTCCAAAATCATTCCCGTCCAGGAGATGCTCACGACCGTACCGACGGGAAGCTCGCCGGTCTTTATGAAGTTTTTATACGTCTCGGTGAGTTCGGCGTCGCCCTCGCCGCATACCACCGCGAATTTATCGACGTCTACCGTGAGTCTTACAAAGTTTTGAGACGCACCGTTCTGCACAAGATAGAGCGTTGAGCCGCTCTTGGTGTATTCTCCGTCCTTAAGGGTGGAGCTGTCGCAGCCGGCGACGGCGAAATCAGCCTTTTCGGCGCATCTTACCCCCTCGGAAGGTATCTTTTCGGTCTCATCGCTGTTTAAGTAGTAGTCGCTCAGAGCCTGCTCCATTTCGTCGAGCGAATATTCCGTCGTCTCGCCGGTAAACTCGAAGCCGTAAATTTTGCCCGAGAACTGCGGCGGGTAGCTTTCGAGTATCTCCCCGTTCCAGGTGAGCTTTACTACCGTTCCCGCGGGGACGGGCTCTTTGTTTTTGAAGCTTTCGAGCGCGGCGTTGCCGATACCGGAACCGTCGGAAGAAAGCGTTACTTCGCGGTCGTCGGGCTTATACGACGCGTGCAGCGTGGTGTAATACCAAGAATACGATTCGTCGTAGGTCTGATAGGTAAACATACGGTTCGAGACTATCATACGGCAGACGCCGTCTTCTTCGTCATAGCTGCTGCCGAGAACGGTAAAGCCCGCGCTCACTCCAGCAGTGAGCTCCTCTGAATCGGCAAAAACCGTTACACCGAGCGCCGCGAGCATTAAAACCGCAAGAATAATTGATAATACCTTTTTCATTTATAGTTCCTCCTTTTACTTCTTGTATAATACCCTTGAAAAGGTCTTACATAAGCAATACGCTCCGAAAAGGCAAAAAGTTGCTCCGTAAATAAAAATTAACAAAAAGTTCATATTTTTCGTCTTTTTGCGGAATTTAAAAAAATACTTGTAATATTGTCCGGAATGTAGTATACTGTATGCATATGAATTCGCATATTTCCATTATTTTGAAAGGAGTCAATAAAAATGAACTATTCACGCGAAGTCGAACAGATGTGTTTGGTTGCCAAGGGACCCAAGCACGGACCTGCTCCCCTGCCCGAAGAGGGCAAATGGGTGGAGGCTAAGCAGATAAGCGATATCTCGGGCTTTACCCACGGTATCGGCTGGTGCGCTCCCCAGCAGGGCGCCTGCAAGCTCTCGCTCAACGTCAAGGAGGGCGTTATCGAGGAGGCACTCGTTGAGACAATCGGCTGCTCGGGAATGACCCATTCCGCAGCTATGGCGGCGGAGATTCTCCCCGGCAAGACGATTCTCGAAGCTCTTAACACCGACCTCGTCTGCGACGCTATCAACACCGCAATGCGCGAGCTGTTTTTGCAGATCGTCTACGGCAGAACCCAGTCCGCTTTCTCTGAGGACGGTCTTTCCGTCGGCGCAGGACTTGAAGACCTCGGCAAAGGCACCCGCTCGCAGGTCGGAACAATGTACGGAACCAAGGCAAAGGGCGTAAGATACCTTGAAATGGCTGAAGGTTACGTCACGAGAATGGCTCTCGACGAAGACGATCAGGTCATAGGCTACGAATTTGTCTCTCTCGGCAAGATGACCGACTTCATCAAGAAGGGCGACGACCCCAACACCGCATACGAAAAGGCAAAGGGCACTTACGGCAGATTCGCGGAAGCCGCTAAGTATATCGACCCCCGCAAGCAGTAATTTAAGGAGGAGGAATTTATCATGGCTTTATTTGAAAACTATGAGAGAAGAATTGACAAAATCAATTCGGTTCTCGCTCAATACGGCATCTCCTCTGTTGAGGAATGTAAAGAAATCACCCTTGCAAAGGGTATCGACTGCGACAAGATAGTCCGCGAGACCCAGCCCATCTGCTTCGAGAACGCAGTCTGGGCATACACCGTTGGCTGCGCCATCGCCATAAAGAAAGGCTGCAAAAAGGCCGCCGACGCCGCCGTTGCTATCGGCGAGGGTCTCCAGAGCTTCTGCATACCCGGCTCCGTCGCCGAAAACCGCAAGGTCGGTCTCGGACACGGCAACCTCGCCTCTATGCTTCTCTCAGAATCCACCGAGTGCTTCTGCTTCCTCGCCGGACACGAGTCCTTCGCAGCCGCCGAGGGCGCTATCAAGATCGCTCTCAACGCCAACAAGGTAAGAACCAAGCCCCTGCGCGTTATCCTCAACGGTCTCGGCAAGGACGCAGCTTTTATCATTTCGAGAATCAACGGCTTCACCTACGTTGAGACCAAGTTCGACCCCTTCACCGAGCAGGTTGAGGTTGTCTACGAAAAGGCTTACTCCAACGGTCCGAGAGCCGACGTAAAGTGCTACGGCGCCGACAACGTCCCCGAGGGCGTGGCGATTATGAAGCTCGAAAACGTAGGCGTTTCCATCACCGGCAACTCCACCAACCCGACAAGATTCCAGCACCCCGTCGCCGGCACCTACAAGAAATGGTGCGTTGAAAACGGCGTCAAGTACTTCTCGGTCGCTTCGGGCGGCGGCACCGGCAGAACCCTTCATCCCGACAATATGGCGGCGGGTCCTTCCAGCTACGGCATGACCGATACTATGGGAAGAATGCACTCCGACGCTCAGTTTGCCGGTTCCTCCTCTGTTCCGGCTCACGTTGAAATGATGGGTCTTATAGGAATGGGCAACAACCCGATGGTAGGCGCGTCCGTCGCCTGCGCTGTCGCGGTCGAGGAAGCAATGAAATAATTCAGACACGAAAAAAGCTCCCAATTTTTGGGAGCTTTTATTTTGCTTTCTTTATTAAACCACCTTAAAACAGAAGCGGAACCGTTTATCGGTTCGCTTTCTGAAATTCAGCTATTATCCTGTGTATGCTGTCTATCTGGCTCTCGGTCAGCCCGGTAACGTCAATGGTTCTGCCGCTTTCCGCACCAAGAAGATAATCAGTTGTCACCCCGAAATACTTCGCTATCCTCACCAGAACATCAAATGTAGGATACCCGAGTCCGTTTTCATATTTGCTCACGACAGCCTTTGACAGCCCGACCTGCTCGCCAAGCTCCTTTTGGGTCATACTGCTGCCTTTCCTAAGCTTATAAAGTATCGCGCCGAAATCACAGTAGTTCATATCATCACCGCCTACTGTTATTATATTTCATAGTGAGTAAATAATTCATAGATTTTTGTAGAAAATTTATTGACTTTTGTGAAAATATATGCTATAATCATCTTGCTGCATCGGAAATAGGGTTTTGCTTCCTATAAAATTTGGTAAACCGAGCGCAGCCATTTTCCAACCTGCCGTTGAATCAATTTCACGGCAGGTTTTTCATAATTAAATTTTGCCTTTTGACCTGTACTTCCTGTTTTTTCCGTCTTCTTGACAAATCCGAAATATGTGCTACAATATGATAAGTTAAATATAAATAGCTATAGATGTTAATGATTTTGAAAGGAACGCACGTGAAAAGACTGCTATCATATCTTAGACCGTATATTCCGAGAATGTCGCTCGGATTTCTCATCAAAGTTTTCGGAACACTTGTCGAGCTTGCAATTCCGTGGATACTCTCCTACATCATCGACGACCTGATTCCATTGGGAAGAATCTCGCCCGTCGTGATTTGGGGATGCCTTATGATACTATGCTCGCTGCTCGCGTGGATAGGCAATATTGCCGCTAACAGAATGGCTTCGGCGGTGGCGAGAGATTTCACAAGAGGTTTGCGGCATGACCTGTTTTCTCGGATTTCCTATCTTTCCGAGCGACAGGTAGACGGCTTTACCATTCCGTCGCTTATTTCCCGCGTCACGAGCGATACCTACGTCCTGCACCAGACCGTGGGTATGATGCAGCGTCTCGGCGTCAGAGCGCCTATAATGCTCGTCGGCGGAGTAATAGTCACGCTTACCCTCGACCCCGTCCTCACACTTATAATGGTGGCTACGCTTCCCGTCGTCGGAGCGATAACATTTATAGTCTCCCGCAAAGGCGCAAAACTCTTTAAAATCGTGCAGAAAGCGTCCGACTCAATGCTAAGGGTCGTCCGCGAAAACGCCGTGGGCGTAAGAGTGATAAAAGCTCTGTCAAAATCGGGCTATGAGCGCGAACGCTTTAAAAAGGTAAACGACACACTCACCGAGCGGGAGCGTGTCGCCGAAAAAACAATGGCTTTGATAAACCCCGTTATGAGCCTGCTTTTGAACCTCGGAATCGTCGCGGTAATCGTGGCGGGAGCCTACAGAGTACAGTTCGGACTGACTAAGGTCGGCAAAATAATCGCCTTTATGAACCTGTTCACAATAGTTCTGAACGCGCTTATGGCGATAAACAGAATGTTCACTATGCTTTCCAGAGCGGCAGCATCGTCTGCCCGCGTACTCGAGGTGCTTGACACCCCGATGGAGCTTTACGAAACCGAGCCGCATTTCAGCTTCCTGCCCGAAAACGCGCCTCATATCGCTTTTAAGGACGTAACATTTAAATACGACCGCGGAAGCTTTGCGGTCCGTCACCTGAGCTTCGAGCTTAAGCGCGGCGAAACTCTCGGCATAATCGGCGCGACCGGAGCTGGCAAGTCCACAATAATCCGCGCGTTGATGAGATACTACGACGTTGCGGAGGGTGCAATCGAAATAGACGGAGTGGATATCCGCGACTACGCGACCGCCGACCTCAGGGCAAAATTCGGTGTAGTCTTCCAGAATGACACTCTCTTTAAAGACACGGTACGGGAAAATATCCGACTCGGACGCGACATTTCCGACGAACAGCTCACCGAGGCAGCAAGGCGCGCTCAGGCAATAAACTTTATCACTAATCAGGGAGGACTCGACGCTGAGGTTGCGATAAAGGGCGCAAACCTCTCGGGCGGTCAGAAACAGCGTCTGCTGATTTCCCGCGCGCTTGCGGGCGACCCCGAGATTCTCATACTCGACGACTCATCGAGCGCCCTTGATTACAAGACCGACTCAAAGCTCCGCGAAGAAATACGTCTTCACTGCGCACATTCCACAAAAATAATAATCGCCCAGCGCATAAGCTCGATAATGCACGCCGAGAAGATTCTCGTTATTGATAACGGAAATGTCGTCGGAATGGGTACACATAATGAGCTTATGAAGACCTGTCCGCTTTACAGAGAAATCGGCGAGTCGCAGATAGGCGAAGGAAAGGCGGCGGCGGTATGAACGAACAGCGCGAAAAAATGAAAAAAACGGCTGTTTTGGGCCGTCTGATGCCGTATCTTCTGAGACATAAAGGGCTTATGGCACTGTGTATTCTTCTGACAATAGGCGGAAACCTGCTCGGTCTCGCGGGACCGTATTTCTCAGGCTTCGCAATAGACGCAATAAAGCTCTCGGAAGACGGAAAAGGCGTTGACCTCTCGGCGGTGTGGCGTTACGCTGCTATTATGGTGGTGCTGTACATACTCTCGGCACTTCTCTCCTATATCCTCTCGCGGCTGATGATTATCGTGAGCCGCAAGGTCGTCAACCGAATGAGAAAGGACGTATTCGACAAGCTTACCGAGCTTCCCGTCGGGTATTTCGACCGCAACCAGACCGGCGACATTCTCAGCCGCATCTCGTATGATATTGACACAATCAACACCTCGCTTTCCCACGATCTCGTGCAGATATTCGCGAGTGCGGTGACTGTCATCGGAGCGCTCGTGATGATGATTTCTATATCCCCGCTGCTGGTTCTGGTATTCGCTTTCACCGTGCCTCTTTCGGTAATCCTCACCAAAAAAATTACCGGCTTCACAAGACCGCTATTCCGCAAGCGTTCGGCAAAACTCGGCGAGCTCAACGGTTTTGTCGAGGAGATGATAAGCGGTCAGAAAACGCTAAGAGCATACAGTCAGGAGGAAAACACCGGTAAAAAATTCGACGTCAAGAACACCGAAACCGCAGAGGCTTATTACCGCGCCGAATACTACGGCAGTATGACGGGACCGTCGGTAAACTTCGTAAACAACCTCTCGCTTTCGCTCGTAAGCTTCTTCGGAGCGGTGCTATTCCTCAAAGGCTCGATTTCAATAGGCAACATCTCGACCTTCGTACTATACTCACGCAAGTTCAGCGGACCTATCAACGAGGTTGCAAATATAATCGGAGAGCTTCAGTCGGCATTCTCGGCTGCGGAGAGGGTATTCAGACTCCTCGACGAACAGCCCGAGCCCGCAGACTCCGAAAATGCGTATGAGCTGAACGGCGCTCTTGGCGACGTCAGGCTCGACAACGTCCGATTCGGCTACTCTATGGACAAGGAGATAATCCACGGACTTTCGCTGAGCGTCCCGAAGGGAGCGCTTGTGGCTATCGTCGGACCGACCGGCGCCGGCAAAACGACTATAGTTAATCTTCTGATGCGGTTTTACGACGTCGACAGCGGCGAGATCAGGCTCGACGGCAATCCGATAAAGGATTTGACAAGAAAGAGCCTGCGTCTGAATTACTCGATGGTCTTGCAGGACACTTGGCTATTTAACGGCACCGTCAGTGAAAATATCGCCTACGGGAGCGAGCAAGCTACGAGAGAAGACATCGAGCGCGTCTGCCGCGCCTGCGGTATCCACGACTACATCGAAACTCTCCCCGAGGGCTACGATACCGTCCTCGACGATGACGGCTCAAACATTTCAAAGGGACAGAAGCAGCTTATGACCATAGCCCGTGCAATGTTGCTGCCCTCCTCACTGCTGATTCTCGACGAGGCTACCTCAAACGTCGACACCCGCACCGAGCTGCAAATCCAGCGGGCAATGCGAGCGCTTATGGCGGATAAGACCTGCTTTGTAATCGCGCACAGGCTTTCAACGGTCAGAAACGCGGATATAATCCTCGTTGTCAGGGACGGCGAAATCGTCGAGCGCGGCACTCACGACAGCCTTATGAGCGGTGACACCTTCTATAAACAGCTTTATAACGCGCAGTTTGCGTAAGAGTACAGAAAAAGCGCTCCGATATCGGAGCGCTTTTTTAATGTATTTCGAGTTTTAGAGCACACAGCCCTTTTTCAGTATGACGTTAGCGTACTGGCTTCTTTCGGACGTAGCGACAACCGCATACGCTTTCTTCGCTTCGTCGTAAAACTCAAAGCGTTCGAGCATATTTGCCGCTTCGAGTCCTTTGCCCTCGGCGTTCTTAAGTATCCTGTCGTAGGTCTGCCAGATGGAAACATCGGCATTGTCGCCCTTTACCCTGTCCATAAGGCTGACCGGTTTCTCCACATACTGATCGAGCGGAATAAGTGAAAGCACCGCTTCGAGTATCTCTGGCACGCCGTGACCGTCCATTCTCACAACTATCGCGTCCCTGCCGACCGACTCAGACGGAAAATTGCCATCAGCTATAACAATAGTGTCTCCGTGACCCATTTCACACAGCACTTTTAAAAGCGTCGGCGGGATTATCGGGTTTATTCCTTTGAGCATTTTTATCTCTCCTTTGAGGTTATTCGCTAAAGCATCGCGCGCTCAAGCGCGTGTATGAAAATCATAAACTGAATAAGAAGCGGACCGAATATACATACCAGCCTATAGAGCAGCATATACTTACCAGCCTGTAGAGCAGCCCGAGGACTATTCCTATAACGAGCGCGATTTTATCGATATCGTTCATTTTTATCTCCTTTCGGCTTCTGCTTAAAGCATATTCGGTATCGGTTCGAGCCGCGTAAACTCTCCGAAACGGTAGAATTTTTGCGCGTTTTCTCCCAAAAATGCCTTCTTTTCGGCTTCGGTGAGCCTATCTGTCTCGCGGATAAACCTGACTGCCATTTTATAGGTTATCTCGGTCATCGTTCTCGGATAGTCGCTGCCCCACATAAGCTTTTCGACGCCGCAGATTCCTATTGCCTCCCTGACGGCTTCAATCGCCGACGGGTATGGATAGTATTCATAGTTGAAAAGCCAAGTCAGACCGCCGCTCTCTATAAATACGTTCTTATTTCTTGCAAGCTTTATCTGCTCCTGCCAGCCGTCTGTGGTGACCGTTCCGAAGTGACCTATCGCCACCCTCAGGTCGGGACAGCGCTCAATCAGGTACTGCATATCCTCGGTCTGCTCGGCGCCGTCGCAAAGGTCGACCGAAATAAACATTCCTTTTTGCTCCGCGTCCTTAAAAACAGGCAGCAGCTTCTTCAAATCCTTATCCGCAAGTCGGGAGGCGCATATCTTTATGCCGTCAAAGCCTTGGGTGCGGTAGTCGGGCTTCTCCTCATAGAGCGAACACACCCTGAAGCGGTCGGGATATTTTTTTCTGACCGACAAAAGATAGTCGTCCTGATTGCCGTCCATATACTCCTGAGTGCATACGCAGGCGTTCACACAAGCGTAGTCCATATTTCCGATAAGACGCTCGGCGGTGTTCTCGCCGTCGTCCATATAGGCGGGCATCATCTGCCGCGCCTCGCCCATAAAGCTCGACCTGCCGTTTCCGAGATGACGCACCGGTAGACCGTTTATCATTCCGTCCTGCTTCTTCCACAGGTGAAGATGCGCGTCGATTATAACGTCAATGCTCACAGCGTAACACCGTCCTTGAATATAGCAATTTCGCGGAAACCGTTTTTCTCGCTATTTGTCAACTTCCCGTTCGCGACCGAAATGACATAGTCAAAAAAGCTGCCGTCGAGCTGCTCGCCGTCGATTATTCCGCCGGCGTTGAAGTCCATCCAAGCGCCTTTTTTGGCAAACAGCGCCGTATTGCTCGCAACCTTTACCGTAGGCACCGGAGAACCGAGCGGCGTTCCCCTGCCGGTCGAAAACAAAATGATTTGACACCCACAGGCTGCGAGATTCGTTATCGCGACCATGTCGTTTCCGGGACCGTTCAGAAGATTAAGACCGCTCTTTGTCACCCTGTCGCCGTAGTCGAGAACGTCGGTAACGGGAGAGCTGCCGCCTTTTTGGGTACAGCCGAGTGATTTCTCCTCGAGCGTGGATATCCCGCCCGCCTTGTTTCCGGGCGACGGATTTTCGTAGATCTCCTGCCCGTGCGCGGTGAAGTAGTCCTTGAAGTCGTTAATGAGTTTTACCGTTCTGTTAAAGACCGAACGGTCGACACAGCGGTTCATAAGAATCGTTTCGGCGCCGAACATCTCGGGAACCTCGGTCAGAACGGTGGAGCCGCTCATAGCGGTAAGACGGTCGGAAAAGCGCCCTATAAGCGGATTTGCAGTGATTCCCGAGAAGCCGTCCGAGCCGCCGCATTTGAGTCCGACACGCAGCTTCGACACCGGAACCGGCGTCCTCTTAAACCCTTTTGCGTACTCCTTGAGTTCGCCTATGAGACGCAGCCCTTCCGAAATTTCATCGGAGACCTCCTGCGCGTTCAAAAACTTTACCCTATGCGGATTCACCTCGCCGAGCGCTTTTTTAAACTCAGTTATGTTATTATTCTCACAGCCGAGTCCCAAAACGAGCACGCCGCCGGCGTTCGGGTGCATAACGAGTCCGCGCAGAATCTTCTGCGTGGTGAGGTGGTCTCCGCCGAGCTGCGAACAGCCGTATGGGTGGGTAAGCGCAAACGCCCCGCTAAGCTCTGCAAGGCGTTTCGCAACGCCATTTACACAGCCGACGGTGGGTATAATCCAGATGTCGTTTCTGACGCCGACCTCGCCGTTTTCACGAAGATAAGCGTTTACAGTAACTGGCTTCTGAGGCTTTAAAGCACAGTCTGCGGGTTCATACCGGTAGTCGGCGCGGAGCGTCAGCGCGGTTTTAAGGTTGTGGGTGTGAACATGCTCGCCCGCTTTTATGTTCGAGGACGCCTTGCCTATGGGAAAGCCGTATTTTATTACGCTCTCCCCTGCCGCGATGTCTTTAAGCGCAGTCTTGTGACCGGTTTCTGAGTCGACTGCTACGTTGTCGTCGGGGTGGATTTTTATAAGGCTCATCTGAGCGCCTCCGCGTAGTATGCCTTCATTCCGCCATCTTCAATCAGCTTAAGTACTGACGTAATCTCAGATTCCATAAATTCGAGATTTTCACCCCAGTATTCCTCTTTTGCGAGAATTTCACCAACCGAAGCGGTCTTCATAAATTTCATTATATCCTCGCCGTCGTTGGCTTCATCGGTACGGTAGAAAGCAATCAGCGCTGCGAGAGACATCGTGAGACATTTCGGAAGACTGCCGAACTTTTCTCTGTATTCGAGAATGGTCGGCAGAACGCGCGCCTTGAATTTGCTCACCGAGTTGAGCGCGATTGACAGAAGCTGATGCTTTACAAACGGGTTTGCAAAGCGTTCGAGAACCGCGTTTCCGAAAGCGATATCCTCCTCGGTGCTGCCGAGCGTTGGGATAATCTCCTCATAAAGCGCCTTTTTAAGACAGGCGCTCACGTCGGGGTCATTCAGGCACTCCCCGACCGTCGAAAGTCCGTATAGCCGCGCCGCAAGCACCATCGAGGTGTGCGCGCCGTTTAGTATGCGGACCTTGCGCTTTTTATACGGCGTTACGTCGTCTGTCCAGATAACGTTTATGCCCGACTTTTTCAGCGGAAACTCGTCTTCATAGTCGCCCTCGATGACCCAAAGGTGGAAAATCTCCGCGGTGTTGAGCAGTCTGTCCTCGCAGCCCAAATCACTGCAGAGCTGCGCCGCCTCGTCCTTGGGATAGCCGGTGCAGATGCGGTCGACAAGGGTGTTGCAGAAGTGGTTTTCGGATTCTATCCACGACCTGAACCCCTCGCCGAGCTGCCAGAGGTCGGCGTATTTCAGAACATATTCCTTTAAAAAGTCGGCGTTATGGTCGATAAGCTCGCAGCAAAAGAGTATAAAGCCCGGAAGTCCGAGTTTGTAGCGCTCGTAGAGAAGCGCGGTGAGCTTCGCCGGAAAGGACTTCGGCGGAGCGTCGTCGAGCTTTTCGGTGCCGAGATATTCGATGCCGGCTTCGGTGGTGTTTGAAATGATAAAACGCATATCGGGGTTGTGCGCAAGCTCAAGATACGCCTTGTAGTCGGTGTAAGGGTCAACCCCGCGTGAAATCGAATGAACCTCGGTACAGGAATTTATGACCTCGCCGTTCTCAATTCCCCTGAGATACTGGTGGTAGACCCCGCCCTGCTCATTGAGTACGTTTATAAGTCCTTTCTGAATCGGTTGAACTACAACGACCTTGCCGTCGAAAGTACCCTTTTCGTTCATTATGTGTACGAACATATCGGCAAAGCTGCGAAGAAATCCGCCCTCGCCGAACTGAATTATTCTCTCTCTCATAATCAGTCCTCCGCTATCTTAACAAGCACCTTGCAGAGGTCGCCCTTATTGTTCGCAAGAGCTTTGAACGCCTCGTCGGCTCTGTCCATAGGATAGACGTCGCTGACCATTTTCAGAACGTCGACTTTTCCAGAAGCTATAATGTCGATGACCGCCCTGAAATCCTTGGGATAGGAATTGCGGCTGCCGAAGACGTTGAGCTCTTTTTTGAGAAGCACAGAGTGCAGGAATGTGGTTTCCTTTTTTCCGTTGCCGATAAGGATTATATTGCCCGCAAAAGCCGCGCAGTCGATGCAGTTTAGGAACGTTACCGACTGCCCGCACGCCTCGATGCAGACGTCAAAGCCGTCGCCGTCTGTCAGACGCATAGCCTCGGCGACTATGTCCTTTTCCTTGGAATTGATAACTCCCGCCGCGCCGAAATCAAGCGCCTTTTTGAGTCTGCCGTCCAAAATGTCTGCTACATAAACCGTTGCGCCTTTTTGTATGGCGGAAATCAGCGCAAACAGCCCGATAGGTCCCGCGCCGACGACAAGTACCCTGTCGCCCGCCTTTACCGGCGCCCGGTTGACGGCGTGCCAGCTTATGGTGAACGGCTCGACAAGAGCAAGCTCCTTTGCGGAAAGTCCCTTGCCTTCATAAATTCTCTCCACGGGCATCGAGATGTATTCGCAGAAGCTTCCGTCGCGCTGAACGCCCATAGTCCTGTTATCGGTGCAGCAGTTGACGTATCCCCTGCGGCAGGAGTAGCACTCGCCGCAGTTGAAATACGGGTTTGCGGTGACGATATCCCCCGCTTTAAGCCCGCGGCCGTTGGCGGGAATAGAAACTATCTCCGCCGAAAACTCGTGTCCCGGTATTCTGGGATAGGTGGTAAAGGGTTGGTTGCCGGTGTAGCTCGCGACGTCCGCCCCGCAGATTCCTCCGTAGAGTATCTTGAGGAGCGCTTCGCCCTCCTTAGCCTCGGGCTTCGGAGTGTCGGTCACAGCGATTTCAAACGGTTTGTTGATTAAAACTGTCTTCATTTCAATTACACTTTCTTTCTCAGATGTTGATATATTTTTTGTTCCAGATGACCGCCGTTTTCATCGGCGCCGCCTTGGAATAAATTTTGTTTTTGTAAGCGCCTATAGGGTCGGCGGCAAACTCGTCGCGGTCTATAAGCTCTACGATCTCGTTGTAGCGGCTCTTGGCGAGAAGCTCAATCGCCCGCTCCATATGGCACTGCCTGAAATTGATGGAACCGAAGATGAGGTGGTTCTCAAAGCCGAACGGCATCGTGTCGTATTCCACCCTCGGGCCCAGCGAAAAGCTGTTGTAGATTCCGTTGCAGCCCAACGCCTTATGCTCAAAGGCAACTCTATGCTCGACGTTAGAGCCGCTTACGCCGATAAACATAGTCGCCCTGCCGCCGAGCCTTTCGACAATGGCGTCGGCAAGTTCACGCTCGGTGGCAAAATCGTTTTTGAGGTACTCGGCACCCGTCTCTCTGAGCGCAAACCTTACCTTCGGTGAATCCTCCGGACTTCGTGCGACAAAGAGTATCTTGGAATCAGGGTGATACTTTGAGATGAGGTCGCCCATAAACATTCCCGTGGTGCCGAGTCCGAAGATTACAGTACGGGAAAACGCCTCATCGGCTGCGAGCTTTCTTGCGGTCTGCTCGTCGCACTTCTCACGCGCCATTACAACTCTGAAAAGGTGGGCGCTTCCGAGGTCTTCCATACGCTCGAGCTGGAAAAGCATACAGCCGTAGGGGTCGGGAAAGACCATCTTTTTGGCAAACTCAAGGTCGAGCTTACCGTTTTTGACGTATCCGTCCGGAATCCTTAAGAGCATATCGGGATTGAAATACTGCTTATCGGCAAAAAGACCGTCGGCCTTGTCGCAGCCGTACTCAAAATAGGTCTCGTCCTCGGTGTAGCGGGTGGGGTCATAGCTGTTGCCTCCGCGTATAAGGACTATAGCAAAGCGGTTCTGCGACGGCACCCAGACGATGCCCTCGTGACCGTTTATCAGGCGGTTTTTGCCCTCGGGGAATTTCGGGCTCAAAAGTCCCTTTGAACCCATATTCATAAGCTCGTTGTCGGTCCCGCAGAAGCCGATGAGGACCGGCTCGCACAGGATTCCTTCCTTTTCCTCCTCGCCTCTTAACCTGCGGCGCTTTACGTTTTCTATCTCGACATCGCCGTAAACAAGCGGGCGATTTGCGTCGTTCTGAAAATATGTACCCTTGACTATCATAACGTTCCTCCTTGCGGGAATAATCTTCATTTATTTTACACCATCCATACGGTTATTTCAATACTTATTTTTACTTTTTCACACCATAAATTCCGAGGGCGCCGCTTCTTTCTGTCCCGTATGCCGTTTTCTTATAAGTTGGTTGAGCAATCGTCATATAAGACAAAAACCACTTGAAATCCGGCGGGGTTTTTTATATAATAGTTATACAGATTTTAAATGAAAGGAAAGACATTTATGAAATATGCTTACGAAATGCCCTCAGAAATGCTCAGAGAGCCTGAGAAGCACGGCGAGGTAAGGCGTTTTTACTACGACACCGAAACCTATGACGCCGACTCGAGCAAACCGCTTCATAAGGGCGCGTGGGTTTACCTGCCTTACGGTTATTCCGTCGAGCGCAGATACGATATCGTCTACCTGCTCCACGGCGGCGGGGTAAACGAAGACTGGTGGTTCAAAATGTTCCCGGAAACCGTCACTATTCTTGACAATATGTTTGCCGACGGCATATGCGAACCCTGCATTATCGTCGCGCCGACATATTACCGCGGCGACGATTCCGACCGAAATGCCGAATACATAACCGAACACTTCTGCGAGGAACTCAGACGTGACCTCATTCCCGCCGTCGAAGCGGAATTTTCAACCTACGCCGAGGGCGACGTTACCGAGGATAATCTCGTGAAAACCCGCCGTCACCGCGCATTTGCGGGACTTTCGCTCGGCTCGATGACTACCTACCGCGCGGCATTTTACAATAACTTTGACCTGTTCTCGTGGTACGGTCCGTTTTCGGGCTGCTGCGGTCCTTGGGGAAATCACGACGTCGAGGTCGAGCGCATATGCCGCACCCTCGACGAAGCTCAAAAAAGGGGTCTCAAACTCGATTACCTCTTTTGCTGCAACGGCGACAAGGACATCGCATATGCCGAACATCTCGACATTATGACAAGGGTCGAAAAGCTTTGTCCCGAGCTTGTAAAGGGTAAAAACTACGATTTTGTGACCATTCCCGGCGGCGTTCACGATATGAAAGCGTGGCAGCTCGACCTCTACAACGCGCTTCACGTCTTCTTCCGTCCGCAGGACTGATTTGAAAGGAGTTATTAAAATGAAAAAAATTCTTGCGTTTATCCTTGCGTCGCTTATGCTCGCAGGATGTGCTTCGGGCGCTGATTCTCCCGAAAGCAAAAAGGAGATTAACATTATGGACAATATGACCGTCGACGAATTTTGCCCCTCTGAAGCCTCGGATACGCGCAGCGACGTTACTTATCCTTCGTTCGAGCACGTAACTTACCACTCTGAGACCACCGGAAGCGACCGCGGCTTTAATATTCTGCTTCCGGCGGGTTATAAAAAATCAAAGAAATATCCCGTTGTGTATGTGCTTCACGGAATCTTCGGCGACGAGTACTCCCTGACTAACGATCCTAACTATAAGTTCAAAGAGATAAGCACCAACCTCGCCGCAGACGGCAAGGCAAAGGAAATGATACTTGTCTTCCCGAGTATGTACGCCACCTCCGACCCGAATCTTCAGCCCGGCTTTACCAACGAACAGGTAGCGCCTTATGACAACTTCATAAACGACCTCGTAAACGACCTGATGCCCTATGTCGAAAAGAACTACTCGGTTCTCACCGGACGCGACAACACCGCTATCGCGGGATTCTCGATGGGCGGCAGAGAGACACTTTATATCGGTCTTCAGCGTCCTGACCTGTTCGGATATGTCGGCGCGTTTGCACCCGCCCCGGGTCTTACTCCCGGTCAGGACTGGGCTATGCAGCACCCCGGACAGCTCACCGAAGACGAGCTTACCTTTGAGGGCAAGGACTACAGTCCCTATCTGCTTCTCGTATGCTGCGGCACCGACGACCACACCGTCGGGCAGTTCCCGAAGAGCTATCACGAGATATTTGACAGAAATGGAGTAAAGCACATCTGGTATGAAGTCACCGGCGCCGACCACGACGCTACAATGATAAACAGCGGCTTCAACAACTTCATCAGCAATATCTTCCCCGATTAAGCACATTAAAAATCCCCGCCTCTGCCATACCGGCAGGACGGGGATTTTTTTATTCATCGAGCAGTGAGACCGCCCCGCGCATAACCTCGCCGATTTTGTCGCGGAAAACAAGGCTCGCACGGCTGTCATACTGTGTCTCCGAGCGGTTTATCAGGACTATATCCCTGCCTCGGTAGTACCTCAGCAGTCCGGCGGCGGGATATACCGCCAAAGAGGTGCCGCCGATTATCATAAGGTCGGCAGAGGCGATAGCCGTTACCGCGCCGGTTATAACTTCTTCGTCGAGCGGCTCCTCGTAGAGTACGACGTCGGGTTTTATGATTCCTCCGCAGGTATCGCATCGCGGGACTCCGCCCTTAAGCTCACTGACCCTTTCCATAGGAAACTCCCTGCCGCACCTCGCGCAGTGATATTTATACACCGTTCCGTGAAGCTCGAAGACCCGCCTGCTGCCGGCTGCCTGATGCAGTCCGTCGATATTCTGCGTCACAACCGCCGAGAGAATTCCCCTGCTCTCAAGCTCGGCAAGGGCGATGTGCGCCGGATTCGGCTTTGCGGAGGTTTGCAGGAAATATTTGTAATAAAAGTCATAGAAAACCTCCGGACTGCTTTCAAAGAACGAGTGACTGAGAATCACCTCGGGCGGCACGCCGTACTGCTTTACGGTGTTATACAGACCGTCCTCGCTGCGGTAATCCTTGACTCCGCTTTCGGTAGAGACCCCTGCCCCGCCGAAAAACACCGCGCTGCGGCTGCTTTTGAGCAGACCTGCAAAACGCCTTATATCGGTATCATTCATATTTCCTCCTTTAAAGCGCGACCGCGCTATAAACGCCGAGACTGTGTCTTTTCCGTTACTTGGTATTTTACCACAATGCTCCGAAAAATTCAAGAAGCAAAACCGTTTTCTGCCGCTTTACTTCGCCGCTTATTCGGGCTATAATTAAAAAAATTTCGGCGGATGCGATAAAAAGGCTTTCCCGTGCAATAACCGAGTGAAAGGGGCAAGAAAAATGACAGACCTGTGTGAACACGGCCTTGCCGAGCTTGATTCGGTCATAGACGCATAGCTGACGGCGACAAGAGCGCTCTCGCCGACTTTTATTCCCTCACCTCGACAGCCGTTTATTCCTACTCCCTTTCAGTCCTGAAAAGCCGTGCCGACGCCGAAGACGTTTTATCCGACGTTCTTTTAGAAGTGTGGAGTTGCGCGCCATCCTACCGAAGCGCCGGCAAGCCTATGGCTTGGGTGATAACTATCGCCCGAAACCTGTGCAGGATGAATCTGAGGAAGCGTTCGAAATTTTCCGAAGAAAGCGTTGAGGATATGATTCTTACGGACCTGAGCGAACCGTCTCCCGAAGATAGTACGATAATAAAAGCGTGCTTCGGAATACTCGGCGAGCGCAAACGGGAAGTGGTTATAATGCACGCGGCGGCAGGTCTTAAGCACCGCGAAATAGCCGAGATTCTGAAGCTTCCGCTATCCACGGTTATTTCAAGATACAACAGAGCAGTTAAAAAACTAATGCAAGAAATGAAAGGAGCATTGTGATGGCAGAAATTAACATTGATCAAAAGCTGAAAGAAGCTTTCGCGAAAACTGTTCCCGATTTCCCCGAAGCGGTTTTAGAACAATGTTCCGAACGTAAAGGAGCAATGACGGTTATGAAAGAACATAAAAAAGCAGGTAAATCCTTGAGAATAGCATTGGCAGCGGCAGCGCTCGTTGTCGCCCTCGCCGTTACCGTGACGGCGGCAAGCCTCTCGAACGTAATAGCGCCGGCGGAAGCCCTTCATATGGCAATGACTCACGCCGTAAGATCCGAGACCGACCCAGAGCTTCAGAGCGAATTGGATTCGGCAATCTCGGGCGGGCTGGTATATGACGAAGACTTAGGCACAGGCGAAGCCGACCTCGGTCTTAAGAGCGGCAGGATAGTATACAACATCTCATTCAAGACCTGCGGCTACGCTTATGAGATCATTATGGACGCAAAGACGGGCATCGTACTCTCACTTGAGCGCAGCGCGGACGGTAATTGGGAGGAAGTGCTCCCCTGAAATCGACGCCAAAACAGGCGAAATCCTCAGCTTTGACGCCGTAACTCCCGACGACTATATGAGCGAAGAGGAAGCCATTGAAAAGGCAAAAGAACTTAGCGTTGAGATATACGGTCTCACCGAAGAAGAGGTCTCGGAACTTTACGTCCTGACCTGCGAATTTAAGGGAAACGCTATGGGATATCACGCTTATACTGTCAGGTTTATGAGAGACGGCGACAACACAATCTATTACTTTGAAATAGACCCGCTTCTCGGAACCGACCTCATAATACGGCGATAAAATACCGAAATCGGAATATCCCGCCAAAGCAAAGCTTCCAAATAAGGGAGCTTTGCTTTTTCTGCAAAAAAATTCTTAAAAATCGAAAATATCTCTTTATTTTTTTATTTGAATGTGATATTATAAAAATATACAACCTTTAGGGCGTCATAAAGAACGGAGGCACAAAATAATGGCTGAATACAAATATCCTGCAAGAAAAAAGCGCTACAAAATAAAGTATAAAAACCTCGCACTGCTGCTTGCGATACTTCTGCTGATAATTCTGCTGATTTCAAAGGGCTGTTCCGCGATTTTCAGCGGCAGAGACAAAAAGGACGACGCACAGACGACTCCCGCGAGCGGAGATATCCAGACTCCGGATATCCCCGATGACCAACTCAGCGCTCCCGTCGACCCTACCGACCAGCACGCCTATAGATTTACCTCGGTAACCCTGACTGATGATGACCTCGGTACGGGAAATCTCGTTCTCGTGAACAACAACATAAAATTCTTGGGTACTGTGTCCGACGATGACCTCGACGTTGTGCGCGAGCGCAAAAACTCGGCTTATTCCGTCAAGGACTACAACGTCAAGCTGAAGCCGGTGGCTATGGAAGCTCTCAATAACATGATGCTCGACTTCTACACCGTTACCGGCAAGGACACCGTTATGGTAAACAGCGGCTTCCGCACCGTTGAATATCAGGAAGAGCTGTATCAGGACGAGCTTAAATCCACCGGTCAGGACAGCTCGAATCTCGTCGCTAAAGGCGGCTACAGCGAGCATCACACCGGCCTTGTCATTGACTTCACCGTCTCGGAGGACGGTCATTACGACCAGTCGCTCATCGGCACAGGCGACTACAAGTGGATAAACGACAACTGCTATAAATACGGCTATGTCAACCGCTACCCCGCCGGCAAGGAAAGCCTCACGCTCATCGACAACGAGCCTTGGCACTTCCGCTATGTCGGCGTCCCTCACGCGACCGTAATGCACAACTACGACTACTGCCTTGAGGAGTATATAAGCTTCATCAAAAACTATACTATATCAAGCGGATTCTTGAGCGTTACCACCGACGACGGCTCGCGCTATATGATCTACTACACCCCCTCTAACGGAGCCGACGGCACCACGGTATTCATACCGGTTATGCCTGACGGCGATGATGACGACAGCAATAACCAGCCCTACCCCTATGAAATTTCCGGCAACAACGTAGACGGCTGGATAGTAACCTTCCTCTACGAAAAGGGTACGGGCAGCATAAGCCCGCAGCCCGAGGGAACTCCGGACAACACTGTTGAACCCTCAGATCAGGACGCACAGCAATAATTTTATAAAGGAGAAAAAACTATGTCCGAATGTACACACGACTGCTCAACCTGCTCGGAGAACTGTTCTTCGAGAACAGCGCCGCAGGATTTTCACATTGAGCCGCATGAAATGAGCCACATCAAAAAGGTAATAGGAATCGTCAGCGGCAAGGGAGGTGTAGGCAAATCGCTTGTGACCTCGATGCTCGCCGTCGAGGCGCAAAGACGCAATCTGAAATCCGCAATACTTGACGCCGATATCACGGGTCCCTCCATTCCGAAGGCTTTCGGAATAAAGGAAAAGGCAAAATCCACCGGCGACGCTCTCCTGCCCGTAATCACAAAAACGGGAATCAAGATTATGTCGGTCAACCTGCTCTTGGAAGACGAAACCCAACCGGTAGTTTGGCGCGGTCCCATCATCGCAGGGGTCGTAAAGCAGTTCTGGAACGAGGTTATCTGGGACGACGTCGACTATATGTTTGTCGATATGCCTCCGGGAACCGGCGATGTTCCCCTGACCGTATTCCAGTCGATAAGGCTCGACGGAATAGTCGTGGTGGTGTCGCCGCAGGAGCTTGTCGAGATGATAGTCGCCAAAGCCGTTAATATGGCTAAGCTTATGAATATCCCGATTCTCGGAATTGTGGAGAATATGAGCTACTTCGTCTGCCCCGACTGCGGCGCGAAGCACGAGATTTTCGGCCCGAGCAGAGCCGATGAGATTGCACAGAAGTTCGACACAGAGGTTCTTGCAAAGCTGCCGTTTGACAGGGAGCTTTCTAAGCTCTGCGACTCGGGACTTATAGAGCTTTACGAGAGCCGCGCTATGGAACCCGCCGCTGATAAGATTTTTGACGAATAATCAGGAAAGGACACTAAAATGAGCGATACCGAATACAGATACGACACTCAGCTTCTGATTGAGGGTGAGAACCTCGACGAAGACGAAATCAACGACTACTTTACCGAAAACTTCAAGGGTGACTGCCTTTTGGCAGTGGGCGACGAAGACCTCATAAAAATTCACTTCCACACCAACGAGCCGTGGAAAGTGCTCGAATACTGCCGCTCGCTCGGTGAAATCTACGACATCGTAATCGAGGATATGGACAGGCAGAGCCGAGGACTGCACGGGTAAATCCGAAACAAAAATGTATATAACCGAATATCTGCCCCGCGAAAAATGGACGGGATTCCCTCTTATAATGGATTATACCACTTCGGAATACTACGACGTATCCGTCGGAAAGACCGAAGGCGGCTTTTCGGTGACTCTTGAAAAACGCCCAGCCGACCCTTTGATAACTCATACCTCTGAAGAATATGACTTTCCTGACTCGCTGTACCAGCCGCACTGGCAGAAAGCGGATGCGTACGGCATATTCGACAATGATGAACTCATCGGCGCAATAGAGGTCTGCCCGGAGGAATGGTCAAACCGCCTCGCGGTGACTGAGCTGTGGGTAAAGGAAGATTACCGCAAAAAAGGCGTCGGCAAGGCACTTATGGACAGGGCGAAATCCATATGCCGCGAGCGGAATCATAGGGCGATAATTCTCGAAACGCAGTCATGCAACACTAACGCAATCGGTTTTTATCTGCACGAGGGGTTTGAACTAATCGGCTTCGACTCCTGCTGCTACACCAATGCCGACATCGCGCGGCGTGAGGTAAGGCTTGACCTCGGGTGGTTTCCCGAAGAATGGAAAGGCTCCGCAAAAAGGCATCAATAAACGAAATCCCCGACATAGTCGGGGATTTTTGTTACAGTTTCAAAAGCTTAAACGCACGAATCTTATCAAAAAAGTCCCCTCTTTCGAGGGGACTTTTCAGCGCTATGTCGCCTGATTATTTGCCGAACTTGATGGCTGCCTGAGCAGCAGCGAGTCTCGCAATCGGGACGCGGAACGGCGAGCAGGAAACATAGTCGAGACCGATCTGGTGGCAGAACTCAATCGAGGACGGGTCGCCGCCGTGCTCACCGCAGATGCCGCAGTGAAGCTCGGGTCTTACCTTCTTGCCGAGGGTGACAGCCATATCCATCAGCTTGCCGACACCTGTGGTGTCGAGTCTCGCGAACGGGTCGGACTCGTAAATCTTGTTGGCGTAGTACGCGGGCAGGAACTTGCCGGCGTCGTCACGGCTGAAGCCAAAGGTCATCTGAGTAAGGTCGTTGGTGCCGAAGCAGAAGAACTCGGCCTCGGTGGCGATGTCGTCGGCAGTGAGAGCGGCTCTCGGAATCTCAATCATGGTGCCGACCTCATAATGAAGGTCGATTCCGGCTTCCTTGATAACCGCATCGGCGGTCTTGACGACGACGTCCTTGACAAACTTAAGCTCCTTGACCTCGCCTACGAGAGGAATCATGATTTCGGGAACGATGTTCCAGTCAGCATGACGCGACTTGACGGCGATAGCGGCCTTGATGACAGCCTTGGTCTGCATAACGGCGATTTCGGGGTAAGTTACGGTCAGACGGCAGCCGCGGTGACCCATCATCGGGTTGAACTCGTGGAGGTCGTTGATGACCTGCTTGATATATGCGACGGTCTTGCCCTGAGCCTTGGCGAGAGTCTCAATATCAGCCTCGTCGGTGGGAACAAATTCATGAAGCGGCGGGTCGAGGAAGCGGATAGTTACCGGGTGACCGCCCAGCGCCTCGAACAGACCTTCAAAGTCGGCCTGCTGCATAGGCTCTATCTTCGCAAGAGCGGCTTCGCGCTCCTCGGCGGTTTCGGAGCAGATCATTTCGCGGAAAGCACCGATTCTCGACGGGTCGAAGAACATGTGCTCGGTGCGGCACAGACCGATGCCCTGAGCGCCGAATGCCGCAGCCTGCTTGGCGTCGGCGGGAGTGTCGGCGTTGGTTCTTACGCCGAGGGTCTTATACTTGTCGGCAAGCTCCATAATTCTGCCGAAGTATCCGCTGTTCGGATCGGCGGGAACGGTCGGGATAATCTCGCCGTAGATGTTGCCGGTGGAACCGTCAAGCGAAATGGCGTCGCCCTCGTGATAAACCTTGCCGCCGAGAGTGAAGCACTTGTTTTCCTCGTCCATCTTGATGTCGCCGCAGCCGGAAACGCAGCAGGTACCCATACCGCGGGCAACAACGGCAGCGTGAGAGGTCTGTCCGCCGCGAACGGTGAGAATACCCTGAGAATACTTCATACCCTCGATGTCCTCGGGAGAGGTCTCAAGGCGGACAAGGACAACCTTCTCCTTGTTCTTGCCGTGCTTTACGGCGTCCTCGGCGGTGAAGACGATAGTTCCGGCAGCCGCTCCGGGTGAAGCTGCGATGCCCTTGCCTATCGGAACAGCCTTCTTGAGGGCGGCAGCGTCAAAGGTCGGGTGCAGAAGCATGTCAAGCGACTTGGCGTCGATCTGCATAAGAGCTTCCTTTTCGGTGATCATGCCCTCGTCGATGAGGTCGCATGCAATCTTGATGGCGGCGGCGGCGGTGCGCTTGCCGTTACGGGTCTGGAGCATATAGAGTTTCTCGTTCTCAACGGTAAACTCCATATCCTGCATATCGTGATAGTGGTTTTCAAGAATTTCGCAGACGTTCTGGAACTGCTTGTAAACGTCGGGGAAGACCTCTGCCATCTTCGCGATGGGCATAGGAGTGCGTACGCCGGCAACGACGTCTTCGCCCTGAGCGTTGGTCAGGAATTCGCCCATAAGACCCTTTTCGCCGGTGGCGGGGTTACGGGTGAAGGCAACGCCTGTGCCGCAGTTGTCGCCCATATTGCCGAAAGCCATCATCTGGACGTTGACCGCGGTACCCCAGCTATAAGGAATGTCGTGGTCCATACGGTAGACGTTGGCGCGGGGATTATCCCAAGAGCGGAAAACAGCCTTGATCGCCTCGAAGAGCTGCTCCTTGGGGTCGTCGGGGAAGTCCTTGCCGAGCTGAGCCTTATACTCCGCCTTGAACTGGTTGGCAAGGGTCTTGAGATCGTCGGCATTAAGCTCGACGTCCTGAGTTACACCCTTTTCTTCCTTCATCTGGTCGATGAGCTTTTCAAAATACTTCTTGCCGACTTCCATAACAACGTCGGAGAACATCTGAATGAATCTGCGGTAGCAGTCCCAAGCCCAGCGGGGATTGTTGGACTTCTTCGCTATTACGTTTACGACCTCTTCGTTAAGACCGAGGTTGAGGATGGTATCCATCATACCGGGCATCGAAGCTCTTGCACCGGAACGTACGGATACGAGAAGCGGGTTTTCCTTGTCGCCGAATTTCTTGCCGGTGATGGTTTCCATCTTTTCGATGTATTCCATAATCTCAGCCATAATTTCCGGGTTGATCTGGCGACCGTCCTCATAGTACTGGGTGCAGGCTTCGGTGGAAATGGTGAAGCCCTGAGGAACAGGCAGACCGATCTTTGTCATTTCTGCGAGGTTAGCGCCCTTTCCGCCCAAAAGCTCACGCATCTGCGCGTTGCCTTCGGAGAAAAGGTAACAATACTTTTTGCTCATAGATTTTTTACCTCCAAGTTATTTATCCGACCTTGCCGAAAGTATCTGAAAACAGGCACAATCGGAATTGATAACATTATACCAGAATTATCTGGTTTTTTCCATACCCTTTCCATAAAAATTATGACAAATTAAAAAGCATAAAATTGTGCAATTTAACGCAAAACTCTTATACAGTATTCGCTTGAAACCCGCGTAAAAATGTAGTATAATAATCGGTAATACTAAAACGGAAAATTTTTCATATAAGGAGCTGGTTGTGTGAATAACGCGGTGATACTCGCCGGCGGTCAGGGAAAGAGAATGAAATCCCAAAAACCGAAGGCGCTTACCGAAATTCTCGGCAAACCGATACTCGGCTGGATAATCTCGGCTCTCGAAAACGCAGGCATCGAAAATATCTGCGTCGTTACCGGCTTTGCCTCTCAGTATATTGAGGAATACCTCGGCGGAAAATACGAGACCGTTTTTCAGTCGGAGAGGCTTGGAACGGGTCACGCCGTGATGACAGCAGCATCGTTTTTGGAGCGCTTTCCCGACGGAAACACACTGATTTTCAACAGCGACGCGCCGTTTGTAGACAGTGAAACCGTAAGGCGGTCGCTCGAATACCACGTCTTAGCCGGAAATTCAGTGACCGTTATCACAGCGGAAGTCGACGAACCGTACGGTTACGGACGCATTATCCGCACCCAAAACGGCATCTCGGGAATACGCGAGCAGAAGGACTGCTCACCCGAAGAGGCAAAAATACGCGAAATCAATTCGGGCTGCTTCTGGTTCAACACCAAGGCGCTGCTTGAAACGCTTCCGAAGCTTGACTGCAACAACGCTCAGGGAGAATACTATATAACCGACACAGTCGAGATACTGCTCTCCGAGGGTCAAAGAGCCGGCGCATACGCCGCCGAAAATCAGGACATCGTCCTATCGGCAAACGACCGCAAGGGTATGCTGATGCTCAACGACATCGCGAGAAAACGCGTTCTTGAAAAGCACCTCGACAACGGCGTGGAAATCGTCTGCTCGGAGGGAATCATCATCTCCCCCGACGCGCAAATCGCCCCGGGTGTTAAAATTTTTCCGAACACGCTCATTTCCGGAAAATGCATAATAGGCGCAGGCGCAGTAATCGGGCCGAACTGTCAGCTCAACGACACAATCGTCGGCGAGCGCTCGGTTCTGAACTCGGTCGTCGCAAACGGCGCAACAGTAGGTTCGGACTGCAATATCGGGCCTTTCGTTCAGCTCAGACCGAACGCCGTAATAAAGGATTTCGTACACATCGGAGACTTCGTAGAAATAAAGAACTCCGTCATCGGAGAAGGTACTTCCGTCTCCCACTTCAATTACGTCGGTGATTCAGATGTAGGAAAAAACGTAAACTTCGGCTGCGGCTCCCTCACCGCGAACTACGACGGTACCAACAAATACCGCACTGAAATCGGCGACGACGCTTTCATCGGCTGCAACACAAACCTTGTCGCACCCGTAAGGATAGGAAACGCCGCCTACACAGCCGCAGGATCGACAATTACCAAGGAAGTCCCCGACGGCGCGCTCGGTATCGGCAGAAGCCGTCAGGAAAACAAAGAGGGCTACGCAGAAAAAAAACTGACGCGTCATCTTGAAAAGGGCAAGAAATTTAAATAAAATAGGTTTTGAATTACGCTCACCCCCTGTCCTTGCGGATAAGGGGGCGGTACGCGTTGACGAGGAGATAAATATGGGACTTTTTTCAAAATTCAAGAAAAATGAGCCGGCGGGACCTGTGGAATGGCTGATAGTCGGGCTTGGAAACCCGGGAGCGAAATATCTTCGCACCCGACACAACAGCGGCTGGCTCACAATCGACAATCTCTCGGCGAAGCTCGGCGTCGAGGTGACGCGGGCAAAATTCAAGTCGCTGACGGCAAACGCCGAGATTTCGGGCAAAAAGTGCCTGCTGATGAAGCCGACTACTATGATGAACCGCAGCGGAGAAGCCGTCGTTGAGGCGATGAATTTCTACAAGCTGCCGATCGAGCGGGTACTCGTAATATGCGACGATATTTCGCTCGACGTTGGAAAGCTCAGGATACGCCGCAAAGGCTCGGACGGCGGTCAGAAGGGTCTGAGGAGCATCATCACTCTCACCGGCTCGGAGGACTTCACAAGAATCAAAATAGGCGTCGGCGCAAAGCCTCACCCAGACTACGACCTCGCTGCTTGGGTCACGTCGGAATTTACCGATAAGGAAAAGCCGGCCGTCTTTGAGGCGTTTGAAAAGGCGTCGGAGGCTGTAAAGCTCATTGTCGGCGGCGAGACCGACCGCGCTATGAATCTCTATAACTGACACGGAGAAACCGAATGAACATTTATTTGCAGGCAGCCGAAAGGCTGGAATTTTTCCGAGGACTGAAAAGCGCCGTCGACCGCGGAGCGACCCCCGCCTCTGTGACGGGACTCTCGGCGGTTCACAAGGCGCATGCGGCGTATTATCTCGCGCAGGAAAGAAAGATTTTGTTTATCTGTCCCGACGAGGCGGCGGCTGTTAAAACCGTCGCGGACATAAACGAGCTTGCCGGCGAGGAAACGGCGTCGCTCTACCCTGTAAAGGACTTTTCCTTTGCAAATATCGAGACCGCTTCACCCGAATACGAGCACCGCAGAATAGGTTCGCTGTACCGCGTTTTGTCAGGAAAGACGCGGGTTTTGGTGTGCTCAATCGAAGCGGCAATGCAGTCGGCAATGCCGCCTGACAAGCTAAAAGACTTTACGCTCAGCTTTATCTCCGGCGAAACGATTGACACATCCGAGCTGTGCGCTCTGCTCACCGAAATGGGCTACACCCGTTCGCCTCAGACCGAGGGGCGCGGGCAGTTTTCGGTGAGGGGTTCGATTATAGATATCTACCCCGTCAGCGCCGAGCTTCCTTACAGAATCGAGCTATGGGGCGATGAAATCGACACTATCTCGTTATTTGACGTCGACTCGCAGCGCAGAATCGACACCGTTCGCGAAATTTCGGTGACTCCCGCAAAGGAACTGCTGATTCCTAATGAAGAACTCGCCGCGAAGATAGAACAGATGATAAAATCGGCGTCGGGCAAACACGCCGACGCCATAAAAAAGAACCTCTACGCCGACCTCGACTCCCTGAAAAGCGGCGTTCCGCCGGCGAGTCTTGACAAGTATTATTCGCAGATTTACGGCTCCACCGCCACCGTTTTCGACTACTTTGATGACGGAATCTGCATAATTTCTGAGTATTCGGGCTGCGCGGAGCGTGCGAAGTCGTTTTCGGGGCAGCTTCAGGAGGACATAAAGATACTCTACGAGGACGGCATACTTTACCGCGAAACGACGGGGTTTTACTCCGAATTTCCTCAGGTTATGGCACGAGCCGAGAAGCTGCGGCTCGTATATCTCGATATGTTTATGCGCGGAAACGATGTAAAGCTGAAAAGCCTTACAGCAGCCGAGGCATATCAGTCGTCGGGGTGGAGCGGCGAAACGGCTCCGCTTTTTGAAGAGCTGAACTCGTACATCGAACGTGGCTGCTGCGTGGTGCTGCTCTCTGGCAGCGAAAAGGCTAGGGATATCCTTCGTCATGACGTCATAAACGAAGGCTTTAAGTGTCAGAACCTCGGCGAAGACTCGGAACTCACGGCGGGAATGGTATACGTAGGAACAGGCGGACTCTCAGGCGGGTTTGAATATCCTACCGCAAAATTCGCGCTGATAACGCGGATAAAGGCAAACGCCTCCCGCAAGCGTTCCAAGCAGAAACCGCAAAATTCCAAAAGAATCAGCTCAATATCCGACATTTCTCCCGGAGACCTTGTTGTGCATACGCTTCACGGCATAGGACGCTTCAGCGGAATCTCGAGTATCGAGACAAACGGCGTCACAAAGGACTATATCACGATAAAATACGCCGGTTCGGACGTGCTGTATGTGCCGGTCACACAGCTTGACACGGTGTCGAAATATATCGCGCCGGGCGACGACGAGGCGGTGAAGCTGAATAAGCTCGGCTCTCAGGAGTGGACCCGAACCCGCGCTCGCATAAAAAAAGCCTGCCGCGACATGGCAGACGAACTTATTGCACTTTACGCGAAGCGCCAGCTTGCAAAGGGCTTCCCGTTCTCGCCGGACAACGACTGGCAGGCTGAATTTGAGGAGCGGTTTGAATATGAGGAGACAGCAGACCAGCTTCGCTCAATCGACGAAATAAAGGCTGATATGATGCGTCCAGTGCCTATGGACAGACTTCTCTGCGGCGACGTAGGCTTCGGAAAGACCGAAGTCGCGCTGCGGGCGGCTATGAAGTGCGTCCTTGACTCAAAACAGTGCGCAATAATGGTTCCAACCACCGTGCTTGCTTGGCAGCATTATCAGACCGCGGTCAGGAGATTTTCGCATTTTCCGATAAATATCGAGCTTCTTTCGCGATTCAGAACCACGAAGCAGCAAAAAGAAATAGTCGAAAAGCTCGCGAGGGGCGAGATTGACCTCGTTATCGGCACACACCGTCTCGTCCAGAACGACGTAAAATTCAAAAACCTCGGACTGCTTATAATCGACGAAGAACAGCGCTTCGGCGTTGCGCACAAGGAAAAACTCAAAGAGCAGTACCCGTCGGTCGACATTCTCACGCTTTCCGCCACGCCTATCCCGCGCACCCTCAATATGGCTATGAGCGGAATAAGGGATATGTCGGTTATCGAGGAGCCTCCGCAGGACAGGTACCCCGTTCAGACCTATGTCCTTGAACACCAGCAGGGAATCATCATTCAGGCGATTCAGAAGGAGCTTCGGCGCGGCGGTCAGGTTTACTACATTCACAACCGCATCGAAACGCTTGAAATGTGCGCCTATAGGCTTTCTCAGCAGCTACCCGACGCGAGAATCGGCATAGCACACGGTCAGATGGAGGAGGAAAAGCTCTCGGAAATCTGGCGGCAGCTCCTCGAAAATGAGATTGACATACTCGTATGCACGACAATAATCGAAACGGGAGTGGACGTTCCGAACGTCAACACGCTTATCATTGAAGACGCAGACCGCTTCGGGCTTTCACAGCTATATCAGCTCCGCGGACGCGTCGGGCGCTCTAACCGCAGAGCCTATGCGTATTTCACGTTCCGCAGGGGCAGAGTGCTTACCGAAATAGCGGCGAAGCGCCTCGAAGCCATACGAGAGCTTACACAGTTCGGCTCAGGATTCAAAATCGCGATGCGCGACCTCGAAATCCGCGGCGTAGGGTCGATTCTCTCGGCGAAGCAGCACGGTCATATGGAAGCGGTCGGATATGACATGTATCTCAGGCTTCTGACTGAGGCAATCGCAGAGCAAAAAGGCGAACCGCCGCCGAAAGCTCCCGAGGACTGCCTCGTCGATATCAGCATTGACGCGTCAATCCCCGAGGACTATATTGAGGACCTCTCGCTGAGAATCGACGCTTACCGAAAGATTGCGCAGATTGTGTCGGTAGAGGACTCTGAGGACGTCATAGACGAGCTTATAGACCGCTTCGGAGAGCCGCCGAAATCCGTCACAGGGCTGATAAACGTCGCCCTGCTGAGAAATATGGCGTCAAATAACGGCATAAAGGAGATTTCGCAGAAAGGTGATTATATCTACTTCTATGTCCGCGAAGCAAATATCCCCGCGATAATGGCGGTAAGCAAGGCTTATAAAGGTAGAGTGAGGGTCGACGGCACCGAAAACGGATTTATAAGTGTGAAGCTTAAGAACGGCGAGGCGCCGATTCAGCTTATGAAAGGCGTCTTAAGCGTGATGGACAGCCTCGGCGGAACTTCAGCAGAGTCTGATGCTTGACGCAATAAGCGCAGCGCCTTGAATAAACAAAAAAGCGGGGAGTATAACTCCCCGCTATTTTATTCTTTGTTTTCCAGTGCAGTGATTTTGTCCACTCTGCGCTGATGCCTGCCGCCTTCAAATTCGGTGTCCAAAAAGATGTCGACAAGCTCGCATGCAAGACCGGGTCCGACTACCCTGCCGCCGAGACACAGAGCGTTGGCGTCGTTGTGGAGGCGGGTATACTTTGCGGAAAAGGCGTCGGAGCAGGCGCAGGCGCGTATGCCCTTTATCTTGTTTGCGGCGATCGAAATGCCGATACCTGTGCCGCAGAGAAGTATAGCCTTTTCAAGCTTTCCAGAGACAACATCGCGGCATACCATTTCGGCAGCGTCGGGGTAGTCTATCTTCTCGCCCTCGCCTATCCCGTAGTCCTTAAATTCGATTCCGCGCTCCTTAAGATGCTCGCATATCGCAAGCTTAAGCTCCACGGCGGCGTGGTCGTTTCCTATTCCTATCATTTTAAAGTCCCCTTTCAATAAGTTCTTTTTGATATTTTGTCATTATAGGCTTTTCGCCGAGGTTTATTCTCTCAAGTGCAGCGCGGAACACGCTTTCAAGGTGTTTTGTCGTTTTCGGGATGTCTTCGCAGAGTTCTGAAACAATGCTTTCAGCCTCGGCTATGGCGCTGTCGTATTGGCCTTTCGTGATGTCTCTCAAAGCGAGGGCTTCGTCGAGCTCGTTGCGGTCGAGGAGCCCGCAGTCGCCCTGCGGGGTAAACACCACGTCGAGATATTTATCGACATAAGCGGCAACGCCGTCGGGGTCGAATTCGACCCGCTCGATGACGTCTATATAGCAGACCGAAAGGCTGCCGCTCGGCAGAAACATAGCAGTAATGAGCCTGTTTTTGCCGTCGGGCAGGAGCTGTAGCCATTTCATTCCCGCGCCCGCGACAGGGGAATCGCCTGCCTTTTCAAAGCTCCAGCGCTGCGTTTCGCCCGATTTCAGGTCGAGCAGGCAGCAGAGCCCGCAAAAGCCCTCGCATTTCAGCCTGAACTGGTAATAGGGAAAACCCTGAAATCCCCAACCGATATCACGGTCGAGCCTTTTGCGCTTCATATTTGCGGCTCCCTGTCGCGGAGCTTTTCCGCCATTGTGTTCTGCAAATATCTTGCGCCGAGAGACTCCGCTGAACCTGCTTCGTCAAGATGCGCAAGCGCGGCCATACACACTCCCGATGCCTTTTGCATAATCACGTTCGCTGGAGCCGTGCGCACACGACTGTCCGTCGCAAAAAGTCCGCTTTTAAGGCGCTCGGCACAGTCGCCGGTCAGTATAACGTCGCCGTCAAAACCGACGGCAAGCTTCAAAATATCCTTCTCGTCGCCTACGGTGTCGCCGCAAACTGGCGTAATTGACGAACCGTCGCTGTCGTAAGCGCCGAAATACGCCACCCCCTGCCGCGCCGCGAGCGCCGGAATAATCCTCCCCCTCGCTGCACAGACGTTATATGCAAGAGCCTCAAGCGTCGAGACGCCGACGCAGGGCTTGCCGAGTGCGCAAAGTCCCTTGACCGCCGCAATTCCTATTCTCAGACCGGTGTAGGAACCCGGTCCCGCCGCGACTGCAAAAAGGTCGACGTCGGAAAGCTCAAGCCCGCAGTCGGAAAGAGTGCGCTTTAAAACGGGCAAGATTATCTGAGAATGTGTCAATTTTGTCACAAAGGCGGTCTCGCCGAGAAGCACGTTGCCGCGCATAACCGCGCAGGATGCTATTTTCCCGGAGGTGTCGATTCCGAGAACGCAGGGATTATCTAATGTCAAATCTGTCATCTCCGATCAAAGTTATTTCGCGCGAGTCGCCTTTGACTTCGGAAAACTCGATGATGATGCACCCGTCGGGCAGTTCGTCAGCGATATTCTCGCTCCACTCGACGGCTATTACGCAGTCGTCCGAAAGATAATCGAAAAATCCCGTTGATTCAAGGTCAAGCGCCCCGGTGACGCGGTACATGTCAAAATGGCAGAGACTAAGCTTTCCGCGGTATTCGTTTACGAGAGCGAATGTCGGCGAGCTGACCTCATCCTTTAAACCCATTCCGAGAGCGATGCCGCGGGTCATCGTGGTCTTGCCCGCGCCGAGTCCGCCTCTGAAAGCGATTATGTCACCGCCCCTGAGCTGAGAGCCGATTTTTTTGCCAAGCTCAACGGTCTCCTCAGGCGAGGACGTCAGAAATTTTCGGGTCATCAGTATCCTCTCACACCGTCGACCGATTCGTCATTCATTATCCACTCCATGACCTCTATGATGCGGTAGTCTTCGTCGGTATCCCTGATAATGACCCTCTCGATGCCGCTGTTTATCACAACTCTCTTGCAGAGCGAGCAGCAGGTGGAGTTTTTGACATATTCGCCTGTCGACACCTCTCTGCCGACAAGATAAAGCGTGGCGCCTATCATCTCCTCGCGGGAGGCGCTGATTACGGCGTTCATCTCGGCGTGAACCGAACGGCAGAGCTCGTACCGTTCTCCGCGCGGAATTTTCATTTGCTCACGCACACAGTTTCCGAGATCGCAGCAGTTCCGCCTGCCGCGCGGCGCGCCTACATAGCCTGTCGAAATAATCTGGTCGTGATTGACGATAACCGCGCCAAACCTGCGCCTAAGACAGGTTGAACGGGCGGAAACGGTGTCCGCTATGTCAAGATAGTAATTGATTTTGTCACGTCTTTCCATATCTGAGTCCTCCTGATAAAAATATAGCTGCGCATTTTTCAGTTAAGTATATATTACCACACTTGCACGGGATTTGCAAGTAGAATGTTAAAGTATCTCGTCGCTCTCAAATATCACAGCACTTGACATATATTCTCCCTTAGTGTAAAATTGTAAAAAAGGAGTGGTGACAATGCCGAGATTTTTCGCGGAGCTTCCGCCTGAAAACGGTGCAATTACAATCTTCGGCGACGACGCCCGCCACATAGGAAGAAGTCTCAGGATGGCTGTCGGCGAGGAAATAACCGTCTGCTTTGAGCGCCGCGACTACCTCTGCCGTCTCGAAAAAATCAGTGACGAAGCCGTTATCGCCAAGATTATTTCCGAGGAAAAATCAAAGGAGCCGTCCGTATCGCTGACTCTCTATCAGGCGCTCCCGAAAACCGATAAACTTGAGCTTATAATCCAAAAGGCGATCGAGCTCGGCGCAGTGAGAATTGTCCCGTTGTTGACCCGAAGGTGTGTCGCGAGACCGGAAAAAGAACAATTTGACAAAAAGCTCACAAGGCTCAGAAAAATCGCCTCCGAAGCCGCAAAACAGTCGGGTCGCGGAATTATTCCCGAGGTTTCGGGAATAATATCCTTTGAAAAGTGTCTTGCGGAAATCAAAAAGCTTGATTTGGGTCTGATATGCTACGAAAAAGGCGGAAAGCGTCTGAGAGAGCTTGAATATCCCGCTTCTGGAAATATAGGGGTTATCGTAGGCTCGGAGGGCGGATTTGAACCGTCGGAGGCAGATGAGGCGCAAAAATCCGGCGTCATACCCGTATGGCTCGGAGACAGAATATTAAGATGCGAGACCGCTCCTATAGCCGCGATATCAATAATTATGAATCTTACCGGAAATATGTAAATAAATACTTGCATTATCTCAAATTATGTGATATAATATTAAAAATATTGCGAAAGGATCTGACATTATGGGAAATTTTCTTAAGGTAATTTTGGGTCTCGGCGCTGCTGCCGCTGCCGCCGCTCTCGCGATCTCGCTCGCTAAGAAAAACAGCGAGGACGACGAGTGCAACTGCGACGAGTGCTGCGAAGATGAGGAGCCTGTAGAGGCACTGGAGGATCTGTCCGAAGACGCAGAAGAGGAAGAAACCGAGAATGAGGACGATTCCGAGGAAGATGAGAGCGAAGAAGACGAAGACGATGCCGGAGTTGAGATAAACGTAAACGAGACTCTCAAGGAGTCCGTCAATAATATCATCAACGGCGTAATGGGCGGAGTAGTCGTCGCTTCGGATAAGGTTTCCGAGCTTGCGGGAAGATTTGCCGATTATATGGCAGATAAGCTCGCCGAGAGAAATTCCGGCGCTTTTGACGAAGACCTCGACATCGGAGCCGATTTTGAAGACTTCGTTGACGACGCTGCGGACGCTGTTGAGGATGTAGCGGAAGACGTTGCCGACGCTGTCGAAGAAGCTGCCGAAGATATCAAGGAAGACCTTGGCGGCGAAGAATAATCCTTAGCTCAAAGATGCCCCCGCATTGCGGATATGCGGGGGCGATAATACAGGGGAGCTTTTATCGGTTCCCCTGTTTTTATATTGCCGTTTCGCTTTGTCAGTGACGCTCGTCCCAGTCCTCGTATCTCTCGCAAAATCGCGCCGAAAACGCCGGCTCCTCGCCCGCAGCGTAGAGGTGTGACAGGTCGCCGAAGCTTTGGCAGCGGAACACTGCTATCCCCTGCTCGCGCTCCTCAGTTATCAGCGTGGTAACCGACGTAGGCGCGGCGCAGAAATTCTGCGCTAAAATCACCGGCGAAAGCCCGATAATATGTCCCAGAATCTGGCACTCTATCCCGAAGTGGCAAAAAAGCACAACCGTATCGCGGTTGGGACGGACGGCGTCGTAATATTTGCCGTTTCGGCGATAGCCGTGCTTTTCAAGGAGCGTGTCAATCCCGTCGGCGATGACTCTGAACAGATCGGGATAGTTTCCCTCGCGCATAAAGTCGATCTCCTTGAATTTTTCGGCGTCATACAGCTCGTCTACCTTTGTGTAGAACGACGGCATAAAGTCCCAGCAGATTTGGGATTCTTTCGTGCCCGGTACCTTTACCTGACAATAGTAAAACTCACGAAGCCAGTCGAGAATCTCAGCATCGCGCCCCATTTTTTCAAGTGTCGCCTTGGCAGTGTCCTTGGCGCGTCCGAGTGGTGAACAGTAAAAAGCCTTTACATCAAGCTTTGATATTCTCTCGCTTAGAAGCTCAGCCTCGCGCCAACCCTTTTCGGTAAGGGAGTCTATAGAATAATCGGGGTCGCCGTGACGGATGATGAGCAGTCGCATATATGTGTCCTCCAAAATCGTATTTTGGGATATTGTAACACAAAGCGAACGGGTTTTCAATACGTTAGGTCGTTATCCCGATAAAAAACTATCCTGCCGCCCATCTTTTTGAAAGGACCCGCAAATTTTCTGGCGCTCACCGAAAAACAGCTTCCGGTATTAGGGTCGGAGATAAAAAAGCTTTTATTGCCGTCGTAACCGTATACCACTACCGCGTGCTCGCCACGCGGCCACTTGATTTTTTCACCGGTCTTATAATCGAGCCAACTGCGACGGTACTCGATTTTTTTGTCGGGGTCTATTACATACCACGCCAGCACGGGATTGCCGCTGTCGAGAACTTCACGGATATCTTCGATTGTCGCGTTTTCAAAAGTAAAAACGCCGCTTTTGAATTTTTCCGCTACCGCCGCTATGGGACGGTTGAAAACGCCGTAGGAACCGTCGTCGAGCGGAGAGCCTACAAACTCCCGCTCCGGATTCGCACCGTACATAACGCCGTCCTGCTCATACGGCATAGGGCCTTTAGGAAGCTCATCTATTATTTCGTCAACCGTCACGTCGACGCCGTAATACTGCAATAGTATGTAAAGCGCAACGCTTTCGCAGCCTGTCGGGTAATCGGGATGCTGATAATACTCCATAACGCCGTTTAGTATTACGACGTTTTTATTCGGCTTATACACGAGTCTGCCTATAATCCCCGCTATAATAAGTATAAACGCACAAACCGTGCCGGAAAGCACCAGCAGCCTGCCGGCTCGGATTCTTCTTTTTGGTTTCAAAATGTCCTCCGTATTCTGTCGCGCGCACATTTCAGGGCGCAAAAAAAGCGTGCGGACGCTGACCGTACCGCACGCATCTCAATATGACGATAAATCAGTCGTAAGCTTCGGCGTCAAACCGAAACTCCGCCCCGAGATATGTCACGCTTTCAATCTGTGAAATGTCGACCGGCACGATAAAACTGAAATGAATCGTATCTTTTCCGCTGTTAGGATCACTACCGCTCTCGGCAGTTGCTATGAGGTTGTGAACGTTTTCAAGCGTGCTGCCGTCTTTCATCTTAAAGCTCAGCAGCGAATAGACAGTTCCCGTTGAGTATTTAAACCATTCCCAACCGTATTGTTTAAGCAGCTCGGAGTGTGCTTCCTCCCAAGCGGGAACCTGGCTTTCGTCGTATCTGACCACAAACCCGAACGGCGACAGCTCTGCGTCCATATCAATTATACCGTCGATCTTTTCTGAATTAAGGGACTGCACTGAGTCGAGAATCAAAAGGTCGCTGACAGGTATTGAAAACTTAATCCGACAGTATTCGACACTGTTAAAAACTAACCTTCTGCCTATATTCTCAATTTCCACAGTACACGACCTGCCGAAATTATGCGCCTCTATAAATATCTCGTCGCCGTTTATAGAGCTGCTTTCACTGAAATGAATAATGTAGGTGAAAATGTCGCCCTCTCGGGAAACAAAGACCGGACGGCAGGCGCCTTCTATTCCGCTCTTGGCGTTGATGATATCAAAAGTCAGCTCTTCGTCGGGAATGTTTTCGGGAATATCTATTCCCTCCGCGTTAAATTCAATCGTAGCGTAAAGACTGTATCTGTCGCATACCGCGCTCGTAACCTTTATGCTGCCCGCCAAAGCATCCTGCTCGCCGTCCATAGTTTTACCTATGGACCATGCGTTTTCAATGACCGGCAAAGACGAAGTGTCGCCGACTCCTTTGATATCGGTTCTGTAAGCAGTAAAGTGTTCGCTTATGCTTTGGAGTCCGCCGCAAGCCGCAGCGAAAGTGACGGTAGTACCCGCAGCTATAAAAACCGCCGCAAGCGCAAGCGTGACTATCCTTTTTCTGCCGAAGATACCGCGCCGTTTTCCTGCCGCGGCATCCTCGGTATATTTCAGCACTTCTTCAATGTATACCTCGTCTATCTCTCCGAGAGCCTTTGACAAACGGTATTTTTTCATAATTCCGCTCCTTTCTCGTAAACGGATCTCAGCTTCTTGCGCGCTCTGTAGAGCAGAGAATTTACCTTGCTTTCGCTGATGCAGAGGTCTTGGGCAATCTGCGGCACGGTGTCGCAGAAAAAGTATCTCTTGAGAAAAACCGCGCGTGACTCGGCGCTGAGCGAGCCGAGAAAACTGTCAAGGGTCAGGGTAAATTCGACGTCGGAAAACTCGTTTTCTGTCTTGAGGTCAAAGAGAACCGCTTCGAGCTCATCAAGCGGAAGCTCAGAATTTATACTGCGCTTGAGCGCAAGACCGTATTCGAGACGTTTGAAGGCAAGGTTGCGAATGACTTTGCAGGCATAGGCGCGAAGGCTTTTAGGAACCGCGGGCGGAATATTTTGCCAGAGCGATAAAAGTGTGTCGTTGAGACATTCCTCGACGTCCGAATCGCTTTCGAGAATTGCCTTGGCGGTTTTTCTCAGAAGCGCGCCGCAGCTTGCCTCCGTCTCGCGGAGAGCTTTCTCGTTTCTTTCAAAAAACAGCCCGACTATTTTCTCGTCCTCCAAAATCTTCACTTCCCTTCGCCTCAATTACATGATTCGATTTTAGCGTCGAATCCATTCGCCATACAAAGAAATTTTTTGAAAAATAAGTTTTATTGTAAAACACAGCCGGAGCCGTCGCCCCGACTGTGCAAAATTTTACCGACCTGTTTATTTACCGGAATGTTCTATAGCGGCTCTTGCTACCGCCCAGTAAGCAGGCTTCACTCTATATTTCCTGTCAACCAAAAGCGGCACGTTCTCCTTGAGGTCCGAATTTATCCAAGAATGTCCGTCGTCCGTACCCCAGAAAAGTATCAAGTCAATTATCCCTTGGTCAGCAAAATCCATCAGCATATCGAACAGCCTGTAATAGACATCCGCCTGATAAGCGTAATCCTCATCGCTCCAAGGATGAAAACCTGCGTCGGCAAGCTCGCCTACCCGCATATTCATTTCAAGCTCGGTTATCTGAATCCTGAAGTTGCCCTTATATTCTGGAAAACATTCGTCATAGATTTTGGAAAGACCGCTTATTTTTTCGAGATTTTTTCGGTAAATATCAATGTCGATGTCGCTTCCGATGTGCGACTGAAAACCTACTCCGTCAATTCTGACGCCTTTTCTTAACATTCTCTCGACGGTATCATACATCTTTTGGGTTTTAGTCTCGTCCCACTCCATATAGTAGTCGTTTATCATTAGGACAAGGTCATCTCCGCCGACCTCGCGGACGGTGTTGAAAGCATACTCAATATAGTCGTCATAATAACCGTCGCCGTCGACGTCGCCGAAGATTTCCGACCAATACGACTTTTCGGTATGGTCTTTGATTATATTATCGTTGTCGCTTATCGCCTCGTTGACGACATCCCAGTATTTAACCGTATTTTTATATCTCGGCACCAGTTCGTCAATATAGGTTCTGAGCCTTTCTTCGAGCTGTTCACGTGTGGCGAGTCTGCCCTTTTTGTAACATTCCTTGACCGACCCCGTATCCTCAGGGTCTGCCTTAAACCACCACTCGGGAACCTGACTGTGCCAGACTACGGTGTGCGCCCGAAGCTCAGCGGAGCCGAGCTCACCGGTCTTGACAAACGCGTCCGCGGCGTCAAAATCATAAACCCCCGGCGCCGGATTGCAATGGTCGGGCTTCATTGCGTTCTCCAGAACGTAGGCGTTGTAGTTTTTCAGTATGCCCTTTGCGCGGTCATCGGTTTCGTAATTTGTATACTCGTAACCGTCCGTCACCACTCCGATTCTGCACTTTCCCTCAAAGTATTTATACAGTGCCGGAAGCTCGTAGTCACTGATTTTAAGCTCCCGTGTCTGAAGCTCTTCAAGCTCCTCCATAGAATAGGTAAGATCAGGGTCGGTAAGCTTTTTCTTCACCCCGCCAAACGAGCAGGAAGTTAAGCTTAAAGCCACCGTGACGCAAAGAATAAAAGAAATCAGCCGTTTCATTTTAGCCCCCGAAAAATGCAAAATTCAGTTGTCATATATCATAACATATATGAGCAGAAAAATCAACCTGATGCCTTGCTATATTTGCTTGCTTCATATTAGGCAACTTGTGTTTTCATCTGTTGTTACTCTTCTTGACGTTGTTCCGCATCGCCGATATCCGTTTTCATACAACTATAAAATCTTTTGGCAAGGCGGATATATTTATTCTTTACGATCTCAACAGACGGCGATTCGTTAAAGAAAGAGTTTTCGCAGACATAACGGACAAGCTTATCAAACGCAGCCGAAGCCGTCATTTCATTGATAAATGTATCCTCCGAAATTTTGGACGCTTTGTCCGCCTGCTCTTTAGTGAACGGTGAAATTATATACGGAACTGCATCATTTATATAATTTACCGATACACCAAGCGGAACGTATTTTACAGAAAGCTCCCTATACTCTTCAAACGCGGGAATGGCATACCTTTTTGCGTTTGAATTGTTAAAAGCTCTTACATTAAGCAACGGCATTTTGCTATTTAATCCGTTAATCAGTAATAATTCTGTTTCTTCATCGGGAATAAACAGAGTAGATTTGTCGGTTAAAGTATCTTTTGCAACAGTATAAATAAAAACCGAACTATTATTAAATCCTTTGAAAGACTTGATACGAAACTGCAAAGCCGATGATGTCAGATAATTATCAATGACTATTGACGACTCATTTACCGTCAACGTATTCAAGGTCTCTATGGTTTTTTCCAAAGCCGTATCCAAAGAATGATCAACAGAAAGCAAATAATGTGGAGTTAAAAATGCGTAATTATCAATGTGGGCGATAATATCAGAAATTTTTTCCTTTGTTTGTTCAAACTTCCCAGCTTTGTTCTTTTTAAGAATATCTGCCGAACCGGAGATGCCGTCTATTATTTTTTGGGAAATACGCAAACGCTGTTCCGGGCTGCAAACAGTCCAGAATGAATAGCTTCTGAACCCGGGATGAACTGAAGCGCCAAGCCTTTTGAACGTTTCTCTTGTAAATAGCTGTACCAATTCATCACAAATTCTATTAACCTTTTTCTTTCCGTCATCTGTAAGTGAAGAACGATTCAAGGCGATAGTTTTTTTAGCTTCCAAGCCGTACAAATCAATACTTATGCTGACTGCATGATATGATGGAGCCGAAGAGTGACGTGACACAGAGATGCCCTTAAATTTAACATCCGTGGAATAGATCGCCGGAGAAACCGTCAAACTAATAACAGCCTGAACCGCATAATCTTTATCCCATATTTTCATAGTGTTTAAATCTTCAGACTGACAAATGTAGTATCGGTTGTCAACAGAATAATATTTTTTTGATTCCGATTTGTCAATAGATACTATATCTGCAGGATTTATATGTATAGGGTCGTCGCTGCCGGATAGTTTAATAACAACAGGAAACATCGGAGACTTGCAGTTATCTAAGATTGTGTCAAGAATCTTCATTTCTCCAATTCGGTTTTCCGAATCAAAATAGTCAAATCTATCGCTTATATACTTATTTGTCATTCCGAAGGCAGAATAACTGAAATTCTCGGGAAGCCTTACTGTTATTTTTATTGTCGTTCCCCTTTGCATACTATTCGGAACAGATATAAGATTCAGATAGCCTCCTCTAAACATAGAATATACCGTTGCTTCATACGAGTCGGAACCCGTGCAGGTTTCTATCTTAAAATGATCGGTCATCAAGAATATCGACTGTAACCCTACTCCGAAACCGGCGGTAGGTCTAAGCCAGCAAGGCATGCTTTCGATTTCATCTGCCAAGGAAGATGTACTGTTGCTTACGCCGACATTACACATCTCTTTAAAAGATTCGTCAGTTATTCCGGTGCCGCGATCCGTAACTGAAATTTCTATTTCACCGCTCTCCGAAGTGAAAAGTCTTACGCTTATAGCATAATTCTCGTAGACCTCTTTCGGCAAGTCATACGGCTGCAAATTACTCAAGTCGTTGACGTTAATCCACGCATTATATGTTCCGGACTGCAAATCCCTCCAAAGCTGTATTTTTGAAGCATCAATCGCGTTTTGAATTACTTCGCGGATAAATACAAACTTGTCTTCGTAAATATTTGAGCCCTCAATAATTTCAAAAGCCTTTTTTTGAGTAATTTCAAACTTCAGACCGGCTGTCCCATTTACATCGGGGCCGCCGCGAATCAGCAGTTCTTTTTTGTCAAACCGTGGAGCATGTCCGCTAAAATCTTCAGGAACAATTATAACCCAGTGCTTGGTCATAAAATCTATTTCTTTTTCCAGCCAAGTGATGAAATCTCGGGTCAGCAAATAAGATTTCTGATCAGGACAATCACTGCAGAACTGAATCTCGCTCGGCGTTACAAGCAAATGGGTTGTCGACTCATGTTTGACTCTGTGCGAAATTGAGGATTCCGGCATAGACCCTGCAACGGCTTCAGAGACTATATTGAACCTGCCGTTATCTATGTCGAGTAAATCCCCTATTCTGAGAAGCATAGCGACAAACCTCGGATGGGCATGATCCGTACCGAAGCCGTCCGTTTCATACGGCAGTAAAAGTACGTCATCGCTTTCTCTTGAATGAAGTTCGCAGATGCTCCCTAAAAGATTTATCAGGCGCGGCTTTATCATACCATTGTGACCGAGATCAAGACTTGTTATGCTCTCGCAGTCGCATATGTATGACTTTGACATACTCGCGTGACGGTCTCTGAAATAAGACGCATTTATCTGCGACACATAGTGCCACATTTCAACCGGAAACTCATTTTCATTTGCATAATCCTTAATATTTAAAACAGCTTTTGCAGCCTCGGACAAATCGTTGTCATATGATTCCGAAAGCTTTGCCAAATGTTTTCTGAATTCAGGTTTGGCCCATTCTTCTTTTACTTTTTCATAATCAAGGAGCATACCAAGATCGTGAGAATATGCCGCATTCAGTATAAGCCACATATCAGTAGGAGAAAGTTCCGATACACGGTCTCCCAATAACATTTCTATCTTTGTTATTATTGTTTCGGAATGATTAGCGTCGTGCATACTGTAGTGCGGGTAATTGAGAAGCACATTCTTTAATGCCTTGGTACATGTTTCTTTATTAAGACACCATGTTGCATACAGGTTCTCATATTCGGGGTATTCTGATGTAATATCTTTAAGATGGGACTCGATTCTGTGAAATTTCATGTTTACACCTCTTTAATTTTGTAAAAATAGCAGCCGGAGGAATTTAAAATGTCATTCAGTGTGTAGAATTTATAATACCAAGTAGCACTGTTATAAGGTATTATAACATACCTTGCCGAATTACGCCATAGATTTTATCACAAAACTTACTGTTGACTTAAATTTTAATATCCTTTCTCACATATTTTACTGCCATAAGACATTTCTGCTGATATGAGTTCTTGTATGTGAGCGATAAATAATCATTACTTCTGCCACTTTCTGAGCAATTTCTGTCATTTTTCACCTTTTAATATGACATTATTACAGTACTTTGATAAGGTACACTATTTTTCGCAAAAAGAAAATCGGGACAAAAAAATAGACATGTCCCCGCACTTCTGGTAGAATGA
>CANQVG010000006.1 GCA_947627235.1 uncultured Clostridia bacterium | reverse complement strand
GGGATTTGAACCCTCGCGCCGGTTACCCGACCTACTCCCTTAGCAGGGGAGCCCCTTCACCTCTTGGGTATTTCTCCATGGTGAACTTAGTTAAAAGATTTTTTAGTAACAGTTTTCAGTAACATTTTGATTATACGCAAAACGCCCCCGATTGTCAAGCCTTTTTTGAGATTTTTTTGGACCGCTTGAAATTTTCTGAGCTTTGCGTTATAATGAAGAAAAAAGGAGGCAAAGCTATGACAAAGCTTATCGACAGAATCACCGTAAACGCCCAGAGCAGCATAAGAATCGACTCGGGAAAAGTTCTTCGCTTCGACCCGTTCCTGCTGAAAGCGGAGCCGCACGACGCGGACATTATTTTTATTACCCACTCCCACCCCGACCACTTCTCACCGGAGGACATAAAAAAGGTCTCGAAGCCCGAGACTCTCTTTGTCGCGCCCGCTTCTATGAAGACTGACTTTGAAAAGGCAGGCATCTTGCCATCAAAATGCTTATTTGTCAACCCCGGTGAAACCGCTGAAATCGCGGGGATAAGCTTTAAAACCCTGCCCGCCTATAATATCGGCAGACCATTCCACACTCCCGAGAGCAGATGGGTGGGCTACGCCGTTTCGCTCGAGGATGAGCTTGTTTACGTCGCCGGAGACACCGACGGTCTTGAGGAAATAGCCGCTCTGCCTGTCAGTATCGCGCTGATACCTGTCGGGGGAAAATTCACAATGGATGCAAAGGAAGCCGCTGAATTTATCAACAAAATGAAGCCGAAAATCGCCGTACCGACGCACTTCGGAGGTATGGCAGGCACCGAAGGAGCCGACAAAGTCTTTAAGAGTGGCGTCGGTTCCGACACCGAGGTTGTCCTCAAAATCGGATATTGATACAGACAAAAAGAGCAGGCACAGCGCCTGCTCTTTTCTTATATTATCAGTTCTTCAGACTCTCGATTACCTTTTCGCGGAGCATTTCGCTGAATTTGGAGACGTTCTCCGTCTCGGGCTTCGCACCCTCTGACGTAAAGCGCATTTCAACCGGAGTTTCGTCATTAAAAGGCTTCCACTCGGGCATCTGGGTGCCGTCGGCGTCAATGCCGTTCGGGTCGCCGGTCTTGATAAAGTTTACAAGATAGTTCGCCATCTGGCGCGCGAGGTCGTAGTGACGACCTACAAAAGGTCTCCAGCACTTCGCAAGCGTCTCGAAGAAGAACCACAGGTCGACGGAGTGGAATGTCCCGGGATTGTCCCAACCGGGAATGTCCGGCTCAAAGCGGTAGTAGTAGCCGTTCATCTCGTTGCCCGACTTTTTGCGCTCCGCAAACATCGCCTTTATCGACTGCTCTATTCCCGCAGTGCGGGCGCTGAAACCGCTTTCGTCGAACTTCGCCTCGTCGAGCGCCAAAAACTCCTCCGCCCTGTCGCCGAATATCTCCTTTACCTTCGCGACGTATTCCTCGGGAGTCTTAGCCATAATCCCGCTGTGGAACTCGTCGGCGGTGTTGCCCGCCATAACGGGTACGTTGACATATTTGCCCTCAAGGAAGAGCTTTGAAGCGTCGCCGACAAGGAATTTGCCGTCCTGAACGCCGAACATTCTGCGCCCGAACTCGTTGTATTTTGCAAGGACGGTCTTGGCGTCTATCTTTCTCGCCTCGTCAATCGACTTGCAACCTAAAAATTCCACAAACGCCGCGCCGTTTTTCTCGGCGTTTTCGAGGGTGTTCGGAGTGCCGAAGCCGCCGGCAGCGTAAGGACTCCTGATTATGCCGCTCATAACGAGCGCACGCTGGAACAGACCTACGTTCTGCGGGCTTGCCATCTGATTCATTACGCTTCCGCCGCCTGCCGACTGTCCGCCTATGGTTATGCAGTGCGGGTCGCCGCCGAACGCCGCGATATTGCGCACTACCCATTTGATGCCCGCCTGCTGGTCAAGATGACCGAAATTCGCAGGGGCGTCGGGCTGGTCGCGGGTGATATCGGGGTGTGCCATAAAGCCGAAGACATTCAGTCTGTAGTTGACCGTTACGACCACTATTCCCCTGCGGGCGAGGCGCTCGCCGTCAAACTCCATCTCGGCGGGATAGCCCCACTGGAATCCGCCGCCGAAGAACCACACGAACACCGGCAGCTTTTCGTCGGCAGACTTTGCCGGCGTCCAGACATTGAGATATAGGCAGTCCTCGTCCATTGCTATGTCGGGGTCGACGTGCCACTCGCGGCAGTAGATGTCGGTTCCGAGACCCGGAGTGTCCTGAACCGATATAGGCGCGAAGCGGAAACAGTCGCGCACGCCCTCCCAGTTTTCGGCGGGCTGGGGAGCGCGCCATCTGTTTTTACCAACAGGCGGCGCCGCGAATGGTATTCCCTTGAAAGCGGTGATCCTCGGGTCGGCGGCCTCGATGCCGCGCACGGTTCCGTTCTCGGTTTTAACGATTCTTAACATAATGTTCCTCCTTTAAATGTATTTATAAACTACACCAGTGTAAACGATTTGAGATGCGCTCCGCCGCCCCTGAATGTGAGGTAAATAGCGTGAACGCCGTCGGGTATAGCTATCGGCTTTTCCGACTTAAATTCGTGCCATATGTTCCAGCTTTCAATTCTTATTTCTCCGAGCACGGGACCGTTCCACTCCGTCCTCACCTCGACCTTGCCGTGCATATAGCCGCGCGCAGTTATCCTGACGTCGCTCACGCCCCTGCAATCGAGATATTTGAAACCTACGGTAGTGCCGTCGCCGATTCCCGCTACGTAGCCTGTTTCTTCGTCGCCGTCCCTGCCGTCCTGAACTATCTTAGCGTTGCCGAAGTGCCTGCCCTCGTTGACGTTGAAAATATTGCAGGCGAGATACGCAGGAAACTCCCCTTTACCTACGAGCGGTCCGCCGTTTAAGCCGCAGGATGTCATCTCAACCTGCGGTATGCTTCCGTCTGAGTTTACCTTTATTTTTTCTGCGCAGCCCTGCCTTGAGAACCACGTTCCGTTGGTCTGGCGGTGATAGAAGATGTACCACTCGCCGTTTATCTCTACTATGCTGCCGTGGTTGTTGCCGGTGTTGCCTACGTTCATCTCGGCGGGCTTGTAGGAGGAAATTCCGATATCGCCGTTCGAGACGATAACTCCCCCGTATTTGAAGCCCTCGCGCGGGGATTTGGAAGTGGCATAACACAGCTCGTGCATTACCTCGGAGGAATATACAAAGTAATATGTATCGCCTATCTTGCGGATAGACGGCGCCTCGAAGAACGCGTGACCCTCAAAGCCCGTTCCCGCGGAATACATGCAGCCGGGAGCTATGATTACGGGGTCTTCGATAACCGTGAGCATATCCTCGCCGAGAACAGTCGCCTGAGCACCGGTGCGCGAGCGGTCTCCCCTGCCGCAGAAGCCGGTGTAAAGATATGTCCTTTTTCCCTCTGTAATGACGCCGGGGTCAAACTGCGGCTCGTCGCCCTTTCTGTCGCCGAGACGGGTACCGTCGGGATAGTGTACATAGCCGTAAAATTCATATTTTCCAGCCGGAGTGTCGCAAACTGCCACAGATACGACCGACACTTTGTCGAGCACATAATAGAGGTAATACCTGCCGTCGGGGCCGACAGTGACGTCGGGCGCATAGAGACACATTCTGCCGTCCGGATTCAAGGGGTCGGAAGTCTTGGGATAAATAACGCCCTCATAACGCCAGTTTCCGAGGTCGTCGACGGGCGCCGACCAGCATACATAGTCCCCCATACAAAAGACGTAGCCGTTATAGAAGTCGTGTGAACCGTAGACGTATACTCTGTCTCCGAAAACGTATGGCTCGCCGTCGGGTATATACTCCCACGACGGAAGATAAGGATTAAATGCCTGTTTTTTCATATAAATCTCCTTTCAGATGCTTTTAGGGTATTCATTTTGAATTGTGATTCGCAGATGTTATGACAAAAGCTTTACACATATAGCATAAATATTGAGCGGCGCGTCAAAAACTTTTGTCATACTTATAGAATACCTGACATTCGGCGCAATATCAATGACAGAAATAGCCGAGATGATTGACTTTTTATCATCTCGGCTGTTTTGTTTGGAAAATCTTATTATGCGTTGAATCAAAGCTTTTTGTCGTCGGTTGCGGGTCCCTCTATCAGCTTGCCGTTTTTCTCAAAGCGGGAGCCGTGGCAGGGACAGTCCCAGGTATGTTCGGCAGTGTTGTACTTTAGGGCGCAGCCGAGATGAGGACATCTGGGAGCCGTAGGAGTGATAAGATTCAGAGCTGTCTCGAAAGCATTTGAAAAAAGCTTCGGATGCAGAATACTTCGTGAAGGAGAAAACAGTTTTGCATATTGGTTTTTCTCTCCGAGAACGAGGTCGCTCAGTATCTGTGCGGATACCATCGACGAGGTCATACCCCACTTGTTGAATCCGGTCGCGACATAAAGGTCGGGGGTATTTGCGGAATACTGACCGATATACGGAATCCCGTCGAGGGTGATGCAATCCTGCGTCGCCCAACGGCACACCTCCTTTGCGTCGGGATAGTACTTTTTCGCAAACTTTTCCAAAGCGTCCCAGTTGCCGCCCTTTTTTCCGGTGCGGTGACTGCCTCCGCCGAGAAGAAGAACGTCCTTGTAATTTCGGAAAGAAAGCCCTTTGCCGGACTCGTCTATATACATTCCGTCTACATTCTGGGCGTCTTTGAGTGCAATAACATAAGAGCGGTCCTGATACATTTTTACAAAGAACGCACCGTGCTTGTTCAGAATCGGAAAATGAGTAGCGACAATTATTTTTTCGGCATCTATATATCCGCGGTTTGTCTTAACCCTGTGCGGCGATAATTCAAGCGCCTTTGTGTTCTCGTATATCCTGAGTCCAGAAACAATCGAACGCCCGAATTTCAGCGGATTGAACTGCGCCTGACCGTCTACTCTGACCGCGCCCGCGACCTCAAAGGGCAGCCTCAGCTCGGTAACAAACTGCGCCGGACACCCGAGCCTTTGTAGAGCAGCGGTTTCCCGTTCCGCCTTGCGGCGGCTGTATAAAGAATAAACATACGAGCTTTTTTCCTCAAAATCGCAGTCGATATTCCTGCACATTTCGCGGTAGACAGCAATCGCGGAATTGTTTGCCTGAAGATATGCACGCGCCGCATCCTCGCCAAACGTGCGTGTAAGTTTATCGTATATAAGACCATGCTGGAATGTAATTTTAGCCGTCGTATTGCGGGTAACGCCGCACAGAATCCTGTCAGCCTCTATGAGAACGCAGTCCGTTCCTCTGTCCTTAAGCATCCGTGCGCATAAAAGTCCCGCCATTCCTCCGCCTATCACAAGAACGTCGGTTTTGACGCTGCCTTTTAACTCTCCGAAACGCTCCGGCTCGGACACGTCCTGCCAGACAGATTTCATAAATATCACCTCAAAGCTATTATGTCCGTTCGGAGGAAAAATATCCCGCACGTAAAACGTATACTGAGTAAAATTTCCTCTCTTGACACCATCGGGAAATCGGTATATAATTTAACAGTAATATACCCGCAAGGGTTAATAAAAAGTAAAGGAGCATATGCATATGATTTCAAGAGAAGTTTGCGCGCGGGTTCTCGCAAAAGCTGTCTCCACAGGCGCCGATTACGCCGAAATCTTTGCCGAACACTCGCTCAATCATTCCATAAATATGATTGCCGACAAAGTGGATTCGGTGAACGATTCGGTCATTGCGGGAGCGGGCATCCGCGTATTCAAGGGACTGCGCAGCGTAATGGCGTCAACGGTAGACACCTCGGAGGCAGGTCTTCTGAGATGCGCCGAAAAGGCAGCCGATGCTCTGGGCCAAGGCACGGCACAGATATCCATTGACCTCAGAGAGAGGCTTTTCGGGGACATTCACCCCATAAAGACCGTTCCCGCAACGGTTCCCAACTCCGAAAAGGTCAAGATTCTGAAAGACGGCTACTTTGCAGCTAAGGAATATTCGGACTGCATCAAGCAGGTCACAGGCACCCTTTTGGATATCGACCACAATATCCTGATCGCAACAAGCGAGGGCATTTATGCTCAGGACAGGCAGATTAGAACCAGAATAGCAATCAACGCCGTCGCCGAGAAGAACGGCGAGACTCAGACTGGCTTCTTCGGCCCCGGCAGAAGAATGGGTATGGAAATGTTTGAACACGAGGTCAACGCCAAGGAGGTCGGTATAAGAGCCGCAGAACAGGCGGTAATTATGGCGGGAGCCGGCTACTGTCCGGCGGGGGTTATGCCCGTTGCGATAGGAAACGGCTTCGGCGGCGTAATCTTCCATGAGGCCTGCGGTCACTCGCTTGAGGCTTCGAGCGTCGCTTACGGCACCTCGCAGTTTGCAGGAAAACTCGGTCAGCAGATAGCCGGTCCTAAGGTCACCGCCGTGGACGACGGCACTATTCCGAACGCGTGGGGCTCCATAAACATCGACGACGAGGGTACTCCCGCACGCCGCAACGTACTTATCGAAAACGGCATACTCAAAACCTATATGGTTGACAAGTTCAACGGCAGAAGAATGGGTATGGAACCTACAGGCTCCGCCCGCCGTCAGGACTACAGCTATACCACAACCTCCAGAATGACAAATACATTCATCGTCGAGGGCAACGACGACAACGACGACATCATCTCCTCTATGGAGTACGGTCTGTTTGCAAAGTCTATGGGCGGCGGCTCGGTAAATCCGACCACCGGAGAATTTAACTTTGCGGTCAACGAGGGCTATCTTGTCCGCAACGGAAAGATTTGCGAACCTGTCCGCGGCGCCTCACTCGTCGGAAAAGGCTCGGACGTCATAATGAACATTGATATGGTCGGAAAGAATCTCGACCTCGGCACCGGTATGTGCGGCGCATCAAGCGGCTCTATTCCCACTACCGTCGGCGAACCGCTTATCCGCGTCAGCAAAATAACCGTCGGCGGAAGATAATCTTAAGGAGGTAAGCCACTATGGATTTTTTGAAATTTAAACAGGCGGTCATTGACGCCGCCCAAAAGTACGGCATAAAAGAATATGAGCTTTACTACAGTTCGTCCGAAAGCACCTCCGCAGACGTTTTCAAACACGAGATAAACTCTTTCTCGTCTTCGGTAGACGGCGGCGTGTGCTTCCGCTGCATAGTTGACGGCAGGATGGGTTACGCATCTACCGAGGAGCTAAACGCCGAGCAGGCGGAGAGCATAGTAAAACGCGCAAAAGAAAACGCATCCACCCTTGAAACCGAAGACAAACAGTTTTTGGTATCGGGCGGCGAGGAGTATGAGCCGTTAACGTTCACTCCCTACGAGCTACCCACCACCGAGGAGCTGATAAACACCGCGCTTGCCGGTCAGGAGGCAATTTATGCCGCCGACCCTGCCGTCATAGACGGAACCTCATCGGGCGCTCAGAGCGGCAGGCAGACCATCGCTATCTTCAACTCAAACGGTCTTGACCTGAGCTACACAAATAATATCGCAGCGTTCTATGCGGACGCCGTAGTGTCTGACGGAAAAGAGATGTCAAACGACTTCTGTGTAAAAAGCGGCGACTTTAAGAAAATTGACGTTAAGGAAGCCGCCGAGGAAGCCGTTAAGAACGCAAAATCTATGATGAACGCCGACGTAGCTCCCACCGGAAGCTATCCCGTGGTTTTCTCCCACCACGCTATGATAAGCCTGCTCGGAACTTTCAGCGGGATCTTCAACTCCGAAAACGCTCAGAAAGGACTTTCAAGGCTCGCCGGAAAAGAGGGTCAGAAGATAGCCGCGGACATTGTGACAATAGTCGACGATCCGTTCTATAAGGACTCCGCGATGCCGATAAACTTTGACGCCGAGGGTTCTCCTGCTCACCGCAAGAACATCATCGAAAACGGCGTTCTGAAAACTCTTCTTTACAACCTCAAGACGGCGCATATCGCAGGCATAAAGACCACCGGAAACGCCTCAAAAGCCGGCTACTCCTCCGGCGTGGGAATAAGACCGTTTACGCTTTACCTTGAAGCGGGCAGTCTGACCGAAGACGAGCTTATTGCAAAGGCTGGAAACGGCGTGTATATAAACGAATTGGGCGGACTTCACGCCGGCGCGAACGCCGTTTCGGGCGACTTCTCGCTCCAAAGCTCGGGATATATGATAGAGAACGGAAAGAAAACAAAAGCCGTCAAGTCATTTACCGTCTCCGGAAACTTTTACACCCTGCTCGGCAATATCGCTGCCATATCCTCAGAGGTAAAACTGCCGCGCTCGTTCGGCATCACCAACTTCGCATCGCCGTCGGTGTTGGTCGAGGGACTTACTATCGCCGGAAAATAACAGCATCTGAAAAGTATCAAAAAGGCGCGGTATTTATATATACCGCGCCTTACTTTTAAACTGCTCCGACAAATATGACGCAGCGTATTTCAAAAACCCGCCGTTATGCAGTGTCACTAATAAAAGCGATTTAAATATGTAAAATATGCCGCTTGCGCAACAGACTGAATTGAGTTAGAATAAATTAAGCAAAAAACGCTTGCCGTTTTTGCAACATAAATTTCGGAGGATAAGATGAAAAGACTTTTTATTATGCTTCTTGCGCTGACAATGCTTCTTCTCTGCGCCTGCGGAGACAGTCAGAAGGTCGGAACGGTATCGGGCGGCGACGGGCCGTCGGACGCTGAAACTGAGGAGGAACCTATTGTGAGAATGTCTGCCGACGAACTGCTCGCCTATGCCGAAGAAAATCTTGTGGAGCATATCCCGGCACTTTCAACCGAGGAGTTTATCTCCACGCCATACGGTGAAATCGAGCACATTTCTTATAAATCATCCACGCTCGACCGCGAGCGCTGGGCAAATGTCCTGCTGCCGCCAAACTACGACGAGACTAAAAAGTATCCCGTGCTATACGCTCTTCACGGCTACTGGGGCGACGAATACTCGCTTCTTGATCAGGGCGACGCAAGCATTAAAATTCGGGTAATTCTCGGCAACGCTATTAAAGACGGCGACGCTGCGGAAATGATAGTCGTTTTTCCGGACATCTTTTGTCACGCCACAAAAGAAGACTGCGACGGCATGAACGATGAAAACAACAAGGCTTACGACAACTTTATCAACGAACTGATAAACGACCTTATGCCCTATATTGAATCCCACTATTCAGTTGCGACCGGCAGGGACAACACCGCCATCACCGGCTTCTCAATGGGTGGACGCGAGTCTCTTTACATAGGTTTTTCGCATCCCGAGCTTTTCGGCTATATCGGAGCCGTATGCCCCGCTCCCGGTGTGACTACAGACTGCATAAAGCCGGAGGAAATGGTATTTGAAGAGGGTGAGGAGCCTTATCTTGTATTCCTAAGCGCCGGCTCGAACGACACCGTAGTTTATACCACTCCGCAGGGATACCACGACCAGATGACGACAAATGGCGTACCTCACGTCTGGCACTACGTAAACAGCGGAGAACACGGCGGCAGCACCATAAGACCGCACTTCTGGCACTTTTTAAGGTTTATATTCAAATAATCCCCCGAATCCCGAATATCGGGATTGCCGGCAAAACCGCATCGGCATATGGCGCTATAAAGACAGAACCTTAAAGCCCGACAAATTAAACGAAAATGCAAAATCCCCGAGCGTTGAAAACTCGGGGATTATTTTATTTGACAAGACTTTCGCAGAGCTTTACAACTTCCTCTCCGCCTCTGCCGGATATGTACTTTTCCTGCTGACGCTTCATCTTAGCCGCGGCGGATTCGGTCTCAAGCCGCTTTATTGCGGGTATCAGCCTGTGGCGGATGCTTCTTACGGTCAGAGCCATTCCCCTGTTTACAAAAAATTCGCAGTTTTTGGTCTCGCAGCCGGGGATCGGCGAGATAAATAAGGTCGGCACTCCCGCAGCGGCACATTCGGTTGAGGAAAGTCCTCCCGGCTTGCCGATGAATATATCGCAGGCGCGTATGTAAAGGGGCATATCGCTTGTGCTGCGAAGCACGGTTATACGGTCGTTTTGGGCGCAGCTCCCGCAAAGCGACGAATATAGCCCGCCATTGTTTCCGCAAAGAACTATAAGGCGCTTGTCCTCCGGTTCGAGGCAGCGTTCAAGAGTGCGTATGGCGGTTCTAAGCTTTCCTGCGCCCATACTTCCTCCCGAGAGAATTATATACTCGGAATTAGGGTCAAGTCCGAGAGCCTTTCTCGCCTCAGCCTTTGAAACGCCCTCGCTGAACGCCCTTTTTACGGGGATTCCGGTATGCACAATTCTGTCCTCCGGTACTCCGCGTTTGATATACTCATCGTTCAAATCGCGTGACGGCGAGCAGTAGGCATCGCAGTCGATCTCCTCGGTAAAGGGTACGCAGGTATAGTCGGTCGCGACAAACACAACCTTTGGCACCCTTAAGCCCTTGTTTTTCATATAGGTGAGCATTTCTGCCGGAAAGATGTGGGTACAAAGCACAACATCGGTTTTGTTTTCCTCAAAATACCTTTCGAGCCGCTTCGCCATTCTGCCGTTTACAACATAAACAGGCGACTTTATGGGCAGACGGCGATAAGTGTCGCCCAGCTTGTAGATTATTCCGAACAGAGACGGCGAAATCTGCACCATTCTCACATAAGTTCCGCCGACGGCTTTTGCCATTCTCTCACCGATCAGCGAGTAAGGGTCCATAACCTTGGCGTTATGACCGCGTTGAGTCATAGCCTCGGCGACGGCATATGCCGCGGCATTGTGACCTCCGCCCGTAGAGCAGGTCAGTATCAGTGCTTCCATGCAAGTTTTACCTCTAATTCATCTTTTTGCTCCGTGCTTCTGAGAAGCCTGAAAGTAACGGTCACCGCGCTGATTAAAAAGCCCATAGTCACCGACAAAGGACTCTCCGATAAAAAAGCGATCAGTATCACCGAAGCTCCGTAAGCGGCGATGGTGCGGTAGTAGTGCGGAGAAATCTTCACTACAACCGAAAAGAAAATAAATGTTGCCGCAAGAATCAGTCCGGGAGTTATAAAGTAAGGGAACAGCCCGAGCAGGGTTCCGAATGATACGGCTATGCCCTTGCCGCCCCTGAATTTGAAGAATATCGGAAAAACATGCCCGATTACAGGCGCGGCAATTACAAGCGCAAGCGCAAAGACATTGAAGTCCTCGCCGACGCCCCGCATATACATATGTACAGGAAGTATCCCCTTTGCAAGATCCCCCAGAAGGGTGAGGATTCCGCATACCATGCCTCCGTACTTGAAAGCGTTTGAGGTGCCGGGGTTTTTGTCATTTCCGTTCTCAGTGACATCGCGGCTGAACATAAGCTGACTTACTATTCTAGCAAAAAGCACGCTTCCGCACAGATAGCCGCAGAGTATATACAAAATATCTCTCGTCTGCATTTTTATGTTCCTCTCTATATTACCGTAAATACGGTCGAATTACGCCTATATAAGTATATTACTCTAAAGTGCTATAATTGTCAAGGGATATTTGAAACCTGAAAAATCTCGGACTTTTCGGCGGACTGCAAATGCTGCGAAAACAAAAGTCCCGCCTTGCGGCGGGGCTTCTGCGGTATTAAACCGTATGAAAAGATTGTGAATATGTCACTATGACTTGAGCGATTCGATTGCCGCTTTTTCAAAATATAACCTGCCAGCGCTCGCTGTATTTTTGATGCGTCTGCTTCTGACCGCCGGTTTTGAGGCTTGATTTTTCCCGACGCTCCCTGAGCAGCCTGTCAAAAAGCTCCTCGTCGAACGGCAGAGCTACGGTTCCGCCCGTCCACTGCGAAAGATATGCGGCGTTTGAGAGCATAAGCTGATTTATGCCCTCCTCGCCCGGTGCAATGAGGGGTTCGCCGTAAAGCACGGCATTTGCGAAGTTTTGCAGTATTCCCGCGTGGGCGGCGCCGTTGTCCGACGGCTCATAGACTTCAACGTCATATTCGGGGTCAAACCAGCTCCGTTCGTCGGTAAAGCATATCTTACGCTCGTCCTGCCTGAGCTTTTTAAAGGTGAGCCTGCCCTGCTCGATTATTACGCTCCCGCCTGTTCCGACGATTTCAAGCCTGTTGGAGCCGGGAAGGTCGCCAGTAGAAGTGATGAAAGCGCCGGTTGCGCCGTTTGGGTATTTTACGAATATCGAGGCGTCGTCCTCGACTTCGATATTGTGCCACTTCCCGACGCTGCAAAAAGCGGTCACTTCGCTCGGCATACCGCATATCCACTGCCAGAGGTCGAGGTTATGCGGCGCCTGATTCAAAAGCACTCCGCCGCCCTCGCCCGACCATGTCGCGCGCCAGTCGCCGGTATCGTAATAGTGCTGCGTGCGGTACCAGTTGGTTATAATCCATACAGAGCGCTTGAGTTCGCCCAACTGTCCCGAGCGGACTATCTCCCGAGCCCTTGCAAACACAGGGTTTGTCCGCTGATTGAACATTATCCCGAATACTTTTCCCGAGCTTTTCGCGGCTTCGTTGAGTCTTCTCGCCGCCGATACCGTTATGTCCTCCGGCTTCTCTGTGATTACGTGAATCCCTCGGTTCAGCGCCTCGATTGATATTTCGGCGTGAAGCCTGTGGGGAACCGATACCATCACCGCGTCGACAAGCCCGCTTTTAAGCATTTCGTGATAATCCGAAAAGACGGAAACGTCAGGGAAAACGCTTTTACAGTAATCAAGACGCGCGGGATCTATATCGCAGACCGCGCCGAGAGTCATTCCCTTAATTTTCCCGCTGCCGACGCAGTTGAAGTGGGCGGAGCCTATGCCGCCCACCCCGATTATTCCCATTCTGACGGTCAGCATTATTTTGCACCTGCGTATGTGCCGCTCGTATCGGCGACCTGCTCTACGACATGCTCCTTGCGGCGCGAGGTTGCCACCCTCTTCTGAAGCTCGCTGTAAAACAGATTTTCGTCAAGATTTCTTACATCGACTTCCTTTCCGAGCCAAGCCGAAAGGTGAATGGCATTGGAAATGGTCAGACCGTAGATGCCCTCGCTTCCGTGAGCGACGAGCGGCTCTCCGCGCAGAATAGCGCCTCCCCAAGCCCTGAGAACGCCGTCGTGCTGCGGGTTTTTGCCGTCGAGTTCTATCTCCGCCTTGTGAGAGCCGATGCTTCCGAACGGGACTTTATTGGTTGCGGAAAACTCCTGCTCTGTCATATCGTATTCTATTACGCTGAGTCCGCTGTAGTCGGCGACTATCTTCGCTCGGTCAAGCTGGATTTCAAAGCGGTTGGTACCCTTGGCGTCGCCGGTGGTGGTGACAAAAACACCCGTCGCGCCGTTTTCATACTCGCAGTAGGCGGTGACGTCGTCCTCGACCTCGATGTCGTGCCATTTTCCGAACTTCATATGTGCCGAAATCTTCACCGGCATACCGCATATCCACTGCCAGAGGTCGAGATTATGTGGCGCCTGATTCAGAAGCACGCCGCCCCCCTCGCCGGACCATGTCGCGCGCCAGTTTCCGGAGTCGAAATATGCCTGCGGACGGTACCAGTCGGTGATTATCCAGTTGGTGCGGCGAAGACCACCGTATATCCCGGACTGTACAAGCTCCCTCATTTTTCTGTAGACGCAGTTGGTGCGCTGATTGAACATCATACCGAAGACGACGTCGGGGTGCTTTTCCGCCTCGGCGTTCATTCTGCGGACGTCAAGGGTGTAGACTCCCGCGGGCTTCTCGCACATAACGTGTATACCGCGCTTAAGACACTCGATAACGTATTTCGGGTGGTCGTAATGCGGCACGGCTACGATGCATGCGTCGATTTTTCCCGAATCAAGCATCGCCTCCGCCGTAGCAAACAGCTCCACGGTCCCTCCAAATTCGTTCTTAGCCCATTCGAGACGCGCGGGGTTGACGTCTGCCACCGCCGACAGCACAAAGTCGGGACAGTTGCCCTTGAAGATGCTTCTTGCGTGGTTCGAGCCCATATTTCCTATGCCTATAATACCGAGTCTGATTCTTTCCATAAGTTATTCTCCTTTATTCAAAGCCCTTTGACTTAAGATATTCGTAGCTTCTTTTCAGACACTCAAACGGGTCCTCGCCGTAACAGTCGTCCTGTTCGACGAGCATATACTCCACGCCCGAGTCCTCCGCCGCTTTAAATACCGCGTCGAAATTCATATTGCCCTCGCCGATCACGGCGAATTTTCTGCCGTAGGCGAAATCCTTGAGGTGGATACAGGGCATTCTGCCGCTGAATTTTCTTATCCATTCGGCAGGGTCGCCGCCCGCAGCTTGCACCCAGAAGGTGTCGACGATAAAACCCATTTCGTCCTTTGTGAAGGCATCCGCCAGAAGTTCAATTATCCTCCTGCCGCCTATTTTTTGAAACTCCTGATCGTGGTTGTGATACATAAAGCTCACGCCGCGGCTTTTAAGAGTTTTCGCAACGGGGAGGTACTTCTTTATAAATTCCTCGGGAGTGTCGTTTTCATCGAGCCTGAATGCGTTCCAGCCAAGCCCGACATACCGGCAGCCGAAGATTTTATGCTCCTCTGCGACCTTTTCTGTCTCATTGAGAAGCCGCTCGGGCGGAGTGTGGGTAACGGCACATTCAAGACCGTTTTTTACAAGCTGCTCCCTGAGCCACTCGGCGGGAAACGCGCATGTTCCCGAGACCTGAACAGTCTTATATCCGATGTCCGAGACTTTTTTCAGCGTTTTTGCAAAGTCATCAAGACTCTGCGCGCTGTTTCTGACGGTGTAGAGCTGAGCGCCGATTTTCATAGCAGCGCCTCCTTAAAGAATGTCCTTTAAAGCCGTGCAGGCGGCGTCAAAAGCGGAATTGCGGTCGGGATATGTATAGACCTCCCCTACCTGCGAGCGCTCGCCCTCGCGTTCGAGGGCGCCGAGACCGTTGAAGACGGTCAGATGCGGCTCGATTGTGAGCGAAAGTCCGCCCATCGACCTAAAGTCCGCAACTATCTCCTCAACGTGTCCCACTCCGCAGCCGGCGGGAACCACTCTGCCGTCCCCAAGAGCGTCCTTTATGTGAAGATACTTCGTTCTTGCCTTTAAAAGCTCCCACGCGGAAAGAGTGTCCACCCCGCACTGAATGAAGTTTGCCGGATCGAAAACCCCTACTATTCCGGGAACATCTCTGAGGATTTCAAGGCAGCGTACGTCGTTCTCGCCGTAAATGCCCTTTTCGTTTTCGTGACAGAGAGTGACGCCGGTGCCGGCAGCGACGCTCGCCATCTGAGAGAGGCGGTCAATTATCTCACTGCGGTATTTTTCAGGCTCCTCTCCTCTCGGGATATAGAACGAGAACATTCTTATGTTTTCCGAACCGAGTATATGCGCGGTCTCGATCGTGCGCTTGAGCCTTTCAAGCTCGGGTTCTAACGGCGCCGTAATGCCTATTTTGCCGAGCGGCGAGCCTACAGACCACACCCTTAGACCCTCGTCCGAAAATCTGCGGGCTATCTCCTTTGCCTGCTCCGCGCTGATGTCCGACACGTTTCCGTATTCGGTACCCCTCAGCTCTGCCCCATCCAGTCCGTTTCTGATGATAGCGGCTATCTGTTCGGAAACAGAGTTTCCCGCCTCATCCGCAAAAGCGTATAATTTCAAATTTCCGTCAGCCATAGAAAAACCTCCGTGCTGAAAAATTTTTAAAATATTATAGCAGTATCGCCGCAATATTTCAATATAAAAAATTGCAAAAGGTTTAAAAAATATTGCGTGGATTATTTTTATTTTGCTCTTGCAAATGAGAAAAATATGTGGTAGAATATCATTTGTAAAAGTCCGCGCCGATTTTTTCAAAGACGCGGAATCAACGATCCGATCTGCAGGCGCGTGGGTCCTGTGCAACAGAGCGCTGTGAACCATGTCAGGCGGGGAACCGAGCAGCATTAAGCGGTTTGCTTTGTGTGACACAGTACCGCCCGCGCGTCTGCAGACCGGATTGAATTTTAAAGGAGGCGGAAATATGTATACAGCCCTTTACCGCAAATGGCGACCCATGACCTTTGACGACGTCGTCTCTCAGCCGCATATCACCGCCACTCTTTCGAGGCAGGTCGCTGAGGGAAAGACTGCCCACGCCTATCTTTTCACCGGCTCGCGCGGAACCGGCAAAACCACCTGCGCGAGGATTCTCGCAAAGGCGGTAAACTGCCTTCACCCCAAGGACGGCAAGCCCTGTCTTGAATGTGAAATTTGCCGTGAGGCAGATCTCGGCACTCTTTCGGACATAATTGAAATCGACGGCGCTTCCAACACCGGCGTTGAGGATATCCGCGAGCTCAGGGATTCGGCGGTTTACACTCCTGAGCGCTGCCGCTACAAAGTTTACATTATCGACGAGGTTCATATGATATCCCCGTCGGCTTTCAACGCACTTCTCAAAATAATGGAGGAGCCGCCCGAACACGTCAAATTCATTCTCGCGACCACCGAGGTCCACAAGGTTCCCGCAACGGTGATTTCACGCTGTCAGCGCTTTGATTTCCGCCGCATACGCGAGGAGGACATCGTAGACAGGCTGATGTATATAGCCGGCTGCGAAAAAATCAAACTTGAGCGCGACGCCGCAGCCCTTATAGCCCGTCTTTCCGACGGCGCTATGCGTGACGCCCTCTCGCTTTTAGACCAGTGCGTCGCCTTTTCAGACCGCATAGACCGAGAAACCGTTTCCAACGCGGCGGGAATCGCAGGTAGAGAATACCTTTTTGACATTCTCGAAGCGGTTGCGGATAACGACACTCCGCGCGCTATGACCGTAACAGACGAGCTTTACGCAAAGTCCAAGGATATGTCCCGCCTCTGCGATGAGCTTCTGATGCAGATGCGCAACCTTATGCTGATAAAGACCGTTCCGGGCAAACCGGAGCTTATTTCCTGTCTCGACAACGAGGCAGAGCGACTCAAATCAATATGCGAGCGTCTCTCCCTCGGGGACATACTTTCGAGGCTCGAAGTGCTTCAGTCCTGCGCGGAGGCTCTGCCGAGAGCGGTCTCTAAGCGCACCGAATTGGAAATGGCGCTTGTGAAGCTCTGCAATCCGCCCGTCTCGGGAGGATATTCTTCCGACAGCTCGGCGCTTGAAAAGCGCATAGAAAAGCTTGAAAGCGAGCTTGCAAAGCTAAAAAGCGGCGCAGTGCCTACGGAAAAGCCGCAGAAAAAGCCTGCTCCCGCCGAGAGCGAACCGACTCAGACCGCTTCGGCACCGCAGTCCGAATTTACCGCAAAGGAAACTTCCGATAAGCTTGAACCCTGCCGAAGGTGGGAAGAGATTCTTGACCGCCTCACCGTTGAAAATCCCGGATGCGCGGGCGCTCTCAACGGCTCCGAAGCATACGTCAGCGGCGAGATGATGTATATCGTCGTTAAAAACGAGTTCTTCCTCGGGCTGTTCAAAAAGCCGGAAAACGCGGCGTCACTCAAAAAAGCGGCGCTCGACGTCACCGGAATCAACTACTCGATAAGGGCAAAATGCTCAAAAAGCGAGCAGAACGGCTCGAACGGCGGGAAAAGTCCCGTTGACGAGCTTATAGAAAAGGCAAAAAGCGCCGACATACCCGTCGACGTGGAATGATAAACTCAAAGGAGCATCGTTATGAAAGCAAGAATACCACAGAATATGAGCGGACCGCAGAATATGAATCAGGTTATCCGTCAGGCGCAGAAGATGCAGGAGGATATGGCAGCCTTTCAGGAGGAATTTGCGGGGCGGGAGTTCAGTGCCTCAGTCGGAGGAGGAGCCGTTGAAATCGCTATGAACGGCAGCCGCGAGGTTTTAAGAGTTCACATCGCACCGGAAGTCATTGACCCCGATGACCCCGAAATGCTTGAAGATCTCGTTGCAAGCGCAGTCAACGAGATACTTAAAAATATCGAAACCGCGTCTAATGAGGGAATGAACAGTATAACCGGCGGAATGAGTATGCCGGGACTGTTCTGATGCCGGCGCAGAACGGCGCCAACGCCCTCCCGCTGACCATTCTGGCGGAACAGTTTGCAAAGCTCCCCGGAATAGGTATGAAGACGGCGCAGCGCCTTGCGTACTTTGTTATGTCGATGTCGGAGGACGAAGCCAAGGCTTTTGCCGACGCTATAGTCCGCGCGCACAAGACCGTCCACGCCTGCAAGATATGCCAGAACCTCACCGACCGCGAAATCTGCCCGATTTGCGAAGACGGCACACGCGACCGCTCGACGATATGCGTAGTAGAAGGACCGAAGGACGTTTCGGCTTTTGAACGCACACGCGAATACAAAGGCGTCTACCACGTTCTGCATGGGCTTATTTCCCCGATTGACGGCATCACGCCGGATAAACTGCGGATAACCGAACTTCTCAGGCGAATACAGCAGGGCGGCGTTGAAGAGGTTATTATGGCAACCAACCCCACCCCCGAAGGCGAGGCTACGGCTATGTATATTTCAAAGCTTTTAAAGCCTCTCGGAATCAAGGTGACCCGTCTTGCATTCGGTCTGCCGATAGGAGCGATTCTCGAGTATGCCGACGAGGTCACGCTTTATAAGGCTCTGGAAAACAGAAATGAAATTTGACGACGAATACTATATGCGTGAGGCGCTCAAGCTTGCCGAAATCGCCGCCGCCGAGGGCGAAACTCCCGTCGGGGCGGTGGTGGTGAGAAAATCGGACGGTGAAATTGTCGGGCGGGGGTATAACCGCCGCGAAACCGCTAAATCGCCGCTTGCCCATGCCGAGCTGATCGCCCTTGACGAGGCGAGCCGCACTCTCGGAGGCTGGCGCATAATCGGATGCGAGCTTTACGTCACCCTTGAGCCTTGCCCGATGTGCGCGGGGGCGATCATAAACTCGCGCATCGAGCGGGTAGTTTACGGTACATCGGACGAAAAGGCGGGCTCGGTGGAGTCGCGCGTCAGGCTGTTCGACCTTGGCTACAACCACACGCCCGAAATTACCTCGGGCGTATTAAAAGACGAATCCGCCGCGCTGCTGAGCGAATTTTTCAGAAAGCTGCGGCAGTCAAAAAAGAAATGAAAGGAAGACTGAAATGAAAAGAATACTGGCATTTATACTCGCGGCTGCGCTGATGCTGTGCGCATGCGGAGGCGAGCCGCCAACGGTTAAGCTCTCAATCGACTCCGAAAGCGTCACTCCGACGGGGTTGAGCTACACAGTCACTCTTGAGGGCAATGGCAAGCTGAGCTTTAAAGCGAACGACTACTACCTTGAACACAACGAGGGCGGCGCGTGGTCGGAGGTCCAAGGGAGCAGCGACACTCAGGCAGATGCCGAAACGGCCGTCGAAATAGAGGAGGGCTCCGCAATCGAGAGCATCGACTGGACGTCGGTTTACGGCGAACTCGCAGGCGGCATCTATAAGCTCCACCTGTATGTGACCGTTGATGGCGAGGTCAAAAACCTGACCTGCGACTTTGAAATCATAGGCGTGCAAGCGGAATAAACATCACAAAAAAGACGTTCCCGTGGGAACGTCTTTTTTGTCTTTAATAGCTTAGTGCTTCTTGGAAACAACTACAGCCGCAAGAGCCATAACAGCGGGAATTACCGCGAGGGCAAGACCGGTGTCAGGAGCGGGAGTGGTGTCGGCAGGAGTCTCGTCAGCAGCCGGAGTTTCATCGGCAGCAGGAGTCTCGTCGGCAGCGGGGGTTTCGTCAGCGGCAGGAGTCTCGTCAGCAGCAGGGGTCTCATCGGCAGGAGCGGCCGCGCTTTCGCCCTTGGTGAACTTAGCAGAGTAGAGCTTGAAATCGCTGGTGTAAATCTGCACGCAGGCCTGAGCAACAGCGTCAGCAGCAACAGAATAAGAGGCGAGAATATCATCAAGGGCTATGGTAGCCTGATATTTGCCGTCGCCGAGTTCAACGCGAGTAGTCTGAACGCCATGATCCCAGTCTTCGTTTACAACAAACTGCGGGTTTGCATCAGGGTTAGCTGCTATACCGAAGTTGTTAGGAGTACCGCTGTAAACAAAGGTGAATGTCCAGCCGCCCTCAGCAAAGAGAGCATCCAGATCTTCAACAGTGATGTCGCAGCAGTCGGCACGACCCATAGTAGTACCAACAATACCGAAAGAACCCCAAGGACCTTCGTCGCAGGAATCAGGGACTATGCCTTCAGCATTGTCGAAAACAACCTTCTCGTCGGCAAAAGCGGTGACGGAAAGCGCGCAAAGGGCAACCGCCAAAGCAAGCACAAGAGCTAATACTTTTTTCATTTTACTATTCCTCCTAAAAAATTGTTAGACACGGCATATGCCGCTTAATCTACAGCTTTATTGTCGCATATTTCTGACAATTTGTCAAGTAAAATTTTATTTTCGGCAAAACCAACAAAACTACAAAATATTTTTGTACAAAAAACAAAGCTCCCCTAAGGGAGCTTTGAATTTCGTTTGCTTAATCAGTGCTTCTTGGAAACAGCTACAGCCGCAAGAGCCATAACAGCGGGAATTACCGCGAGGGCAAGACCGGTGTCAGGAGCGGGAGTGGTGTCGGCAGGAGTCTCGTCAGCAGCCGGAGTTTCATCGGCAGCAGGAGTCTCGTCGGCAGCGGGGGTTTCGTCAGCGGCAGGAGTCTCGTCAGCAGCAGGGGTCTCATCGGCAGGAGCGGCCGCGCTTTCGCCCTTGGTGAACTTAGCAGAGTAGAGCTTGAAATCGCTGGTGTAAATCTGCACGCAGGCCTGAGCAACAGCGTCAGCAGCAACAGAATAAGAGGCGAGAATATCATCAAGGGCTATGGTAGCCTGATATTTGCCGTCGCCGAGTTCAACGCGAGTAGTCTGAACGCCATGATCCCAGTCTTCGTTTACAACAAACTGCGGGTTTGCATCAGGGTTAGCTGCTATACCGAAGTTGTTAGGAGTACCGCTGTAAACAAAGGTGAATGTCCAGCCGCCCTCAGCAAAGAGAGCATCCAGATCTTCAACAGTGATGTCGCAGCAGTCGGCACGACCCATAGTAGTACCAACAATACCGAAAGAACCCCAAGGACCTTCGTCGCAGGAATCAGGGACTATGCCTTCAGCATTGTCGAAAACAACCTTCTCGTCGGCAAAAGCGGTGACGGAAAGCGCGCAAAGGGCAACCGCCAAAGCAAGCACAAGAGCTAATACTTTTTTCATTTTACTATTCCTCCAAAAAATTTTGTCTGGTAACTGAATTACCTGTTTACATTTTACTAAATTTCGCAGAAAAATACAATGATAAAAGCACAGATTTTATTTAACCTTTGCTATCGTCAAACTTTTACGATTTCTCCGTACTGCTCTCTGCCGCAGCCGACCGCATTGGATTCATCGGTGTCGATATGCATAGCGGTGGCGTACGATGCGCTCACGCGGCAGACAACGTCGCCCAGAATGGCGCTTCTGCCGTCGGTATCAATGCGTACCCAGACCTCGTCCTTGTCCTTTACGCCGAGCGAAGCGGCGTCCTCGGGAGTGAGGTGGATATGACGCTTCGCGACGATAACACCCTCGGAAAGCTCGATCTCTCCGCAGGGTCCGACGAGCTTGCAGGCTCCGCTGCCCTCAAGGTCTCCCGATTCGCGTATCGGGGCGGCAATTCCTATAGAGCGGGCATCGGTCGCGGAAAGCTCCACCTGAGTGGCTTTGCGGCAGGGTCCGAGAATTGAGACGTTCGGAAGCTCCTTCTTGGGGCCGACAACAGTGACTCTCTCCTCACAGGCGTACTGCCCGGGCTGCGAAAGGTCCTTTTTCTTGGTTAGGGTTGCGTTTTCGCCGAACAGAATCTTGAGGTCCTGCTCGGTGACGTGCACATGGCGCGCGGATGTTTCAACAATGAATTTCATTTTCTTTTCTCCTTTTATGTCAAAAATTTTAAAAACTAAATTTCAAATTCGGCAGCGACGCAAAAGTTTTCATACCATTCCGGCGCAGTCTCCGACGAGAAGCATTTCACGAGGCGATACCGTCCCTCGGGGAGCTCTCCGTAAAAGTCGGACCAGTCGATTTCGGCGTCAAAGCTCTTGCCAGACTCTATGAGTACCGCAATGCTGTTTACCGCCCATTCGCCGGGGACATTCTCCCAGCCGTTTTCTCCGTAAAACTGAACGGTGAAATCGTATTCGGTGCCGCTGTCGATGACGCAGTCGCTGCCGTTTTTAAGCGAATATTTCAGCCCGGTAGGCACAGCGTCGCTCACCTCTATGACAACGCCGTCAAAGGCGTTTATGAGCATACCGTTAAAGGCGTTATCCCCGCCGCTTATCTGAAACTCGGCGTAAAGGTAAACGGGTTTCTCGCCGCCCGCGTTGACGCTCTTTACAAGGCGGTATCTGCCCTCAGGAAGCTTGCCGTAAACGTCGCTCCAGCCTACGGTACACTTTGAAACGTCGCCTGCAGGAAGCGTGACAAGTATAAGGCTCACGGGACGGTTCGGGGCTTCAAATTCTGTCCAGCCGCCGTCCAATTCGGGGTCAAAGACTTCAATCGAGTAATCGTTGATATCTCCGAATGTGATATCGTCCTCGGTGCCGTTTATGACGCGGTATGTCGCACCTGTATCCCACGCCTCGACTTCAAGGTGAAGCCCCTCCGGAGTCTCGTTCTCGGGAGTGTATATCTCGAGCGGCGGCTCAGATGAGCCGGCAACGGGTTCGGTGTCGTTCTCGGACGGATCGGCGCTGCTGCCGAACTCGGTCGAAAGAGTCTTATCAACGGTATCAGGCTCATCGGGGACTGTCGCCACAGCCACCGATTCGGGAAAATCGTGCATAGCGTCGGCGCTGATATTTTCGGGCGCGGCTGCGCAGGCAGATAGAAGCGATGCGGTAATGATAGCAATTAACAGTTTTTTCATAGTGAACACTCCTTTTTATATTTCTACCTTTAATACGCACGAGGGGCGCGGAATGTTGCACTCTCTCAAAATTTTTTCGGCTATTCGATAACAAAAGGTTCACTAAGGGCGAGATATTCGGCGTCGTCGAGCGTAAACTTCAGTTTAAGGCAGTATTCTCCGGCGGGAAGCTCGCCCACAATATAAGCCTTATCGGTATAAGAAGCGGAATCGTAAAGCGTTTCCAGAACATCATCGGCGTTGACTTCAAGATCCTCGAAATAAACATATTTCCATTCGCCGTCTTCGCCCTTTACAAGAAACTCGTAAAGCGGGTTATGCATCGTTATCGTTTTGCCCGTGTTGTTCGTAAACACGCCGACGATGTGTTTTTCGGACAGCGCAGACGTATCGACGGTAAACGTTATACCGTCGCCCTCGTAAAGGTTGTCGAGGTTGTAATCCATAAGAAGGTTTCCTGCGGCGTCGTAAACCTTTTCCTTATCGCTCGCGGTTGTCGCTGCGGTTTCGGGAGGCTCATAATCGTCGGCGGGATTCCGGAAGGAGCCTTCCTCGGGGGTAACTCCTGCGGAAACAGCCCAATCTTCGAGCGGCGCCTCGTCCTCGGTCGTAACGGGGTCGGTCTGCGCTTCGGTCAAAGCCGCCGTCGCAGTGCCGTCTGCGGGTTCGGTCCCCTCTTTTTCGGCTTCGGTCTTGCTTGCGCAAGCGGTCAGAAGAATAAGCGCCGTGGCTGCAAAAGCAAATAATTTTTTCATGGTTATCTCTCCTTTTTATCTTACTGCTTTCAGTTTACTACTCTTTTTGCTATCGGTCAAGCGGTTTTTCGGAGTATCTTTTTTATCAGAGCGCCGTCCTTTACCTCAAAGACCGCCACAAGCGCTATAAACGACAGCCCTATCAGCTCCACTATTATCGCAAGCTTGAGGTAGTCGGGGAAGAATTTCATTGTTACCTCGTGATCTCCGGCTTTAAGCTCTATTCCGATAAGCGAATCGAGAAGCAGCACGGGTTCGGTTTTCACGCCGTCGACCGTTATCGTCCAGCCCGGCTCTGAGGGGATAGTCGTCATAAGGATACCGTCCTTTTCGGCTGTGACGGTTCCCTTAAGATAGGTGTCGGAGTGCTCGGTGATGTCCCAGCCCCCCTTGGATATGTCGGCGTAAAGCTTGCCGAGCAATTCGGTGTCGAGCGAGTAGAAAAGCACGTCGCTGAATATCGCCTCGCCGTTGGCAAGGGTCATTCTCATACGGACAGTCTCGCCCGGCTCAAAGGAGCCGAGATTGAGTATGCTGTAGTGTTCGCCTGTAAAGAAGTAGTCGACAAAAGCATAGTTCTGCACGTCCCATGAATCCGCCTTGAGCCACATATTGCACTGGCGCTGATAGACCGTCGGGAAGAAAGCATAGATGGGTTCGTCGGTGTCGATGTCCAGTACAAATTCGATGTAGCTGTCCTTGCCGTCGACGGTTGTGGTGTACATCATATGGTCGCCGGTGGTGGCGGTAGTGCAGTTTACGGTATCGGTAAAGCGCGGATAAATCTGATGATAAACCCTCGTTGAAGCGTCACCGGTAATTCCGCCAAGAACCGCCTGCTGATTGGCAAACGGATTGTTTGACGCCACAGACGTCTCGAGAATATCATAGTCCGCCATATAGCCTATCGGCAGGGCGTATGGGTTTTCATAGACCTCTATATCGTCAACTCCCGTGGTCTCGGGGGTCATTATCCTTTCATAAAGCCTGTACGGACGCTTTATCTCGTTTTCATAGCCTATGCGTCTGAGATCATCGTCGGTGTTCACGGCGTCCTCGTCGGGCTTCGACTCCTTATACATCAGATATTTTATGCCGAACAGCGAATCCGTAAGCAGAGTCTGACCGGTGTATTTGGTGTAATGCCCCTGCATTCCGTATCCCAAAGACTTAAGCATCTTAAGAACCGGCGTGTTCATAGTAGAGCTTGAATGGGAAATACCCGCGTACCCCATTCCTATCGGGTCGTTGACGGTTCGGTGGAAGGTCTTTTCGACGCGGTAAAGCCCGTCGTCGCGTTCCTCAAGCTGCGAGACTATCTCCCTGCCGTCTTTGAAATAGGGAGCATAAGATGAATAGGTGCTGTAAACAACATCAAAATCTATCGAGTAGACCGTCCAGAGACTGTTTATGAATATCTCAACGCAAACTATCACACAGGTAATTATCACTGTAACAGGCTTGGGGTATTTTTTGCAGAAATAGACGGCTCCCGCAAGAACCGACAGCGCCAGCACGCTGAACCAGACGGTCTCGAAGAGATACATATAATAGTAGTCCTGCTGAGTGATGTAAATAAGCAGAACCACCCAGCCAAAAGCCGTGAGGCATATCTCTTTATATGATACACCGTCGAGGTTTTCAAACGCCCTGAACCCGCAGACAATCATCATAAATGAGAACGTAAATGAATAACGGTAAGGGAGCCAGTTCGGCACCTGAAAACCGTGCCATGCGATGTCGACGGTGGAGACATACATGCAGCCAAAAACGGCAAGCATCAGAAGCCCTATCGAGATTTTTTCCTTGGGCTTTATCTTGGTATTGAGGAAGAACAGCGGCACGAGAATCAGCATAATTGTGCCGCAGGCTATCATCGGCAGACCCTCGGGGCGTACGGTGTCGTAGCTGTTGTCAAAAAGCTTTGAGAGAAACTGCACAACGTCAAACTGATTTTTCGGTGTAAAATCAGGAGTCGAAAACTCAAGCTTTCCGAGGCTGAGGGAGTTGTAAACGGGTATAAGCACTATCGCTGAGCTGAGAACCGATATCCCCGCTGACGCCGCGAATTTGAGTCCCCCCGTGAGCCAGTGCGGAGCTATAACTCTGCCCGGACGGGAGAAGATATAGTAGACAAAGTAGAGCGCGCAGAAGAAGCCTATCATATAGCCGATGTAGAAGTGCGAAATAAACATCACTGTCAGCGGCAGAATGAACGGAAGCATCTTTCCCTCGTCGACAAGCCGCTCGATTCCGAGCAAAATTATCGGGAGCCATATCATTCCGTCAATCCACATCGGGTTCATAAGCTCTACGACAATATATGTCATCAGCGCGTAGCTTACCGAGAAGATGACCTGCGAAGAAATCGAAGCGCCCTTGCTTCTTTTAAGATAGTATGCCATAGCAAGTCCGCAGCAGCCGACTTTTGCAAGCTCCATTATTTCAATGGCGCCGCAAATCATCGTGCGCGGCAGCAAAATAACTATCCACATAAACGGGCTTGCAAGGTAGTAGCCGAACATTCCCATCGTCTCGCCCGAGAGGTTCCGCGACCAGCTATAGATGAGGCTGCCGTCGCCCCAGATGGCGTCGCGCATCATCTCATAATAGCTGACGTACTGACCGTTGAGGTCGAGTACCAACACCGACATATCGCCGAACGGGTGAACCCCGAAGCAGGCATATACGAGATACATTATCGCGACGGGCAGGAAGAATATGAGAAACTTCCAGCGGTGCTTATAGAGCCACCTTAAAAACTTATTGCTTTCAAAAAAGAGTCTTAGGCGCGGCGTTTTCGGGGCTTCCTCGGCGGGAAGCTGCTCCAATAGGTCGGTAAGGACCTCATCGGCGTCGCCGAGGGCTTTGTCAAGGGCTTCGCCCGAAGCGCCGTTTAATTCGTTGTCTGTCATATTTTATTTCCTTTCTTTTGTATCAGCCGAAATTATATATTTCGGACGGCGCTTGACCTCGTCGTATATCCTCGAAAGATAGTATCCGATAACTCCGAGCGTTAAAAGAACAAGTCCGCCGACGAGCATAAGGGTAAGTATGCCCGCGCTGAAAGAGCCGAGCGGCACACCGCACCATTTGAGTATGAACAGCACCGAAGCCGCCGCGCAGATAAGCGCTCCGGCTCCGAACCCTGCAAGAAGCGGTGCCGAGGTAAACGCAGCGATGTTTCTGAACGCGTAGCTCATAAGCTTGAAAAATGTCCACTTTCCGCTGCCGCGCTCTCGTTCGGCGACGTCGTAATACACCGCTTCCGATTCAAAACCGACATACTGCGCGAGCGCCCTGAAAAAGCTGCCGTTTTCACTGTAGGAAAGCACCGCTTTCACAGCATCTCGGTCAAGAAGGATAAAATCGGACGCGCCGCTCATATCAAAGCCCGTCGCACGGGTCATTACCGAATTGAACACTTTCGCGAATACTCCATAGGACCTGCCTTTGCTTCCTCTGGTGGACTTTTTCCCTTCGACCACCCTCGCGCCGTTATTCCACTTCTCAATCATCTCGGGAATAACCTTCGGAGGGTGCTGAAGGTCGCAGTCGATAACCACCGAGGCGTCGCCCAAAGCGGCTTCGAGTCCCGCTCTTATAGCCGACTCTTTGCCGAAATTGCGTGAAAAGCGCAGACCTCTTATATGCGTATCCGAAGCGGCTTCGCTGATTTTTTGCCAAGTTCCGTCCGAAGAGCCGTCGTCGACAAATATAATCTCATATTCCAAACCGGCGAGCACACCTGATATTGCCCTTGCGGCTTCAAAAATGTTTTCCTCCTCATTGTAGGAGGGTACAACTATCGAAATCATAAAATTCCTCAATTTCCGTGAATTTTTAATTTTAGCTCCTCGGGCAAAAGCTCAATATCCGGTCGAACGGCATGGCTCCAAGCGTCCTCCGGCCAAGGCAGACTGCGGCTGTCGTCCCGTTCGAGTATTTTCACTATTCCGCCCGACTTCATTTGTTCAAGATAGTCGGCTGGCTCGGAGAGCTTTTCTTCAAGAAGTATTCCGCCCTGCGGGTGATTCCAGATGTGGTGCGCGTCGGAGCCGCCCGTTATCGGCAGTCCGTAGGACTTCGCGTATGCCGCCGCGCGGTCGTTAAATTCTGAGCCGTTATGACTCGCGTTCACGGCCTCCACACCGTCGACGCAGCGCGGATAGAGTCTTATCCCCCTAAGATACGGCGCCTCTCGGAACGGGTGAGCGTGAACCACAAAGCCTCCGTTTTGATGAACAAGCCCGGCAAAGCGGTCTATTTCCATATGCTCTATTTCGGGATGATCCAAAAGAAACTGCTTGTCTACACCGTAGGTCAAAAACTCCGTGCCGAACCAACCGAATTCAAGCCCGAAGAACACCTGAATCCCCAACTCGTCGCCGCGGCGTTTGGCGTCTTCATAGCCCTGACAGAAAAGATGAATCTTTACGTCCCACGGCAGACTGCGGTCAACAGCGGTGTTTCCTCCGAAAAAGTGGTCGGTTATGAAGCAACCGGTATAGCCCAGCTCATAAAGCCGTTCGACCATCTCAGCGCCGGAACAGGACGAGCAGGCAGAACCCTGAGACGTGTGCATATGGGTCTCATATTTATAAAGGGGCATAATATCACCTCTGTTTATATCTATAATCCATAGTATTGTACCACCTTGAAAGGTATTAGTCAAGTACGGAAAACAGAAAACAAAAAGCGCGCATATTTCAGGGAACCCCCGGCGAGGGTTCCCTACGGCAAAACAGTCCACCGGACTGTTTTGCCTACCCTCCTGCGCTTCGCTCCGCAAGAATTTCGCAGCCTGAGGGCTGCGCCGAGGGGCGCCGCCCCTCGACCCCGCGAGCCTTTTGAAAAAGGCTCGATCGAAAACTTTTTGTTTTATGCCCTTGACCGAACAATTCCAAACAGAAAACAAAAACCGTTAAAGCGGCGTCGGGTGTTCTGCGCCGCCGGCTGCTGTTTTAATTCCTGACCTTTTGCCTCTGCTTTCGGTCTTCCGTCTGTCCGTATTGACCTTTTGCGACACAGGTGGTATAATATTATCAGCATTTACAGCCGATACGGGAAAGGAGAAGTATTATGCGCCTCAAAAAAATCACTGCGGTCTTTCTTTGCATAATAACGCTTGCCGGCCTGACCGCGTGCGGGAAAAGACCCGTGATTGAGCCTGCCGACGGTTGGTATACCGTCTGGGCGGCAGCGCCAGAAGCGGCGGAGCTTTCCGAAATACCGCGAAATCCGCTTTTGAGCGGCAACACCTGCCGTCAGCAGGTAAGAGCGTCGCTGGGCGGCGACAAAATCAAGCTCACGTTTTCAAACGAATACGGCAGCGGAAACCTTGTCATCGAATCGGTGCATATAGCTCACCTTGTCTCGGCGGGAAGTCCCGCGATTGATACGGCTACCGACACCGCAGTGACCTTTTCCGGTTCATCCGGAACGACGGTAAAAGGCGGAAGCAGCGTTACCTCCGACGAAATCTCCTTCGCATTTGAGGCTATGGATATGCTTTCGGTAACGGTCAAATTCGGCGATGTGCCTAACGTACCGTCCTGTCACAAAAACGCCTCCTGCACGACTTGGGTCGTCAGCGGCGACAGGGTGAGCGACCAAACCTTTACGACTATGGGTCTTATGTCGAGCTATTATTTCCTCTCGCGAATTGATACTTACGCGCTTGCCGGCACCGAAACCCTCGTCTGCTTCGGCGACTCCGTGACCGGCGGCGCAGGCTCCTCATACAACGGCTTTGACAGCTATCCCGAGGCTCTCGCGAAAATTCTTAATTCAGACCCGAAAACAGAGAATATTTCGGTCGTCGGCGCATCGGTCTCCGAACTCGGGCTGTTTTCCGAAGGAAGCTCATCGGCAAAGCGGCGCTTTGAAAACGACGTTCTGAATATGCCCGGTGTACATTCGGTGATGCTGCTTATCGGCGGCGACGACATCAAAAGCGCGCAGTATGACATCTCGTCCGAGATGGCGGACGCGTACAAAGATTTAACCGAAGCCTGCCACCGCCGCGGAATAACTGTATACGCAGGCACGATTCCGCCTTTTGAGGGCAACACGCTCTATTATTCCGAGCTTCATGAAAAAATACGCAAATCAGTAAACGAGTTCATTATGAGCGCCGACTCCGGCTTCGACGGATTTGTCGATTTTGCCACTATACTCTGCCGCGCCGAAAATGACTCAAAGCTTCAGTCTGACTACGACAGCGGCGACTCTCTGCACCCCAACGCCGCAGGCTATGAAGCGATGGCTAAGGCCGCAGCGGAAATGCTCAACGAAAAGATGAGTGAAGATGAAGAATAAAACGCGGTGAAGCGTTTTGAACTCTGCATCAATTCTTCCAACACAAAAGGAGCCGAGATTTCGGCTCCTTTTTGATGCTTTGGATGAATTTAATCAAATACGCCCGGGAAAGCTTTCTTGGCGTCGTAGCGCTTAATGGCTTTTGCGTTCTCCACGACGTCGTAGGTCTTAAGCCTGTCGTTGATAAGCTTGGTGTAATCGGCATCGAACAGGTCTGTAAGAATGTGGTCGCGGTAATTCTCGTAAAGACCCTCGCGTTCAAGAATATCAAGTCTCTCGACGAGATAGAAGCAGGTATCGTCCTGAATAACGGTGTACTCGCCTACCGGACAGGTGGTGAAGATGTAATTGACAAACTTTTCGGTGGGATAGGTGCCCTCTTTGCTGATTATGTTTTCATTGAGGTATTCGTCAACGGTCTCGTCTCCGGCGTCGGCTTCATCGTCGGCTTCTTCACCGGTTTCCTCCCCAGTCTCGGTTTGCTCTACATCTGAGCCTGAATCGGACTCCTCGGCGGGTTCCTCTCCGTCGGCGGCATCGTCCTCAGAGTTCTCCTCATCAAGCTTCGCGAGAACCTCGTTATATTCCTCGATAAGGTCGTTCATAGCTTCGCCTGCCATTGCGCGGTCGCGATAGGAATTTGCGAGCTTGAGCTGAGAATCCTTTCTCGCCTCGTCGATAGCGTCCTCAACGCTGTCTACATACTGGAAGGTCATATATTTGATTCTCGCATAATTGTCGGAAAAGTATGTCTCGATTTCTTCCTCGGTGGTGCCGTTCAGACCGCCGATCTCATAATAGGCGTCGAAGACCTTTTCCTCCTTGCGTGCCGCATATACCGCCTTTTCGTAGGAAGACTGACTTACGCCTATCTTTTCCCACGAATCGCTGCTGTTGTTCCAGGCGGTGCGCATCTGGCTGTCGATAAGAGCTTTTTCATCAGCGGTAAATTCAAGTCCAAGCTCGTCAAAGAGCCTGTCCACTACAATTGACTGCTTGCACATATCAAGCGCATACTGATTGATAAATTCCTCGACGGTTTCTCCGCTCTCAAGGGTCATATCAAACACAGAGGGGTCGACATAGCCGTAATTGATATAGTAGAGATAATAGGCAAGATTGTCGTTGTTCTCCTCATATAGCTTTTCGGTGGCGGCTCCGTAGCCCTCGGTCTGATAATAGATATACAGACCGCTCGGCACCGTATTCTCACCGTCAACATTGGCTATCCAGGTGGTATCGCCGCAGCCCGCGAGCGAAAGAGCCATGCAGAAAATAAGAACGGAGGCGGCAATTCTTTTCAACAGATTCATTTTCGGTATTCCTCTTTTCAAAAATTTCGGTTATTTCGCCGACTTTCTCGGCATACTTGATTATTATACAATAAAAAGACAGATATGTCCATACCTTTTTGAAAGTTTTTTATTCTGACTGCTCTTTGCCGTATGTCGAAATGTAAACATGTTCGAGGATTATGTCCTCTGATGGCTGCGATGTAGAGAGCGTCTCGGCTGACATTATCTTTTCGAAGACGTCCCAGCCGTCGTATATCTGAGCAAATATTGTGTATTTCCGTGAAAAGTTGGGTATTCCGCCTTTTTCGGAGAACACCCCGCCAAGCTCGTCTCCGTAGGCGCGTTTGAGAGCGTCGGCGTCCATATAAGCCTCGTTTACCTCGGTTACGTCGTTTATGAATATCATACTCGAGCCTGCGTAATTGCGCCCGAGACTTGAACCTATAAATGAGCATATCGAGCCTTTTATCGGCCAGAGGTTGTCCGAAATCTCGGCTTTAAGCTGAGTCATATCCGACTCCTCACCCGCCTCCGCCTCGGGAGAGGGCGATTTCGTCCCGCCGAGGGCGTAGGCTCCGTCAACCACCGCGCATACGTATGTGCCGTCGTAGTAGCCCGACTCCACCAGATTGCGGAAATATGTGTAATACTCCGGAACCTCCTCGGGGTAAAGCACCGCCTTAACCGTGCCGATATTCGTCTCGTATACGACGACCGGCGCGTTATCTTCGGGAGTCTTAAGCTGTATGAAGTCTATTTCGTCGGGGATATTGCCCTGCTTTCCTCCCGCCGCCCATACAAAGAAGATAAACGCGAGAATTACAAATATCGCGACCATCGAAAAGCCGAGATACTTTTTGAAGTAGGGGTTCTGAAGCGGGTTGGGTACTTTTTTGTTCGGATTTTTGTATTCTTCCATTTTCAATTCTCCTTATCGGTTCTGACCCAAAAGCTGTTCATTCCGTGCATGTATGTCTTCGCACCTTTCGGCACCTGCGTCAGGCAGTTGAAGACGTTCATATAGTCTCCGCCGCCTGCGCCTATTGCGAAAGCGCCAAAGTATCCTAAAAACGTGAGACTTGGGAATATGAGCCATATTATAAACGGAACAAAGCCGAGAACAAGGTTCGGAAGCAGGCACATAAACACAAACCTCAGCTTGCTCATCAGCTCGGGTCCGACAACAAAGCAGGCGCCCTTACTTAAATAGGTATACATATATACGTCGCTTTTAAAGCAGAGAGCGTGTAAAACCTCGTGAGGAAATATCGACACAAAAAACGCTGCAAGTGCAAACCATAGCGAAATAATATGCTTCGAGCCTCTCAAGGTATCGACAGCCGTCACCCAGATTATAAGCGGAACCGTTATCACTAACGCGATTACGTTTATAACAATCATCAGCTTTTTTTCGCTCGGCTCCTTAAAGGGAACATAACCCTCCTCGTGTTCGCGGGACGGCAGACTGTCGGGGTTGCCGTCAAATTTTCCGCAGTAGTGAAATTTCATACCGTCACGACCTTTCCTTTAAAGCTTTCTGAGCTTTGTCCCCTCGCGGGTCTCCTCGACAGCGTAGCCGAGAGCGGATATTTTGTCTCTCAGCTCGTCGGCGAGGGCGAAGTTCTTTTCCTTTCTCGCGGCTCTGCGCATCTCGAGAAGCTCCGACACCTCGGCGGGAACTTCATCGGCGGGCTTGTCGGATTTGAGCCTTTTTGCGGCTTCAATCAGTCCGAGCGAGAGAACGCTGTCGAAGTCGGCTATAAGCTCTAACTTACCCGCGTCCGAAAGCCCGGATTTCAGGACGTCGTAGAGCGCGGTTATCGCGAGCGATGTGTTGAGGTCGTTGTCCATCGCTGCCATAAAGCCGTCGCGCAGGCGGCGGTATTCGTCTTGGTCGATTTCTCCTGTATTGTCAAGCTGGGCAATCTTCGCGACAAGCTTTGAATACGCCGCAGCGGCGTTGTCGAGGTTATTGTAGCTGAACACGAGCGACTTGCGGTAGTGGGATTGCAGGCAGAAGAAACGGTAAACAAGCGGGTCATAGCCCCTTTGCTCCAAAAGCGAGACCGTCAAAAATTCGCCCTTTGACTTCGACATCTTGCCGCTGTCGGTGTTGAGGTGGTGGACGTGGAACCAGAAGCCGCACCACGGATGACCGAGATATGCCTCCGACTGCGCCACCTCGTTGGTATGGTGCGGGAAAGCGTTGTCGATGCCGCCGCAGTGGAGGTCGAGGTATTCTCCGTTGTTTTTCATCGAGATGCAGGAACACTCGATGTGCCAGCCCGGATAGCCGAGTCCCCAAGGCGACTCCCACTTTAACTCTTGGTCTTCAAACTTCGACTTCGTGAACCAAAGCACAAAATCTGTCTTATTTCGCTTGTTGCCGTCGGCTTCGACGCCCTCGCGCACCCCGACGGCAAGGTCTTCTTCGGCAAAATCGTTGAAAATATAGTATTTTTCGAGCTTTGAGGTGTCAAAATAGATATTCCCGCCCGCTTCGTATGCAAAACCTTTTTCGATGAGCGAGGAAATGACCTTTATAAACTCGCCGATACAACCCGTCGCGGGGACTACGGTGTCGGGCTTGCGGATATTGAGCTTTTCACAGTCTGCAAAAAAGGCGTCGGTGTAGAATTTCGCTATCTCCATAACCGTTTTATGTTCCCGCTTTGCGCCCTTGAGCATCTTGTCGTCGCCGGTGTCGCCGTCCGAGGTCAGATGTCCGACGTCGGTGATATTCATAACGCGGTTCACGTCGTAGCCCGACCACCTCAGATACTTTTCGAGGACGTCCTCCATTATATATGAGCGCAGGTTGCCGATGTGGGCGTAATGATATACCGTCGGTCCGCAGGTATACATCTCCACCCTGCCGGGAGTATGGGTCGTAAATTCGTCTTTTCTTCTTGTCAGACTGTTATAAAGCTTCATTTTTATTCTCCTTTGGCTTTTTTGAGCCGTTCTATTTCTTCTTCGAGCTGTTCTATCTTGGCACGCTGACGGCAAAGCTCCTGCGAAACGGGGTCCGGAATGTGGATCTGGTCGAGATCGTTGACCCTCACGCCGTCGCGCCTCACTATCCTTGCCGGAACTCCAACCGCCGTCGCATTGGCGGGAACTGCGTCCAGCACCACTGCGTTTGCGGCTATTTTGGCGTTGTCCCCAACCTTGAACGGTCCGAGAACCTTCGCCCCGCACCCCACCATGACATTGTTGCCGAGAGTCGGGTGACGCTTGCCTTTGCCCTTGCCGGTTCCTCCGAGGGTTGCGCCCTGATACAAAAGACAGTTGTCGCCTATCTCGGCGGTCTCTCCGATTACAACTCCAGAGCCGTGGTCGATAAACAGTCCCTTGCCTATCTTGGCGGCGGGGTGTATCTCGATGCCGGTCAAAAACTTCCCGAACTGCGAAAGCGCGCGCGCCGAGGTCTTAAAGTTGTTGATATAAAGCCTGTGAGCCACGCGATAGATCATCACCGCGTGAAGCCCGGAATAGGTGAGAAGGATTTCAAGCCCGGAACGCGCGGCGGGGTCGCGCTCGCGGACGGAGTTTATCTCCTCTTTAAAACGTCTGTACATATCCGAAAGATTCAAAGCAATTCTCCTTTTTGTCATACTCGCGAAATATAAAGCGCCTCTCAACCCGGGGTCTCCGGTATATGAGAGGCGCAAAAAGCGCGGTTCCACTCTGATTTGTAGCTTAAGGCCTTAACGCGGCATACGCGGCGGGATACTTAGGGTTCCCCCGCCGGGCTCGCGGACGCACTTCGCCGACGGCGCCGTACGGGGCTCACACCGCTCCCCGCTCTCTTTGACGGCACTCAAGGGTTACTCTTTCCGTTCATCGCTTTTTGTTATTATATGCAGTATAGCACACGAATGTGAAAAAATCAAGAGGGAGAGATAAAAAGATATGTCGCATAGTACACATTTCAGGAGTCCCTCCCCACCTGCTGAGCTTGAAATAACTGAGCTGTTTACTTTTAATCTCTATGACAATAAATACTGAGTAAAAAACGGCACCCCTCTCAGGGTGCTGTTTTTTATAACGTTTTACTTCGTTCCGTAGATTCTGTCGCCCGCGTCGCCGAGACCCGGGACGATATAGGCGTTCTCATTGAGACCATCGTCGAGATGACCGCAGTAGACCTCGACGTCGGGGTGAGCCTCGGTCAATGCCTTGAGTCCCTCCGGAGCAGCGATTATAGACATAAACTTGATATGCTTGCCGCCGCGCTGCTTTATGAGATTTATAGCGTCGACAGCCGAGCCGCCCGTCGCAAGCATCGGATCCAAAACGATTATCAGCCTCTCTCCGATGTTCTCGGGGAGCTTGCAGTAATATTCGTGGGGAATATGCGTGACCTCGTCGCGATACATTCCTATATGCCCGACCTTCGCCGACGGCACCAGAGCGAGTATGCCGTTGACCATACCGAGTCCTGCCCTTAAAATCGGCACTATGGCGAGCTTCTTACCGGCTACCATCGGCTGTACCGTTTTGCATATCGGGGTCTCGACCTCAACCATATCGAGCGGCAAATCTCTTAAAGCCTCGTAGCCCATAAGAGTGGCTATTTCCTCGATAAGAGTGCGAAAATCCTTGGTTCCGGTGGCTTTATCCCTCAGAAGGGAAATCTTGTGCTTGATGAGAGGGTGGTCAAAAATTGTGACGTTTGACATAATCTCGCTCCTTTATACTTTTTTATCAATAATACCACCGTGCGGCGAAAAATTCAATACCCGCAGAAAATTTTTGAAAATTTTGTAGACAAAACGAAGTAAAAAGTGTAGAATATTCACAAGAGCTTTTGCAAAAAATATCCGATATTTTGCAAGGTCTTGCATCTGAAACCGCCATAATTGTATCAACCGCTTATTTGACGGAGGACTACCTATGGAAAAGATTCTTCTTAACCGCGGCTGGCAGTTTTGTCTCTGCCCGCCCGACGAAAATCCGACAGACTTCGCGCCGGTGGATATTCCCCACGACTGGCTTATTTACGACGCGAAAAACCTCTATAAAGACGGCGACGGCCGTTACCGCCGCGTGATAACCGTACCCGAAGGCGATAAAAGGCATTATGCGCTGCGCTTTGAGGGCGTTTATCAGGACTGCGACATTATTCTGAACGGCAAAAAGATATTCGAGTGGAAATACGGCTACACGACCTTTGACGTTCCGCTTGACGGCATAGCCTCGGGCGATAACCTCATTGAAGTGCTCGTGAGGTACCGCAGTCCCAATTCGAGGTGGTACTCCGGCGCGGGAGTCTACAGAAACGTCTGGCTCACCGCAAAGGGTGACAGCGAAATCCTCCCGGACGGCGTATACGTCACTCCGAGAAAGCTTACCGACGGTTTATTTGCCACCGAAATCGACACCGAGATAAAAGGCTCGGGCAGCGCTGTTCTGCGACAGACCGTCACTGATGCCGACGGCGGTATTGTCAGCTTCGCCGAGACCGAAACCGCCCTCGGTGCCGAAGCCTTAACTCTTACGCAGACGCTCCCGCCGTTTGCACCAAAGCTCTGGAGCCCCGAAAGTCCGAATCTTTACACCCTTAAGACCGAACTTATTCAGAGCGGGGAGACAGTGGACGAAGTTACCCAAAAAATCGGGTACAAGACGGTGGAATTTTTCGCCGATAAGGGCTTCTTTCTCAACGGAGAGCATTATAAGCTTCTCGGAACCTGTATCCACCACGATATGGGTGCTTTGGGTTCGGCGACCAACAAAAGCGCCATACGCAGGCAGTTTACAATTTTGAAAGAAATGGGCGTAAACGCGCTCAGAACCTCGCACAACCCACCGTCGACGGAATTTATGGACCTCGCCGACGAAATGGGCTTTTTGGTGCTTAGCGAGTGCTTTGACATGTGGGAGCAGAGAAAGACTGCCTGCGATTACGCTCGCTTCTTCCCTGACTGGCACGCGCGCGACGTAAAAAGCTGGGTGCGCCGAGACCGCAGCCGCGCAAGCCTGTTTATGTGGAGCATCGGAAACGAGATAGGCGAGACATATTCCCAACGGGGCGTTGAGCTGTCAAAAGAGCTCAAAGAGCTTGTCAGGCTTTACGACTATAAAAAAATGTACCCCGTCACCCTCGGCTCAAATTCGATGCACAGTCCGGGCGGTCAGGAGAGTGCCAAGGTACTCGACGCAGTGGGTTACAACTACCTTGAACGCCTATATGACGAACACCACTTAAAATATCCCGACTGGATAATCTACGGCTCCGAGACTTCCTCGACCTACCAGTCGCGCGGAGTATACCACTTCCCCGCCTCGATGACCACCTCTACCTTCGACGACGAACAGTGTTCCTCACTTTTGAACTGCGCGACGAGCTACGGCGCGATAAATTCTGAGTACAACATCACAATCGACCGCGTAAAGGAGTATTCGCTCGGGCAGTTTATATGGACCGCGCTTGACTACATAGGCGAGCCTACGCCGTATCACACCAAAAACTCCCACTTCGGTCACGCCGATACCGCAGGATTTCCAAAGGATACCTTCTATGCCTACAAAGCCGAATGGAACCGAAACTGCGAGCCGTTCGTCTATCTTTATCCCTACTGGGACTTCAACGAGGGTCAGCTTATAGACCTATTCATCTTTTCCAACTGCTTTGAATCCGAGCTTTGGGTCAACGGCGAGCGTCTCGGCAGGCATAAACACGACCACACAGGCTTCGGAAAGCTCTCGGGGCGCTGGCAGGTACCATATCACAAAGGAGAAATAAAGGCTGTAGGCTACAACGAAAAGGGTGAAAAGGTCGCTGAAATGATTCGACGCAGCTTCGGCGACGCCGAAAAAATATCCCTAAAGCCCGACAAGCGGGAGCTTATCGCCGATGGTCAGGACCTCATATTTGTCGAAATCGGTATGCTCGACCAAAGCGGAAATCCCGTCGAAAACGACCGCTCGCGGGTAAACGTGAGAGTGAGCGGCGCCGGACGGCTCGTGGGTCTTGACAACGGCGATTCCACCGACTTTGACCAGTATAAAGGTACCTCGCGCAGGCTCTTTAACGGCAAACTCCTCGCGATAATCGCCGCAAAGGACTTCGCGGGAGACATAAACGTGACAGTTAGCTCGCGCGGTCTGCCTGACGAACGCCTCACTCTCAAAGCGCTGCCGTTTGATGGCGAAGCCGCCTGCTGCACCGCAGAAAATACCCCGAGCAATCTTAGCGACGAAATTCCGGTGAGAAAAATTGAGCTTAGCGTAAGCTCGCAAACCCTCGGTCCCGAGCATCCGACCGTGACCGCAGAAGCAAAGCTTCTGCCCGAAAACACCACTTTTTTGCCGTCCGACATAATGTTTAAGGCGACGAGCGACGCGGGAGTGGTCACTAACCTCGCGAAGGTAGAATATAAAGACGGCAGGGCTGCCGTGCGCGCCGTCGGCGACGGGAGATACCGCCTGAGGGCATACTGCAAAAACGGTACGCCGTTCGACGCCATACTCTCGGAAATTGAGTTTAAAAACGAGGGCTTCGGAAGAGCAGGCTTCAACCCTTACGAAGGCATCGTGAGCGCATCTCTTTGCTCCTCGTCCAGCGAACCGCTTCAGGTCGTTATGCAGGGCGGACTTCAGACGCCTTATGGCGAGGGGTGGATTGAGTTTGACGGCACAGGCCTCGGCAAAACCGGCTCGGACGAACTTACCGTCGGGATATTCAGCTATTCAAGCAACCCAATTCCGTTTGACCTATGCGACGGCGACGGAAACGTCCTTGAACACCTTATATATCAGGCGCGCAGCATCTGGAACACATATCAGTACAACACCTTTAAACTCAGCCGCAGATATAAGGGAGTTACGGATATAAGGTTCAGATTCACCGAGTCGCTGAGGTTTGAAGGCTTTGAGTTTACTCCTACTCCCGTTCTCGGAACCGTTATTCCGGCATCTGACAGAGACAGCGTATTCGGCGACGACTTCACCGAAACCGAAACCGCCATTGAGCGCATAGGAAACAACGTGACCGTAGTGTTTGACGGTCTCAGACTCGATTCGCCCGCGCGCGCAATCGAAATCACCGGCAGAACCCGCAACGAATCCGAGAGCATAAGACTTATCTTCGACTTCGGCTCGTCGGAAAAGCTTTACACCGTAAGTTTCCCCCGTTCCGAGGAATACGCATCCCATAGCTATGACGTTGAGATACCCGCGGGAACCGTCGGCATTACGCTTTTATTCCTGCCGGGATGTGACTTCGACCTCGGCTCCATAAGACTGTTATGAGAAATCGCATCATATTTTCAATAAAAATTTGCTTTTTTGCAAGGAATTTCTGTGTAAGTTGTGGTATAATTTAAATTAAGCATTTGCTTAATACTAATTGAAAGGTAAAGAGATTATGAAAAGATTTTTAGCTATCGCTCTTACTCTGCTTATGATCGTCGCACTCGTAGGGTGCGGAAACAATAAGCGTAAGCCGATCATCCTTACTCTCTCGTCTGAAGACTCGGCGGCTATTCTTAACGCCGCAGGCATAAGACTGCCGGAAAAAGAAGAAACCGCTGCCGCAGGCACTTCTATTATTTATCTTGGCGCCAAAGACCTTATGAACAACTACTCGGAAGACCAGATTGTCAACACCGGTTTCTGGACTTTCCGCGAAAAGTACGGCTGTTCGGTCATCTTCATGGAAACTACATACCAGGAGCGCTTTGATAAGCTCGCCACCTCTATCGTCGGCGGCGATCCGCCGGACTTCTTCCAGGCCGGCGTAAGCTCCGAAGCCACTTTCCCGATGTATTGCATCAACGGCTCTTTCCAGCCCGTAGATAAATACGTCGACTACACCGAGCCCCTCTGGGCAGCTATGGCGGACGCTGCTGAGGCATTCGCACTCGGCGAAAGGCACTTCGCCTTTGTAACCGACATCAACTTCCGCAACATCGTTCCTTACAACCGCAGAGTTATCGAGGAATACGGCTACGACGACCCCGCCGACCTCTACTGGAACGACGAGTGGACCTGGGACAAATTCTATGAAATGTGCATGGACTTCTCCGACGAAGATCTTGATAAGTTTGCTCTTGAAGGCGACGCTTATAACGGTGCTCTCGTTCAGGAATCAACCGGCCGCAAGATAATCCGCAAGGACGAAGAAGGCAACTATTACGCCGTTGTCGACGACCCGTATATCGAGGCTGCAAACGAACTTCTTTACAACCTCAAGAAGAACGGCTGCGTTTATCATAAAGGCACTGACTACTGGGCAGGAAGAACCAGCCCGAAAGAAGCCGGCACAGGCGTCAAGGAAGGTCTGACTCTCTTCTACATATGCCTTTACGACAACATTGTAAATACCGTTGCGGAAATGGAAGCACTCTGGGGCGATATGCATAACCATGAGTTTATGTTTGCTCCTCTTCCGAGATATGACAACGGTGACGGCGAATATTATCTTTCTTCCATTCCCGAGGGCTTTATGCTTGTCGAAAACGCGAGAAACCCCGAAGGCGTTGCGCTTTACGCAGCCTGCGACCGCTTCAAGCGTATGGACTCCGTCGTTATGAACATTGATAAGAAGCAGCTCAAGGAAAAGTATCTCTGGACCGATGAAATGCTCGATATGTACGACGAGTGCCGCAGAATTATACTCAAGAACTCGGGTATGTATCTCAACGGCAACCTCACCGACAATGTCAACAACGCTTATAACGCATTCCGCGATAAGGTAGCGAGAGATACGGGAGCCACTTCTTGGGCGCAGGTCAAGGAAGAATATAAAGACCAGCTCGACTACTATCTCGTAGAGCAGAGCGATATTATCAAGGATTATATCGCGAGCCTCGGATAAAATTAAAACTAAAAGCAGTCCTTTCGGGGGCTGCTTTTTTGTTGTCTCAAATTTTAGGAAGGCGTCTGCAAAATACTTGAGCGTAGGCTCTTCTTTCTCGCCGACTCACTATCCTGCGACATAACCGGTGTTGATAAGAAACTCAGTCAGGTCGTCCTTGCCGATTTCACACTTGAGCTCCTCGTCGGCAGTAATATAGTGCAAATCCAATTTCTGCGGCTTCGTGTCGGGGTCGGGGTCGACGCCTGCGACCGTAAGCATATACCCTCTGTCTTCAAGGAAAAACCGCAGGATATACATTCCCGAGCCGATATCCTCGCTGCGGTAGTTTTCAAAGTCGGACCAAGTCACGCCATCCTCAGAGCTTAAAATTTCAATAAGGTTTTCAATGGACAGCCTCTCCCTGTTGTCGACGGCATATGTCGGACGCGGATAGGCGTTTACAAGGACGAGCTTGGCGTTTTCCTCGAGCTTTACGCCCATAAGCTCCACGAAAATATATTTTTCAACTACTGCGTCTTCATCGCCGAGCCAGCCCGAAAGGACGATCATATATTCGCTGTCCTTGCGGGTAATTCCGGATACGCAAAAATCTGCGGGACTTGTGCCGGAATAGGCGTAAATGATGATAAGGGAGTTTTCCTCAAACCACTCCTCGGGGTAATCCTCAATTTTTGCCTCAAATTCCGAGAGCTGCGGCTCGTTTTCAAGCGACCAGTAATAGCTGTCCTTGAGAGCCTGATAATACTCCTCGAGCTCTTCGCGGGTGTTTATCGGCGCGGCGTCGGGAAGCTCGGTCTCGCCCGCGCTCGCCTCAACGCTCGAATAGTTAAATGCCAAAGCGCCGTTCTCCGGAATGGGAGTTCCCGCAAACTGCTTTCCGTAAAGCCCTTTGAGCAGGCGCGCGGTGTCGTTTTCAAATGAGCCGTATTCGATTATCGCGTTCCCCGAGAGCCAGAAGTGTATCGGACAGGCGTAGTCGATCACCATTCCTCCGCCGTCAAAGCTGTATTCGCTGCCGTCTTCGCCATAGTTCGAGGCCTCGTCGGCTGCGGTCTCGGGACTGTCATAAAGCCTTATATAAGCCGCCTCATCGCCGTTAAGCTCCAGAACGTAATACTCTTCGGGGATGTGCTCGAAGCCCTCAAAACTGTAATCTTCGGTGTTTTCCCGCCTTACCTCTTTGAGCAGTCCCGCCTCGTCAAGTAAGCTTCTGAGCTTTTCGACCTCGTCGGGGAATGCGTCCGGCTCGGTCGACGGAGGCTCGGACGAAATATCCTCCGAGACAACGCCGCTTTGCCCTACGTCCGGCTTTTGCGACGTGCAGCCGACAAGGCATAGCGCCGCGAGCAAAATTATCATAAACCGCTTCATAATCATACTTCCTTTCAAACTGTTTTCAATAGTAATACTCTTTTCGGAGGCAAATAATTGCACAGCGGAATAAAAAATGCCGGAAAATGCAGGCAGGTTTTGTACTTTGCAATCCTAAACGCTTGATTGCCCGTTCTCTTGTACAAAACGCCGCGCGCAAAGTCCGGCATATTTTTGCGGCAAAATTCAGGTCTTAGCTATTGCCTGAACAATAGCCGTAATGGCGACAAACACTATCGTATAGACTATGACGGTCGAAGCTGTGAGAACGCCGGTGAATATGCCCACCAGCGACAGCACGACAGATAGTATCACCCCGAGCACCGCCGAAAGCATCTGCACGCCTATTCCGACAGCAGCCGAACGCTGAAGCCTCTTTGTGCCTGTTATAAGCATTGCGAGCGAAGCAAAATGCCCCGAATAAATCATCGGCGAGGACATCTTTTCAACGTACGAGGTGTATTCGTCGTATTCGCTGTGATATCTGAACGGCAGGAGCTTGAACATATTCGGAGCTACTCCAAACAGCTCCGCTATTCTCGAAATGCTCAGAAGCGAGTCAACAGAGCGGAGTATAACCGTCAGGTTCTGCTTTTCAAGGTCTCTCAGACCCTTTGCGACGGTCACAGAAGCCTTGAGCTTGATGACAAAAATCATCGCGAGAGAGCCGCCTATCGAGAGATATTGCAGGCTTGCGTCGTCCTTGGCATACTGCGCTTCCTTTTCGGGAGTCGGCAGTCCCTCAATCGAGTGGCTCTCCATAAGCGCACGGTTGCCGAACAGCACCCTCTTGTTCTGAATCCAGCCCAAAAGCCCGAGACCGTCCTCATAAAGGTAGCTCTCGACAGGGAAGAGCATTTCGGTCTTGCCCTTTATCATCTTATAGAACGTGGGTCTTAAAATACTCTCGGTCTGGCAGCAGAGCGATGCGGCGTATATGATTCCGTCCTCAATCGGGGTCTTCTTTGTAGGCTTTATGTTGACTATCTCCACCATTCCGTCGGGGAAAAGGTCGATGGCGTCAATAAGTATGGAATTGGTATCAGCAAAGGTGTCGACCGCCGAATATCCAAGCATCACCGCTGAGGATTGCAGATATTTCTTCGACGCCTTTGCAAGAGGAATATTTGTCACAAGCATCATTCCCGCGGCGGAGCATATCGCGTAGGCGCCCGCTGCACAGGAGAAACCGTACATAAATATTCTCGTGCCGTCGGTTACGGCCTCGGGGTGCAAAAACGCCGAGATAACTCCGACTATAAGCGATATCACCGTGATGATCGGAACATAGTATTTGCAGAACGAATCTGTCATATCGGCGGAATAGCTGTTCTTGATAAAATCGCTGACAAATTCAGTCTTGCGCGAGGTCGTGAGCGACGGGAAATCCGTAAGCGCGCCCTTTGTGAATTTAGAGGCTACGTCCTCGTCGTCAACCTTCATAACTGCATACTTTGAATATCCGCCCGAGACGTACCTGAAATTGCGCTCGGTGCGGGTTACTATCAAAAGCTTGCCGACGGTATTTATCAAAAGACCTATAATCGACACGCTGATATAAACGTTGACTATAGAGAGCTGAACAAGTTCGGTGTCGGTCAGAAGCGCTATACCCGAGCCTATGCTCAAGAGCGCCGAGACTGCGGCAAGACTGTCGCTGTCAGCCTTGAGAGTAAAGAGCTTCTTCAGTCCGACAATCAACACCGTATAAGAAACAAAACATGCGGCAAGTCCGAGTATTACGTTCACAAAGAGATATGGCATACCCTGATTTTCGGATTTTGAAAGAAGCGATATCACCGGAAGACCCATATCGTTGGCAATGGCGACATAGGCGGAAACTATCGAGGTTACAAGAAGCACGCACAGACGCACCACAAGACTTGCCTTGAGCGACGATATATTGCCCGCCATCTCCTTGGCCTGATCAAATCCCGTGAAGTCGGCTACGTCGTCCTTTGAGGGCGCTTCCTCCTCATCGGAAGATATGACAAACTGCTTTACCCTCTCACGGCGCTTTGCATTGAGAAAAGCAAGGCGTTCCTCCTCGGTGGCATTTTCGTCAAGATCTATTTCCGTGTTCGGAATTATCTTGGAGCCGATATCAAGCTCTATATCGTCAATCGACGCACGGTTGACCGGCGGCACCTTCGATTCCTTATGTTTCGGCGCTCCCCTCTCCCTCTTGAGCTTCATAAGCCCTTCCATAATTGCAGTATTGGAACCGTTTTCGCGAATGGGTCTTATGGGCTGCTCGGTGCGGTGAATAGTATCCTCAACCGCCTGAACCTTATGTTCGTTAGGCTTAGTCTCGGATTTCTGCACAGGTTTTTGCTCGGTCTTGACGCTCTGCGGCTCTTCGTCGCTTAGCACTCTCTCAATTACGTCTGTACCCTGCTCGGTGTTCTTCGCGTGACGGATTCCGATTTCAAGCGCAACGTCGTCCTTTTGTTCCGGCTCTATATTCAGCGGTTCGGAAAGCTTTTCGTATATTATTCCCGTCTCGCTCATTTCAGGCGCTTCTTTTATCTGACTCTCGGCGGGACCGGCTTCCTCAGACGCAAAGGATTCTCCTTCGTGCTGCGGCTCCGACTCCGGCTGCAAAGATTCGTCTTCGGGAGTAAAAGCATAGCTGTTGTCACCGATTTCAAGCACGTCCTCTATTATCTCGGTCTTCGGGCCGACCTTTGCCGCCTGTTTGGAAGCCGCCTCGCGGTCGCCGCTGTGGTCGAGACTGTTTATAAGCGCGTCAAGATCAAGGGTTTCCTCGCTGTGACGCTTTCCCGCTGTCTTGCCAGAGTATTCGTTGATAATGTCGTCAACAGAAAATTTATTGTCTGCCATAATTGTCCTCCCGTCTACTTGCCGTCGGCTGCGTCACGCTGCCTCAAAATTTCATACATAAATATTCCTGCCGCCACAGAGGCGTTTAGAGATGTAATCTTTCCCTTTAAAGGAAGTCTGAGCATAAAGTCGCATTTTGAAGCGGTGAGTCTGCCCATTCCGAAGCCTTCCGAACCTATAACAAGCCCTATAGGACCTTTCAAATCTGCATTTGAGCAGTCCTCGCCGGAAGCGTCGGTACCGTAAATCCAAAGACCCTGCTCCTTAAGCTCGTCAATGGCCGCGGGAATATTTGGAACCCTCGCCACGGGTACCCAACTCGCCGCGCCCGCCGAAGTCTTGAATACCGTATCGTTGAGCGACGCCGAACGCCTCTTGGGAATTATTACGCCGTGAGCTCCGGCACACTCTGCGGTTCTGATTATCGCGCCGAGGTTATGAGGGTCCTCTATCTCGTCGCATATGATGACAAACGGCGGCTCGTTTTTTGCCCTTGCGGCTTCAAGTATATCCCGTATTTCCACATACTCGGCGCACGCTCCGACTGCTACGACCCCCTGATGTGAAGCTGCTCCGGACATTTCGTCGAGTTTTTGCCGGCTCGCCTGTTTTATGACCGCGCCGCGTTCCTTTGCAAGCTTTACTATGAGGTTAAGCGAACCGCCCTCACCGCAAATGTAAACACTGTCAATCGGGCGTCCGGCCTTAAGCGCTTCCAAAACGGGATTGCGGCCGATTATGAGGTCGCTCCGCCCGGATTGGTTCAAAGGTTTTCTGTCCATAATACGTCCTTCGGTAAATAAACAAATTTATACAGGTACTATTATAGCACAAACTTAAAGATTTGAAAAGTCCTTTTTTCGGGAATACTCGCCAAAATATACATTAAATTTTTGTATAAAGAAGCAATACGGCGGCAAGCGCGGTGAGAGTGACCCCGAGACTCAGCGCCAGAACCGCTACCGTAAGTCTCAAATTCTTCGGAGATTTGCGGATATTTTCCGGCTCAAGCGACTCAATGTAGTCGTTTGCGAGCGAAATAGCCTCGCTCTTTTTTGGGTACGGCTTATCCGCGCGAAGATAAAGCACAGCGCGCTCAAAATAGTCGCTCGCGGGACTTTTAATCTCAACTATTCTCTTTGTAACTCCTTTTAACATTCTTACACCTCGTAATTCCGTTATTTTCCTGAGATTTCACCCTAAATTATGCCCGCAGGCGCCTACAGGTATACATTCTGTATAAGCAATTTCCAACGCCAAAGTTAAAAACTCGGTTGAAAGCGTTGAAAACTTTTGCTTTGGTAAAGCAAAGCTGTTGAAAAAACGGTTGAAAAGTTGGAAATCCCGCGTTTTTTCGTGTTTTTACTTTCAACCGCGAGTGTTTTTGGGTTATACAGACGGTAAAAAAATCTTTATTCACCTTTTTTGCAGTAACGCTCCTGAGCAATCACAAGATGAACCGAAAAAGGTCGAAAAAAGGCGGGTTTAAAAATTGCCCGAAATGAAGCGCCGCCCGTATCAGCTTTTTTCACTAAGCTGACGGGCGGCGTTTTTCAGCGGTATTTTTTGGATTAAGTACAAAAATGCGGACATTTATTCACGCCCTGCATAAAGCTTTCATTACGGTTTTCTTGCGGTCAGAAACTCCACCGTGCGCTCAACCGAATCCCTTGAGTTTCCCCAGTCGGCGTTCTCTCCGTTATTTCGGTAATCAAACATCGAGCAGAAGTGCGAAACGTCTTTATAAAGCTCCTGAATGTGCTTTCCGGCAAGAGCCACACAGTCGTCCCTGAGGTCTGAGGCGGTACGCTTGTCCGCAGCGTCGAAAGACATATTGCAGAGCATCTCGCAGTGAGGCATGCAGATGTATTCCTGCGACCTGAACAGCTCGCGAAATTCCTTTGAAACCTTATACTGCTCGAATACGGTCACCATAAGCCGCTCCATAGCCCAATCGACCTTTGAGCAAACAAAGCAGGTTGAGTTGTGCTTAACGAGAGATTTGACCTTCTTCTGCCTGCTCTCGAATACCGACGGCTTTGAAAAAACCTCTCTGCTGACGGTCTCAAGGCGCGTCTGAAGCATAAGAGCAAGCGAAAGGCGGTTTTTCTGCTTGAGCATCTGGTCTAAATGAGTCTTACAGAAGCCGAGACGGTTTGTCTCGATTCTCACGTCAGGCTCCATCATCGCCGCGCCCATTATATACTCAGTGGTGCGCTTTTCGAGCATATCCCTCATTCGGCAGATGGGGCAGCCCTCACGAGGCTCAAAAATTTCGCTCACCGGAATCGTTAAAATACTTTCTCTCATAATTCTCTCCTTTTCAAAAAATTCTTGAAATATTCGTCTAATAACAGTATAATAGATTTTAACGGCAATTACAACCCTTTGGAGGAAATTATGAGATACGAAATTTCGGGAAAAGACATAATTCTTTACGAGGACGACCTCGAACTTGACGACGTTCTGGACACGGGTCAGGCTTTCAGGTGGAACAAGGTAGGAGAAAACGCATATTTCGGATACTGTCTCGACCACCCGCTTGAGATATCCGGTACGAACGGCAGGTTTATTCTCAAAAACACCACCGAAGACGACTTTTTGAACGTCTGGGTCGGATATTTCGACCTCGGAACCGACTACTCGGCGCTTCGGACGCTCTATTCCAACGATCCCGTGCTTTGCTCCGCCTGCGGCTTTTCGCGCGGAATACGTCTGCTTCGACAGGACAGTTGGGAAGCTCTTGTGAGCTTTATCTTCTCGTCGAACAACAATATCAAAAGAATCAAGGGTATAATAGCGCGTCTTGCCGAGCATTACGGTCACTTCCCGACCGCTTCCGAACTGAGCGCCGAGACTGCCGAGAGCCTCGGGTATCTGCGCGCCGGCTTCCGCGCAAAATATATCGTCGACGCGGCGCAAAAGGTAGCTTCCAAAGAGGTCGACCTCAAAAAGGCCGCCTCGCTCCCCTATGATGAAGCAAGGGCGGAGCTTATGAAGATAAAGGGCGTGGGACCAAAGGTCGCGGACTGCGTTCTGCTCAGCGGAATGTATCGGACCGAGGCGTTTCCGTTAGACGTATGGATGAAACGGGTCATGGAGGAATATTATAAAGACGGTCTTCCTCAGGAGTTTTATGAGACCCGCGGGATAGCGCAGTTATATCTGTTCAACTACATACGCAAATATAAAGGAGAAGAAAAGTGAAGATTGCGGGAGTAATCGCGGAGTATAACCCCTTTCACCTCGGGCATAAATACCACCTTGAAATGACCCGCAAAGCGGGCGCCACACACATCGTGGCGGTGATGAGCGGAAGCCTTGTCCAGCGCGGAGACGTCGCGGTATGCGACACTTACAGCCGCGCCGAGGAGGCGGTAAAGCACGGCGGAGCAGACCTCGTTTTGGAACTGTCACCGGAGTATTCCCTCGGAGCGGCGCGGGACTTCGCAAAAGCAGGAATAGGCATATTGCGTCGACTCGGGTGTGTGGACATGCTTTCTTTCGGAGCCGAGACCGACGACGTAGAGGCGCTGCGGTCGGCTCTCGGAAATATAGTAAATGCCGAACTTAAAATCAAGGTGCTGATGTCGGAGGGAAAGACGTATCCCAAGGCAGCGGCGGAGGCTTGCGGAGAGAGCGTAGCAGAGATGCTCTGCCCCAACAACATTCTCGCGCTTGAATATATCCGCGCCCTTGAGGGCAGCGGCATAGCCCCGTTTGCCGTAAAAAGGACCGTCCCGCACGACGGAGCGGAGGCAGAGGGACACTTTGCCTCGGCGTCTCATATAAGAAGTCTGTTAAAAGACGGAAAAAATGCCGAAGCTTTTCTCGGGTACCGCTTTGAGAGCGAGCCGTATTTTGTCGAAAACGGTGAAAAAGCAATTTTGTGGCGGCTTTCTCATATGAAAAAGGAAGACTTCGCAGCAACCCCCTGCTGCGGCGAACTCGCAGGCCGGCTTTTTGAGGCGTCGCGGCGGGTGGGAAGCCTTGAGGAGCTTTATTCGCGGGTGAAGCCGAGAAACGTAACGCAGTCGAGGGTGAGACGCGCGGTAATGCTCGCGGCGCTCGGAGTGACCGAAGACGACGTGAAAGAACCGGCTTTTGCGCGGGTGCTCGCGCTGAACGGGCAAGGCGCGGAGATACTGAAGATATGCCGGAAAACGTCGAAAATACCGCTAGGCAGCTCTCTTGCGGAGCTTTCAAGGCTCTCGCCGGAGGCGAAACGTCAGGCGGAGCTTACCGAACTCGGTTCGAGGCTGCAAAGCCTCTGCGGGCAGAATACCGAGAGCATTACTGAGTACGAAAAGAGCGCGAGGATAATAAAATAAGCCCCCGAGAGGGGGACTTTTGCGCGGCGATGCAAAAATACTCCCTATGTCTCTCGCGCCCCTCTTGCATTTTCCCCCACGATATGGTAAAATCGTATGGAATAAAGATTTTCGGAGGAATTATGTTACTGATAGACGAACTCAAGCAGCGGCTCGCCGAATATGCCCCAAAGCTTCGGGAACTCCATTCTGTCCTGAATATCGACGCCGCCAAGGAGGAGATAGAGCAGCTCCACCTTAAGGCTTCGGAGCCGAATTTCTGGGACGACGCCGAGAAGTCGCAGAAGATATTGCAGCGCACAAAATCGCTCGAAAACACAGTTGAGGACGACAAAAGGCTCCACCGTCAGGCGGAGGACATCCAAACCCTCATAGAGATGTACGGCGAGGAGCCGGACGACTCGATGCTCGATGAAATCAAGGCGGAGCTCGACGCTCTATCCGAAAAAATCGACAGCCTGACGCTCAGGACGCTCCTCACCGGCGAATACGACAGCTCGAACGCCATTCTGAATTTCCACGCCGGCGCAGGCGGCACCGAGGCTCAGGACTGGACAGAAATGCTCCTGAGAATGTATATCCGCTGGGGCGAAAATCACGGCTATAAGGTCTCGGTACTCGACACCCTCGACGGCACCGATGCAGGAATCAAGAGCGCCTCTATGATAATAGAGGGCGAAAACGCCTACGGATATCTGAAGAGCGAGTCGGGTATACACCGCCTTGTGAGGATATCTCCTTTCGACGCCTCTGGCTCGCGGCACACATCTTTCTCGGCTGTTGAGGTAATGCCGGAAATAAACGACGATATGAGCGTGCAGATCCGCCCCGAAGACATTAAGATGGACGTTTTCCGTTCGTCGGGCGCGGGCGGTCAGCATATAAACAAGACCTCGTCCGCGGTAAGACTGACGCATCTCCCGACGGGCATCGTCACTTCCTGTCAGACCCAGCGCTCACAGGCGCAGAACCGCGACTACGCGATGAAAATGCTCGTTGCGAAGCTCGTCGAGATAAAGGAGCGCGAACACCTCGCTAAAATCGAGGACATCAAGGGCGTGCAGAAGGAAATCGCGTGGGGTTCGCAGATACGCTCGTATGTATTTATGCCCTACACACTTGTTAAGGATCACCGCACAGGCTATGAAAACGGAAACGTCCACGCAGTTATGGACGGCGACCTCGACGGATTCATCAACGCCTATCTAAAAGCCCTCTCAAACGGGGAGATAGAAAAATAAAAAATATCCCGGAGTACCTAAGCGGCTCCGGGATTTTATTACAATACGGCAACATATGGTTACAATACGGTAAATCGCCTTGACAGCGGCTTTTTCGGGGGATATCATAGTCGTATAAAGAAAAGAAGGCGGCGATATGATGAACAGAATCAACTCCAACGCCCTCGGCTTAGGCGCTTTGATAATCCTTGCCCTGCCTGCTGCGGCGATACGTCTCATTATGATACTGATATTTTTCCCGATAGCCGTGGACAACGCGGCCTGCGCTCAGTTTGAAAGAGAGGTCATTAAATGCCTTAACCTCCCAGACGGCGCGGAGGTTATTTGCTATGACAGCACCTGCGCCAATACAGGAGGCACCGGCGACCACACAGAGCTATGCGTGGCAGTGGCGATATCCTCCGATGTCCCGATCGACCCGAAGAGGGCTACAGCGCTTTTCAGGGGATACGCATATATCGAAAAGTGGCCGGAGGAACTCGTTGGAATGGGCATAAGCCTCGGGTCCCTGCCTGAAAACTGCTATGTGCTTGTGGCGCTGCGGTCCGCGCCGATGTCTTCTTTTGACCTGCGCGGGGTTTAGCTTTGCTCCTCTGCGGGAGCGGTTTTGGCAGGCAGCAGCCTTAACGGAGGCAAATCATCCTCAAAGATAAAGTGTCGCAAAAGGCGCGAGACGAGTATCGCCGGCACCGAAAGTCCCAGCCATATCGCCGAGAACGGCAGACATATCTGTCCCATAAGGTTGAGCGGCAGCGCAGAATAGTCCCACACTCCAAGTCCGAGCCTTATATTTATGAGAACTCCCGAGAAAAATTCCACCGCCGTGATTATAGCAGCGCATATCGGCGCTTCCAAAAGTAGACTCCCTCCGAAAACACAGTAGCTGTCAAGCACCGTCATCAGAAGAAAACAGAGTCCTCCGACCGCAAACATCGAAATATGCGTGTGTCCGCGATAAAGAATCTCAAGCAGACCGTAGCAGAGTCCGCCGAACGTAAATACCGAAAGCGATTTTAACACCCTCATTTTAATCTCTCCTTTATTATTATCAGCGATATTATGGTCAGATTTTGAAAAAAGATACCATGTATTTGCCTGTTTTTGCTGTTGACTTTTTATAGCGTTTGTGATAATATTACCTTATAATGGCGATGACCGGGAGGGTTCCGCTCCCGTGTGCTTTTTCAGAGAGGCGGCGCTTTGGTGAAAGCCGCCGGAGTACATTGCGGAACTGTAGCCCGTGAGCCGGAAAGAAGAAAGCGGTCCCGCCGCGAGTAGACCTATCCCGTTATGCGAACGTTAAAGCGCGTTAAGAGGCGCGGCAAGCCGCGCAATTTGAGTGGTACCGCGGGAATTTTCTCGTCTCAAAGCAGGGGCTTTGGGGCGGTTTTTTATCGCCTCTGCCCGAAAATCAAGCCTAAAAAGGCGAAAGGAAAGGTACTCGATGAAAAAAGAACTTGAAAAGCTCTATGAGCCGAAGTCCGTTGAGGACAGAATTTACGGCTACTGGTTGGAAAAGGGCTGCTTCCACGCCGAGGTAAATCCCGATAAGAAGCCCTACACCATAGTCATTCCCCCGCCGAACATCACGGGGCAGCTCCATATGGGTCACGCCCTCGACAACACTCTTCAGGACATACTGATTCGCTACAAGAGAATGTCGGGCTACGAAACCCTCTGGCTCCCCGGAACCGACCACGCTTCCATCGCGACTGAGGCAAAAATCGTCTCGGAGATGAAAAAAGAGGGTCTTACAAAGGACGATCTCGGCAGAGACGGCTTTCTTGAGCGCGCGTGGGCGTGGAAGCAAAAATACGGCTCCACTATTATCAATCAGCTCAAAAAGCTCGGCTCTTCCTGCGACTGGGAACGCGAACGCTTTACCCTCGACGAGGGCTGCTCAAAGGCGGTCAAGGAAGTATTCGTCAAATACTACGAAAAAGGACTTATTTACAGGGGCGAGCGCATTATAAACTGGTGTCCTCACTGCCTGACCTCTATCTCGAACGCAGAGGTCGAATATGAGGAGCAGGCGGGACACTTCTGGCACCTCAGATACCCGCTTACCGACGGAAGCGGCTGGCTTGAACTTGCCACTACCCGTCCCGAGACGCTTCTCGGAGATACCGCCGTAGCCGTAAACCCCAAGGACGAGCGCTATAAGAGCTTCGTCGGCAAGACCGTCACTCTGCCGCTCGTGGGCAGGGAAATCCCCGTAGTGGCAGACAGCTACGTCGATATGGAATTCGGAACAGGCGTCGTGAAGATAACTCCCGCCCACGACCTGAACGACTTCGAGGTCGGGCTGAGGCACAATCTTCCCGTAATCAACGTTATGACCGACGACGCGAAGATAACCGAAGATTACCCGAAATACGCCGGTATGGACCGCTTTGAAGCGAGAAAGGCGATTGTAGCCGACCTCGAAGCCGGAGGCTATCTCGTGAGAATCGAGGACTACTCCCACAACGTAGGAACCTGCTACCGCTGCGGCACAACCATCGAGCCGAGAGTATCGCTTCAGTGGTTCGTAAAAATGGCGGACCTCGCCAAGCCCGCGATAGAAGCCGTCAGGTCGGGCGATATCAAATTCGTTCCCGAGCGGTTTGAAAAGAATTACTTCAACTGGATGGAGGATATCCGCGACTGGTGCGTTTCCCGCCAGCTCTGGTGGGGTCACCGCATACCCGCGTTCTACTGCGACGACTGCGGCGAGATGATTGTAACCAAAGAGGACAGCGCCGTCTGTCCGAAGTGCGGTAAGCCGATGAGGCAGGACCCCGATACGCTTGATACTTGGTTCAGCTCGGCACTCTGGCCGTTCTCCACACTCGGCTGGCCCGACGACACCCCTGAGCTGAGATATTTCTACCCCACCTCCACCCTCGTCACCGGTTGGGACATCATAACTTTCTGGGTATCGAGAATGATAGTAGCCGGAATGGAGCATATGCACCAAAAGCCGTTTGACACCGTTCTGATTCACGGGCTTATACGCGACCCGAACGGCGTAAAGATGTCGAAATCGCTCGGCAACGGAGTAGACCCTCTCGAAGTCATAGACAAATACGGCGCCGACGCCCTGAGATTTATGGTTGCCTCCGGGACCTCGCCCGGAAACGATATGCGTTATTCCGAGGAAAAGGTAAAGGCGAGCAGAAACTTCGCAAATAAGCTCTGGAACGCCAGCCGATTCATTATGATGAACCTCCCGGACGGATTCGAGATGCCGAAGAATCTCCCAGAAAACCTCGCGCTCGAGGACAAATGGCTCGTCTCGAAGATAAACACTCTTGCCAAGGAGGTCGGCGACAACCTCGATAAATTCGAGATAGGCGTAGCTGCGCAGAAGGTCTACGACTTCATCTGGGACGTCTACTGCGACTGGTATATTGAGCTTACAAAGCCCCGCATCAACGCGGGCGGAGAGACCGCCGCGGCGGCTCAGAACGTACTCGTATGGGCGATGGAGAGAATCCTCAAGCTGCTTCACCCGTTTATGCCGTTTATCACCGAGGAGATCTGGCAGGCGCTCGACGGCAGCGGCAAGCCGATAATGCTCGAGAGCTTCCCGGTTTACGATTCCGCGCTCGCGTATCCCTCGGAGGAGAACGATTTTGAAAAGATAATCGAGGCCATAAAGGCAATAAGAAACCGCCGCGCCGAGATGAACGTCCCTCCCTCCAAAAAGGCGGAGCTGTTCATAGAGACCTCCCAGAAAGAGGTCTACGAAAAGGGCGTTATGTTCTTTGAAAGGCTTGCATCGGCTTCCTCAGTCGAGATTTCCGAACACTGCGAACCTGCGGATTCGGTGACTATTGTCACAAGCTCGGCAAGACTGTTTATCCCGCTCTCCGAGATAATCGACAAGGATAAAGAACTCGCGCGTCTAAATAAGGAAAAGGCTTCCGCCGAAAAGGACATCGCAATAATCAACGGCAAGCTTAATAACGCGGGATTTGTCGCGAAGGCGCCCGCGCAGGTAGTCGAAGCCGAAAGGACAAAGCTTGAGCTTGCCCTTGAAAAGCTGAAAAAAATCGAGCAGTCCCTGAAGGCGCTCGGATAATATCCAAAAGCAAAACCGAGCCGCCCGCGAAGGGCTTTTGCGGGCGGCATATTTTAAAGAAAGGCTGGTAATTCTATGCGCAAAGCGGCTGTCAGGCACCCGATATTCTCGTCGATAATAGTAGTGGCGCTGTTTATAGCTTCAATGTATCTCTCGTCATTCTTCCTGATGTTCAGCAACCCGATTTTCAGAGCAAACGGCGAATTCTTGATGCAGCTCGTCGCTGAAAGTCTGCTTAGTCTGATAGGCTTGCTGATAATGCTGATATTCGGCTACGTCAAGGTGTGGAACAGCACCGAAAACTTTGGCTCGGGGCTTTTGAGCGGCGGATATTTCATTGTTATATCGCTGATATCGCTGTCGTCCACGGTGATTTATGAGCTCGGCGCGCGGGGAAGCGGATTCTTCTCCGAAATGCTCCCTCTCTGGAAGATATTCGTTTTCGCCGTGGCGATGTTTACAGTGGGCTTCTGCGAAGAGATGTTCTTCCGCGGGATAATCTCGAACCTCTTCTGGGACAAGCACGCCAAAGACCCTGCCGGCGTCTGGACGGCGACTATCTACTCCGGGCTTATCTTCGGGCTTATGCACGGCATAAACTTCCAAGCCGCGATCGCTTCCGGAGTGCTTGTCCAGATGCTCGCTGCCGCCGCTATGGGAATGGCGCTGACGGCTATCTACTACCGCTGCCGCAACCTATGGGTCACGGTGTGCCTGCATGCTTTCCTCGATTTCTGCGCGCTTTTCTCCGAAGGCTTCTTCGGCGGAACTATATCCGAAGCTATCGGCGGCTACACCCCGCTTCAGGCGATAACCTCTACGGTGCCATATATAATCGTCACGCTCGTTTTGCTCCGCCGCAGAAAACTCGCCGAGATGTTTGCCGACAAGTCCACCCTCGACGCCTTAAGAAACGACCGCAGCCTCATTATGACCGTAAACTTCGCGACTAACCTTAAGAGTCGAAAGTCGCTCGACCGCGCCATAATCGTTTTTATCATATGCGCGGTAATGCTCTTCTTCGGCAGCGTGGCGCTGAGCCCAGATTTTGACGCGCAGCTTTCTGGAGCCTTTGGGGATATATTCGGCGAGTCCACGCTCGACGTAACCCACAGCGGCGCTTGGGAGGGCGAAGACGTCTTCGGCTACCGTGCGATATTTGAAATAGACAAATACGGCAATTACACCGTGACCGTAAAGAGCCAACCGTCGGATTCGGATTCATATGTCTTCGTTCAGATAAACGATTCGGACGGAGAGGCGGTGTATGAGGAAAACTACGGCGGCACCTGCATCGTGACCTTCTCGCTCGAACTTGAAGCCGGAGAGTATGAGCTAAACCTTGTTTACGACTACTCGCGCGTTCGCGACCCCGACGCGGAATACAATACACATGTGACAATACAGTAAAACTTTCCCGATATACAGCCTAAATCACTGCATATCGGGAATTTTTTGTCCGCTTTCTCACTCAATGAGTGAAAAAATCTCACTTTATGAGTTATTGATTTAGTCTTGCGGGCAGGTTATACTTATATCGTCGACAGGAAAACTCTTTGCAGAGAGAAAAAATCAAAACAAATTTAAGGAGAGAATAATTATGAAACTTACAATAGGAGAAAACATTCGCAGGCTCCGCCGCGAAATGGATATGACTCAGGAGCAGTTAGCCGACAGGCTCGGGCTTACCTATCAGTCGGTAAGCCGCTGGGAAAACGGCACCGCTTACCCCGATATGGAGCTTTTGCCGCCGCTGGCGCAGTTGTTCGGGGTCAGCATCGACGAGCTTTTGGGTATGCCGAACGAGGAGAAAGACGCAAAGAAGCGCAGAATGATAGACGATTTCTGCAAGGCGACCTTCGAGACCCCGACCGACTTTGAAAAGCTTAAATCAATGCTCGCAGAGATCAGGCGCGACGGCTATCACTGGTCGATGTGGCGGCTCTGGCTCGAATGTAACTACCGCGTCCGCAATTCAAAGGAAATGCTCCCCGAATACAGGCGCTTGGCTGAGCTTATCTTAGAGGAGAACCCGAAGGACAGCAATACCATCAACGCGATGGTCGAAATCGAGGACGACGAGCACATCGAGGAATTTTTGAAGAAATATTCCTACAGCATCGACCTTTTATATGACAACCTGCTCAGGCGCAGATATCAGGTCAGGGGCGAAAAGGACAAATTTGAGGTCCTAAAGCAGTATCGGAACGCAGAACTTATAGATCTGCTCATCGGCGCCGACTTAGGCGACAGCCGCAAGCCCGCCAACCCCGAGGAAAGCCTTAAGATGAACGGCTTCAGTCTGGGGCTTCTTCAGAGCTTCTGCGGCGAGACCCCGACTCCGGAGCACCCGATAGCCCCGAAGGGCGAAATAGACTTCTTCGCCACTGCGAGAATAGATCTCGGGATCGACAGAGCCTGCTGCCTCGGCGCTGTGGGCGACAAGGAGGGCGCTCTTGCGGCTCTTGAAGACACCGTAGGATACCTCGAAAAGGTGATGAAGATAACAAAGCCGGAAAAGATAGGTTTCGGCTCGCCTTGGATAAAGGACATATCCGCCGAGGCTTACGAGGATTGGAGTCAATCCGACAACAACCCTACTCAGCCGAAGGAGCGCAGTATTTATATGCACTACGACCACGGCGAAGTTACCACCTGCTCCTGTATCTATCCGTCCCGATACCTATACCGTCTCATCGCCGCAAACGGCTTTGAAGGCTTCGATCCGATAAGAAACGAGCCGAGGTATAAAGACTGTGTTGAAAGGGTAAAAGCGCTGGCAGTCTATGAAGAAAAAAAGTAAACAAAAGGTTAAGATTTTCCCCCGAAAGCTTAATTTCGGGGGAATTTTATTGCGCTCACACTGAAAATACTATATAATCGGATTATAGATTCAAATAGGAAGTGTTTGCGTGAAAACTATACTTATAATAGACGATGATAAACGCAGCGCGACTGCCTGCGCACCCGCACGTTTGCGCAGCTGCGTTGATTGTTGCGCGTCGGCGGCGGCTATGCCTCCGCGCAACAATCGCTAAAAGTTTGTGAGCGGAGAGTTTTACAGAAAACTGCGGAGAGGAGAAATTTGTGTGAAAACTATACTTATAATAGACGATGATGTCCACATCGGCAACATGCTCACCGAGGCTCTCGGACAGGAGGGCTACGCCGTTATGCGGGCTTACTCCGGCACCGAAGCGCTTTTGCTCCTCGAATCCCGCAAGCCCGACCTCATACTTTTAGACCTTATGCTGCCCGGACTTTCGGGCGAGGAGCTTCTTCCGAAAATAAAGGACATACCCGTTATCGTGGTATCTGCCAAGGCTGACATCGCCTCGAAAACGGGTCTGCTATACGGCGGCGCGCAGGATTATGTCACAAAGCCTTTTGACCTAAGAGAGCTTATGGCGCGTATAGCCGTCCGGCTTCGGAACGCCGACGTCTCTGAGGGCGGAATCCTCAGATTTGACGACATTGAACTCGACACCTCGCTACACACGGCGTCGGTTGACGGCTGTGACGTGAAACTCACACGCACCGAATACGCGATTTTAAAGCTTTTGATGCAGCGTCCCTCGCAGGTCTTTACGAAGTCTCAGCTTTTGGACAAAATCTCCCGCGACACTCCCGACTGCACCGAAAGCTCACTGAAAATTCACATCTCAAACCTAAGGCGAAAGCTCCGCGAACCCTCCGGCAAGGAATACATCGAAGCCGTCTGGGGGATAGGCTTTAAGCTTCGCAAACTGTGATTTTAACGAAATCTTAACGCATTTCTTTACCGCTTTCTTAACCACGCGGCGGTAATATGGGTATACGGACAAATGTCCGAAAAACGGAAGGAGATAATTTAATGGATTATGTTATGACGGTAAACTCGCTTTATAAAAGCTACGGAAATTTCAAGGCGCTCTGCGGTCTTGATATGAGAGTGCCAAAGGGCGCAATCTACGGACTCATAGGCAAAAACGGCGCAGGCAAGACCACCCTTATAAGGATAATCTGCGGGCTTCAGAACCCCACGCTCGGTTGCTACACCCTATACGGAATCGGCAGCCACAGCTCGAAGATAGTAAAGGCAAGGCGCAGAATGGGCGCGGTAGTTGAGACTCCTTCGATATACCTCGATATGTCGGCAGAGGAGAACCTCAAGGAACAGTACCGCGTACTCGGTATGCCGTCGTTTGAGGGGATAAACGAGCTTCTCACACTTGTCGGACTGGAAAACACGGGGAAGAAAAAGGCAAAGAACTTCTCTCTCGGAATGAGACAGCGCCTCGGAATAGCGATAGCACTCTGCGGCAGCCCCGACTTTTTGGTCCTCGACGAGCCTGTAAACGGTCTCGACCCGCAGGGAATAGTCGAGATACGCGAACTTATACTGCGTCTCAACCGTGAAAAAAACATAACCGTTCTGATTTCGAGCCATATACTCTCGGAGCTTTCAAAGCTCGCTACCCACTACGGCTTTATCGACGGCGGCAGAATGGTAAAGGAGCTTTCTGCGGAAGAGCTCGACGCCGCCTGCCGCAAGTGCATGCGCATCGAAGTCACCAACGCGCCCGCGCTCGCAAGGGTGCTGGACGGTATGGGCATTGAGTATAAGATTCTCTCCGACACCGAAGCCGATGTCTTTGCAAAGCTGAATATCACTTCTCTCACCAACGCCCTCTCTGCCGAGGGCTGCGAGCTTGTTTCGGTTCAGGAGCGCGATGAGAGTCTCGAGAGCTATTATATCAACCTCGTGGGAGGAAATTGATAAAAAGGAGGCAGGTGGGAAAATGAGCTTACGGAATCTTCTCAACGCCGATTTTGCAAGGCTTGTGAGGAGCAGGCTTTTTTGGATATCGCTTGCGGCGTCGGCCGCTTTGGGTATGAGCATAGAACTTGATTTCAAAGACGATCCCGTGTCTCTCATTCTTATCAGCGTCCTTTTGCTGATATATGTGTTTGGGGTGTTCCCGCCGCTCTTTTGCGCCATTTTTGCCGGAAAAGACCTCTCCGACGGCCTTGCGAAGAACCGCATAGCCGTAGGGGCAAAAAGACATAACATTTATATATCGCTCACGGCCGTCTGCTCTGCGGCGCTGTATCTCAATTACGCGGTATTCGAGCTCACGGGTATGCTGTGCATAGCGATCACCGAAAAAATGGCACCCATACCCACTATGCCCAATTATTTACTGAGTATGGCGTGCGTGGTCTTTATATGCTTCTCGCTCACGGCCATACTTATGCTGCCAGTCGCGGCGCTTAGGCGAAAGACCGCCGCCGTCGCGATCTGCATTATGATAATGCCCGTTCTGCTCGTCTGTGAAATGAGTATGTTTTTTAAGCTCTCGAAGCCTGAGTTTGAGACCCACATTTACGAATACTCCTGCGACGGCAGCGAGCAAAAAGAGCTTATCCCGCTTGAAAAAGTTCTTGAGATGTATCCCGACGCAGAGGTAAAGAAGACCGAAGACTGGATAGACGTTACGGTTACATATCCCAATGAAGAATATATAGGCGGCGCAAGGCGGGCGATATACGGCTTTGCGGAGAAGTTCCTTCCTTTCGGGCAGATAATAAAGCTGCCGCGAGCCGACGACCCTGCTGACGCAAAGCTTTTGAAAAATGTGCTGTCTTTGGCTGCCCGCTCGGCCTGCACCGCGGCCTTTTTCACCGCCGTCGGCGTCCTGCTTTTTAAGAGAAAAAATATAAATTAGCAAAGGAGTTAATTATGAGAAATCTTTTGTCGGCAAATTTCAACCGTTTGTTCAAAAATAAGCTCTTCTGGATCTTAACGTTTTGTCTGCTCGTATGGTCGGCAGTGGCGGCATACGACAATGCATGCAATATTTTGTACAGACCCGGTCCTTACAGCGACGCGAAAGCCGTTCCCGAATCGGTCTGCTTCGACAGCGGTCCGGTCGTTTTGCTGGTAATACCCGTGTTCGCGTCGATGTTTCTCGGAACCGAGTTTTCAGACGGAACGATGAGAAACAAGATAGTTGTCGGGAACAGGCGCGGGCGCATCTACCTCGCGAACTTTATTACCGTTTCGGCGGCTTCGCTCGTATTCTGCGCGGCGTGGCATATCGGCTCGCTCTCGGCGCTGCCGGTGCTGGGGCTATGGAGCGTCGGAGTCTTCGGATGGCTGCTTCTGGTGCTCAAAAGCGCGCTGTTCTGCGTGGCGTTTTCGGCTGTACTCTGCCTTATAAGCCATATCATCACAAATAAAGCCGCCGTCGCGGTTTTCGAGATAGTTATCGCGCTCGCGGTAATTATGGCGGGGAGCTTTTTATACAATACACTTTTAGAACCCGAAATGGCGTCGAACGGAGTTACTATCTCGACCAATGAAAACGGCGAAACGGTATTGGAGCCGATCGCGCCCCACCCCAACCCCGACTATATTCCCGAACCGCAGCGCAGCGTTTATAAGCGGATCCTGAACGCGCTCCCGAGCGGTCAGGCTATACTTCTTGCCAACACCGTCAGCTCCGGCGAAGAGCAGCTCGATCTGCCGATCTATGCCTACTGCGCGTCTCTCGCGATAACGGCGGCGTTTACTGCTCTCGGACTTATGCACTTTAAACATAAAGACCTTAAATAGGGGTGTTACTTATGCTGAACCTTCTTTCTGCGGGATTCGTAAGGCTGCGTAAGAGCAGGCTTTTCTGGCTCTTTATCGCCGCCGAGACGGCTTGGGGCGCGTTTTTGGCTTGGCTGCTGTATTATTATGGCAACATAAGGGGAAACCTCAATCTTTCCGCATTTATGCCGATGTTTTATATCTGCGTCGCCGAGGCGATATTCTGCGGCTTTTATATCGGCACCGACTACTCCGACGGCACTATCCGAAATAAAATCACCGTCGGGCAGACGAGGGAAAACATCTATCTTTCAAACCTCATCATATGCTGCTTTGCAGGGACGGCCGTCCTGCTCACGCATATAGTTGTTTTCCTTGCCGTGGGGCTTTTGCTTATCGGACCTGTCGTGCTCCCGTCGATGCTCTTTATAAAGGTCATCTGCGCGATATTCAACGTTGCGGCCTGCGCTTCGCTCTTCACGATGATATCTATGCTTTGCTCAAGGATAGCCGCGGCTTCGGTGGCAAATATACTCATCTCCCTCGTGCTGATGATTTCGGGGGTATTTGCCTTTGCTTACTATAGCGAGCCGAAGTTTCTCTCCGACGGCACCGCCAATTACCGCTATGTCGGCGGGGCGGCAAGGGTGGTTTTAGGCTTTTTTGAATCCGTTCTGCCGTCCTCCTCGGCGCTTGAGGTTATGGCGCATGACTTATATTCCGTATGCCTTAGAGTAATACTTTGCTCGCTCGCCGAGGCTGTAATATTCACTCTGATAGGTCTCGGGGCGTTCCGCCGAAAAAACATAATGTAGGTGATAAATTTGCAAAAGCTCATATCCGCCGGAGTCTACCGGCTTTCCCGAAATATGGCGTTCTGGTTTTTTGCAGCGTTTTCGGCGATCTGCGGAGCGCTGAGCGCGATTTCGACATATATTAACCAACCCGAAATGGGGCAGGAATACACGATTTTCGGCTTCTCATTCTTTATTCCGATGTTTGCGGCTCCCTTTACCGCCATTATCCTCGGGACGGAGTTTTCCGACAAAACGGTCAGAAACAAGATTATCGTGGGACACACAAGGGCGGAGGTGTATTTTGCCTATATGACCGTTTCGGCGCTCGCTTCGGCTGCGATGTGCATCCTCTCGGCGGCAGTGCATTTTGTGGTCGGACTGCCGCTTTTAGGTGCTCTGAGAATTTCCTTTGCGGAGTTTGCCCTGCTCTTTTCTGTCGGGATACTGTCCACACTGACTATGACCGTCCTCGCGGCGGTGATAACGCTCTGCACGCAGTCAAAGGCTCTCCCTGCGGCAGTCTGCGCTGCTGCGGTCATTGCGATGATAGTTTCCGGTGCGGAGATAGAACTTAAGCTCAAAGAGTCGGAATATCTGAGCGTCTCGGATCTTGAGTTTGTTGAAATCAACGAGAACCTCCCCGACTTGGGCGACAGGCTTATCCCCAACCCCGAGTATCCCACGCCGGAGGAGCGAAAAGCGCTCGAGTTTCTCTATGACTTCCTGCCCGGAGGTGCGGCTGTCCAGAGCGTGTGGTTAGAGGTCGAACGACCTCTGCGAGTGATTGGATTCGAGGCACTGTGGCTTGCGGTGCCAACCGCAGCGGGGTATATTGTTTTCAGGAGAAGAAATTTAAAGTAAGATCTATACCTCTCATCACTTCCGTTGGAGTGAACCAAAAAGACACGCCAGTGAGGAAAAGCGACGCGGAGATGCGCATTCGCACCCGAAAGAGCTGCACCAAATTCCGACCGCTGAACGCGCTTTCGAGGAACTTTAATACCCCTCCCCTTGAGGGGAGGGGTCGTGTCGTTCGCCGAACGGCGAGCGACCGGGTGACGGGGTGAAGCCCCTCCCTCTCTATGAGGGGGAGGGGTTTGGGGAGAGGAAGCATTATTTAGCCTTCCCCTCTCTCCGAAACTGTCCCCGACGTCAGGTAGCGCTTCTTTCCTACGCTATCTGTCATATGTTGACATCTCCCGACCGCCCGGGTATAATTTTAAAAAAGGAGGTGGCGCTGTGCTTTCGTGGATTTTATGTATTGTTTTCGGCTTCGCTGCGGTGTTTTTCGGGGTCAGACTGTATCTCGTCCGCCGCAGCGTCAGGGACGTCTGCCGCGACCTCGGCGAGCTTCTCAAAGAAGATACAAACGGACTTATATCGGTAAGCTCGGGCGACAAAGCCGTCCGCGAGCTTGCCGCCGGTCTCAACCGTCATCTTAAAGAACTCAAGCGCCTGCAAAGGCAGTATGAAAGCGGCGGCAGAGAACTCAAAGACGCCGTCACCAACATTTCCCACGACCTGAGAACCCCGCTGACCGCTATATGCGGCTATCTCGAACTTTTGGAGCGTGAACCCAAGAGCGAAGCGGTTGAGCGGTACATCGGGTTCATACGCAACCGCGCCGAGGCTATGAAGCAGCTTACCGAGGAGCTTTTTCGGTATTCCGTCATAATCTCTACCTCAGAGGATATGGTCCTTGAAGACCTTGATATCCGTGCTTCGCTCGAAGACAGTATAGCCGGTTTCTACGCCGCCCTCACCGAGCGCGGCATTGAGCCGCAGATATCACTGCCCGAAATCGGAATTATAAAGCGCCTGAATCGCGAGGCTCTTTCGAGAATCTACGGCAACATTCTCAACAACGCGCTCAAATACTCCGACGGCGACCTTTACGTCACGATGACCTCCGATGGCGCAACCGAATTTTCCAACACCTCCGAGAATCTCGGCGGAGTGGACGTTGGGAAGCTTTTCGACCGATTCTTTTCGGTTGAGGCGGCGCGAAATTCAACCGGACTCGGACTTGCGATATCAAAAGCTCTCGTCGAGCAGATGGGCGGAAGCATCAGTGCGCGTATGGACGGCGACCTTCTGACGATAAGAATAGAATGGGGCGGATAATGAATCCGTCCTTTTTCTCAATCCGGTTGAAAAATTCTCACGAAATGAGTTATTGATTTAGTCCTGCCTGCGGGTTATACTTAAACCGTCGACAGAAAAACTCTTTGCAGAGAGGAAAAATCAAAACTGAATAAGGAGAGAATTATTATGAAACTTACATTAGGTGAAAACATAAGAAGGCTTCGCCGCGAAAGAAATATGACTCAGGAGCAGTTCGCCGAAGCCCTTGCGGTGTCGTTTCAGGCGGTGAGCCGCTGGGAAAACAGCGCCACTTACCCCGATATCGAGCTTCTGCCCGCAATCGCGGAGCGGTTTTCCGTCTCGGTGGACGAACTTCTGGGGATTCCGGAAGCCGAAAAAAACAGGCAGGCGGACGCGCTTCTTATACAGTATGCAGACATTCTCAATTACGAATACCCGTCTGCCGACGAGGAACAGAAAGCCAAGCTTCGCGATGAACTTGCCAAAATCGTTAAAGCTCTGCGGCGCGATTTTTCGGCTACAGAAGCCGCAAGCGCCCTCTTTACGTCGTTCGGCGATATCCAGATGCAGGAGCCGATTTTATCGGAATGTCGGCTTCTGGCAGAAGCGATTTTGCAAAGAGATCCGAATAACTATGCAGTCATTTCCGGCTTTTCACAAATTGAGGAGGACGGCAGAATCGAAGACTTTCTCGACAGATATTCCACGTCCTGCGATACGAGCCGCGACTCGCTTCTTTTGGAGAGATATCTTTTACGCGGCGACGCCGAAAAATACGAGCCTCTGCGCCAGAAAGAGCTGTATAACACCATTAGAGATGCAATATCTTGGCAACGCTTTAACAGTATGAACAGCGGCGACATAAAGGAATCGGTCGAGCGCATTAAAACCTGTCTTGGGATTATCCACACATTTGAGGACGAAACGCCCACCGCAAAGCGCCCCGTAAGCTGCGACGGTACGCCCGACTGTTGGATTTTTGAAAAGGTCTGGCACGGACTCAGGCTTTCCTGCCGCGAGGCTGTACTCGGAGAAACCGAGGAGGCTCTGACAGTGCTTGAGGACGTCATCGGACTGTTCGAAAAAGCAGAAAATCTCCCGGACGGCGCAAAAATCAAGAGCTCGCGCTTTCTGCCGGATTTAAGCTGGAGCAAAACCGTCACTGAGTTCGATTGGGGTAAAAGCTTCCACTTCAATGCCTTAGAGCAGAGATGTTGGACGTTCCCCTTTGGCGCAAAAGATGTGCTTGACGCCCTTACCAACACTAAGGGCTGGGCATGGTTCGACCCGATAAGAAGCGACCCGCGCTATCAAAACTGCGTGGAGAGGATAAAAGCTCTTGTGGATACCGGCAAGGCATAAAAACAGCACCCCACTACGGGGTGCTGTTTTATTCTTCCATTCTTTGCCTTAGATACATAAGCACCTTTTTTTCACGCCGCGAAACCTGCACTTGAGTCATTCCGAGCTTTTCGGCGGTCTGCTGCTGAGTCAGATTCGCAAAAAATCTAAGGTAAATCAGACGTCTGTCACGCTCATCGAGACCCTCCAGCGCCTGCGACAGCGCTATCGAATCGGTTATCCTCACGTCCGGCGCGTCGACGGGTATGTCCATAATTTCATCGCCGTCGTCGGTCTCGCGGGTCAGGCTCACGACGGGCTGCATCACGCATATCGCCTCCGATACGTCTTCCACCGAAAGCCCAGTGACCTTGCTTATCTCAGAGACGGTCGGCTCCCTGCCGAGACGGTGCTCAAGCTTCTGCGCTTCGCGGGATATCTTCATCGCACGCTCTTTCAGGCTCCGCGAGACCTTTACCGCCCCGCCGTCCCGAAAGAGCCTGCGAATCTCCCCGAGAATGACCGGCACCGCATAGGTGGAAAACCTCACCCCGCGTCCGCTGTCAAAAGCCTTTACCGCCTTTACGAGTCCCATACATCCCGCGCTGTAAAGCTCCTCATATTCAATACCCCTGCCGCGAAACCTCCCCGCGCAGAGCCTCACAAGCCCGAGATTCTCCTCTACAGTCGCCTCGGCGACGTCGGCGTATGCTTCGTTGGTAATATACATAAAGCCCTCATATTCTCGACCGGAGCTTTTTCACCATAACCACTGTTGTGCCTGAGCCTGTCTTGCTCTTTACCGTAACGCTGTCCGTAAAGCTCTCCATCACAGAAAAACCGAGACCCGAACGCTCCTCGTCGGGCAGAGTGGTAAAAAGCGGCTCCATAGCCTTTTTCACGTCCTCTATACCGCAGCCTCTGTCTCTGATTTTTATGTATACGCCGTCGTCGGTGAGCCTTGCCGTAAGCTCTATCAGCCCGACGGTATCTCTGTAGGCGTGGACGATGCAGTTGGTGACAGCTTCGCTCACCGCTGTCTTGATTTCGTTGAGCTCGTCCATACGGGGATTTTTAGAGCTTACGAATCCGCCGACGGCTACCCTCGCAAGTCTCTCGTTTTCGGATAAACTCGGAAATATCAGCTTCATCTCGTTCTGAACATTTTTCATTACCGTCACCTCCCGTCAAGAAGCTTGTCCATACCGGCAAGCGTCATTACCTTTTCTATATAGTCCGGCATATTTTTCAGTTCCACCCTGCCGCCACGTTCTTTCATATTTTTATATCTGCCCATAACCAGTCCTACGCCTGAGCTGTCCATAAAACTTACGCCTGAGAAATCAATAATAAGACGGTTCGGCGATTTGTCCTGAATCGCAGTGTCAATGTCGGCTCTGAGCCAACGCGCCGAATGGTGGTCTATCTCTCCGGTTATCTTCGCCGTAAGAATACCGTCGCCGGAGTCGGTTATATATACTGCCATATCAAGGCTCCTTTCTGTACGGAAAACAAGAATCGGATATCCGAAAATATAAAGGACGCGTCTTTACAAGCCCTTTGCTTCGCTTTATAAAGATAACAGCGCGGCGCTGAAAAATCTGTCGGAACTTCGGCGGAAAAATAATTTCAGAAATTTTTTAAAAAACTCTTGACATCTGCAAAAAACGGGGTATACTATATTTAGCACTCAAATTTAAAGAGTGCTAACAAACTGCCGGCTTAACTGCCAGCCTAAGACTTGGGGGGATTTTGATGGATGACAGAAAGCTGAGGATTCTTGCCGCCGTTGTGGACGAATACATCGTGACGGGAGAGCCTGTGGGTTCCAAAGCGATTATGAAATACATCAACGCTTCAAGCGCCACTATCCGCAACGAAATGGCAGAGCTTGAAAAGCAGGGATATCTCGAACAGCCCCATACCTCCGCAGGCAGAGTTCCCACCTACAGCGGGTACCGCCTTTATGTCGACCGTCTTCTTAAGACAAATCCCCTGTCTTCGGAGGAAATGAAGCTCTTGGACGATATGCTCCCAAAGGACGAATATTCCGAGGAAGGAATCGTGAAGTCGGCTTCCAACGCTCTCGCGGAGCTTACCAAATACGCAACTTTCGTTTCTACAGAGAGTCCGAAGTTTTCGGTTATATCAAAGGTAGAAGTCATCCCCACGGGCAAGAGGCTTTACGTTCTTCTTATGATAGCCTCGAACGGCGTGATCAAAAACCGCACCTGCCGCGTTGAGATAGACCTTTCTCAGGAGCATCTCGACTACTTCTCGAAGTTCCTGAGAGAAAATCTCGAGGGCGTGCCGATAGACCTTCTGAGCGAGGAAATGCTCACAAAGCTCGAAACCGCTATGGGCACATATCTGCTGACACTTTCGCCGCTTGTGCGCGGGGTCTTCGATATGACACGCGAAATAACCGAGCGCGAGATAAACATAAGCGGCGTTGGAAACCTTTTGCAGTGTCCGGATATCGACAATAACGACGTCGTGACATTTATCGACCGCCGAAACGAGATACGCCGCCTGATGGACGACAGCTTCAGCGGAATACATGTTATGTTCTCCGCCGAAGACGACGATTTTGTCATCGGCAATTCGAGCCTTATAAGCTCAAACTTTCTCAAAAACGGCAAGGTCGCGGGGCATCTCGGTCTGATAGGACCTATGCGAATCGACTACCGCAAGGTGATTCCGTATGTGGAATACTTTGCCGAAAAGATATCTCAGATGCTTTCGTCGGACGATGAGGAACAGCTTCCCGACAGCGGGGATGGCAACAATACTAACAGCGAGGATAAATTATGAGCGAAGAAGAAAAGAAGAATAAAGCTGAAAAGGAGTCTGCCGAAAAGGCAGAGGAAGCAAAGGAAACAGCTTCTTCTGAGGAAAAGCCCGAAAAGGCAGCCGAAGAAGAGCAGCCCAAGGAAAAACAGCCCACCGAAGAGGAAAAACTTAAAGCCGAAAACGCCGACCTCAGAGACAAATACCTGAGACTTCTTGCGGAATTTGACAACTACCGCAAACGAAGCGTGAAGGAGCGTCAGGAAATCTACCCGGAGGCCACGGCGCGAACGGTCGAGGCGTTTTTGCCGCTCGCGGACAATTTTGAAAGAGCCGCCAACGCCGAAACCTCCGATGAAAAATACAAGGCGGGCGTTATGATGATCTACGACCAGCTTTCCAACGCTTTTAAAAAGCTCGGCGTAGAGGAGATTTCAAGGGTGGGAGAGACTTTTGACCCGGCGCTTGAAAACGCAGTGAGTCACATCGAGGATGAAAACCTTGGAGAAAACACCGTGGCGCAGGTGTATCAGAAAGGCTACAGGCTTGGCGATAAGATAATCCGTCCCGCGACGGTGGTCATCGCAAACTGAGCATTTAACATATCAGGCAAACAACCGAATCAAATATAAATTTAAAGGAGTAATCATTATGTCTAAAATCATAGGTATCGACCTTGGTACTACCAATTCCTGCGTAGCCGTCATGGAGGGCGGCGAGGCAGTAGTCATTCCCAACAGCGAAGGCGCAAGAACCACCCCGTCGGTAGTCGGCGTCTCCAAAAACGGCGACAGACTCGTAGGTCAGGTCGCAAAGCGTCAGGCGGTCGTCAATTTCGACAACACCGTAATCTCCATCAAGCGTCATATGGGTTCCGACTATAAGGCTCATATGGGCGGCAAGTCCTACACCCCGCAGGAAATTTCCGCGATGATTTTGCAGAAGCTCAAGACCGACGCCGAAGCTTATCTCGGCGAAAAGGTCACCGAAGCTGTCATCACCGTTCCCGCCTACTTCACCGACGCTCAGCGTCAGGCGACTAAGGACGCCGGTCAGATAGCCGGACTCAATGTACGCAGAATCATCAACGAACCCACCGCTGCGGCTCTCTCCTACGGCATCGACAAGGAGGAAGACCAGAAGATTATGGTCTACGACCTCGGCGGCGGCACATTCGACGTCTCGATAATCGAGATGGGCGACAGCGTCACCGAAGTTCTCGCAACCGCCGGCAACAACCGTCTCGGCGGCGACGACTTCGACCAGAGAATTATCGACCTGCTTGTTTCGGAATTTAAGAAGACCGAGGGCATCGACCTCTCAACCGACAAGATGGCTATGCAGAGGCTCAAAGAAGCCGCCGAAAAAGCGAAGATAGAGCTTTCAAACGTCCCGACTTCCAACATCAACCTGCCGTTCATAACCGCCGACGCCACAGGCGCCAAGCACCTTGACTACACCCTCACTCAGGCAAAGTTCAACGAAATCACCGCCGACCTTGTCGAGATGACTATGGGACCCGTCCGTCAGGCGCTCTCCGACTCGGGACTCACCGCTTCACAGATCAATAAGGTCCTTATGGTTGGCGGCTCCTCGAGAATCCCCGCCGTTGTCGAAGCTGTAAGAAAGATAACCGGCAAGGAACCCTTCAAGGGCATCAACCCCGACGAATGCGTAGCTCTCGGCGCCGCGATTCAGGGCGGCATACTCAACCGCGATATAGATTCCAGCCTCGTTCTCAACGACGTAACGCCGCTTTCTCTGGGTCTTGAAACCCTCGGCGGAGTCTTCACGAAAATAATCGAACGCAACACCACTATCCCCTGCGGCAAAAAGCAGGTCTTCTCCACCGCCGCCGACAATCAGACCGCTGTCGACATCAACATTTTGCAGGGCGAACGCGAATTTGCCCGCGACAACAAGCAGCTCGGCATGTTCAGGCTCGACGGCATCGCCCCTGCGCCCAGAGGAATCCCTCAGATTGAGGTCAGCTTCGATATCGACACCAACGGCATAGTCCACGTTACCGCGAAAGACCTCGGCACCGGCAAGGAGCAGAACATCACTATCACCTCCTCCTCGAATATGTCCAAGGAAGACATCGACAAGGCTGTCAAGGACGCCGAGCGCTTTGCCGCCGAGGACAAGAAGAAGAGAGAGGACGTTGAAGCCCGCAACCAAGCCGACCAGATGGTCTTCCAGTGCCGTAAGTCGCTCGAGGAATTCGGAGATAAGGTAAACTCCTCCGACAAGGCAGACATTGAGTCTAAGATTTCCGCTCTCGAGGAAGCCCTCAAGGGAAGCGACATTGAGTTCATCAAGTCAAAGCAGAAGGAGCTTGAAACCGCTTTCGGAGCCGTTGCGACAAAGGTTTATCAGGCGGCGTCGCAGAATAATCAGCAGAACGGCAACCCGGGCAATCAGAACGGAGCCGGTCAGAACCCCGACGATTACGTCGACACCAATTTCAATAACTAAAATAACAGCGGAGACCGCAGAGGTGCGGTCTCCGCCTATTCCGCAAAAATACATTAACGGAGTGTATATATGGCAGACAAAAGAGATTATTACGAAGTTCTCGGCGTGCAAAAGGGCGCTACGGACGACGAGCTGAAAAAAGCCTACCGCGCGATGGTAAAAAAATACCACCCAGACCTTCACCCCGACGATAAGGAAGCCGAGGCGAAGATGAAAGAGGTCAACGAGGCTTACGACGTGCTTTCCGATAAGGATAAGCGCGCCAAATACGACCAGTTCGGCTTTGCGGGCGTAGACCCCTCCTACGGAGCTGGTCAGGGCGGCTACTCCGGCGGGTATTCCGGCGGCTTTTCGGGCGACTTCGGCGGCTTCGGCGATATAGGCGACATCTTTGAAAGCTTCTTCGGAGGCGGCGGATTCGGTCAGCAGACCCGTTCAAATCCCAACGCCCCGAGGCGCGGACAGGATATCCGCACCGGTGTGCAGATCTCCTTTATGGACGCATGCAAGGGTACGGGAGTCGACATAAGGGTCAACAGGCTCGAAAAGTGTCCCGACTGCTTGGGCAGCGGAGCAAAAACGGGCAGCTCGGCTGAGACATGTCCCGATTGCCGCGGCACCGGCACCGTTAGGATAAACCAACGCACGCCGCTCGGGGTGTTTCAGACGACAAAAACCTGCGAGCGCTGCGGCGGCAAAGGCAAGATAATCCGCGACATATGCCCGACATGTCAGGGTCAGGGCAGAGTGAGAAGAGTGCTTTCCAAAAACGTCAATATCCCTCAGGGCATCGACGACGGTCAGACTCTCAGAATCACCGGCGAAGGCGACTGCGGTATTAACGGCGGTCAGTACGGCGACCTCATCATCAAGGTAAACGTCAGACCCGATGAGATGTTTGAGCGCGAGGGCTTCGATATCTATACCGAGGTGCCTATCTCATACCTTCAGGCGGCGCTCGGAGACGACATAGTCGTGCCGACAATCGACGGCACCGTAAGATACAGAATCCCCGCCGGTACGCAAAACGGCGACAGCTTTGTTTTGCGCAATCAGGGCGTACCGAAGCTCTATCGCAGCGGCAGGGGCGACCAGCACATAAGCGTAAAGGTCGAGGTGCCGAAGAATCTCAATAAAAAGCAGGCGGATCTGCTTCGGGCGTTCGACGATTCTCTCGACGACCGCAACAGCGCCGTGCGAAAGTCCTTCTTTGACAAGATGAAAAAGAAATTCTGATAAATTAAAAATCCCGCATGCAAATGCGGGATTTTTTATTATGAAGTTTACTTTTTCACGCCGTAAATGCAGAGCGGAACCCTTTGCCCGGGTAAGGTCAAAAGACCGTCGGCGAGCATCTGCTCCATAGTTATCGCGCCGACGTCGAGCCTGAAAGCGATCTTCGCTATGTCGCCGCACTGCGGGCGCAGACGGGCGGGCGCTGCCGCCGACAGAATCTTTTCGCCCATATCGCTGACTTCAATCATCTTTTCGCTCATCTTTATGAATGTCGGTCTCAGCAGCTTCTCAACAATGTGAGTGTATACTTCCTCGGTGAAGACCGGGAAGTTTGCCGAAAGCCTGCCCTCTTGGCAGCTTATTATCCCTCCCTCGACAAGCTCGGCGAGCTTGTCTCCGCCGCTGCTTACGGTCTCTTCGGATATAGCGGCGTTTATGAGCTTCACGCCCTCGACGAATTCAGAGCGCCAGAAGTCCTGGCATTTTTCGATGGCAGTGTAGTTTACGGCAGAAAACCACGTTTTTCCGTCCTCGGAGTTGCAAATACCCGCTATGCCGTGGAAGTGCTGGAGTACCCAGTCGTTGTCGTGACCCCAGATGAAGCCGTGACCGCCGAGCGGCAGGTCGCGTCCGCCGCTCACGGGCGAAACATAGTTTGAATAATAGTAGCCGCGCACTACCGCCATATTCAAGAGCATAAACATAAGGCGGTTGTCGTCAAAGTCGCTGCCCTTAAAGTCAAGCTTTCTGACCTCGGGCAGAAGCGCCTTGAGGTCGTCGTATATCTCTTTTGCAAAAGCGGGATAAAGCGGCTTTGTCTTTTCCTCGACCTCGCGCTGGCAGTCGAGCGTAAGGATCGGCAGGTCGGTCTGATATTTCTTGCCGTTCTTATAAAGAAGCCCCGCAGCCTCGAGGGCGTCTATCTCCTCCTCAAGATAAGGCATCGCGACGCCAAGTTCTACCGAGAGCTCTTCTGCGGTCAAGGGGTCTTTATATGCCGCAAGCAGTATAGAGCCGCGCAGTTTGCGGTCAATAATGCCGTTGTAGTGGTTCCAGTCGCCCCAGAAATTGATGCGGAACACGCCGGGGTCAATACTGTATTTTCCCAGTTTTCTCTCCATATTATAACCTTCTTTCAGTTGCTTTCGCGCCATCATAAGGTGGTATTTCACCATTTCGGCGCTTATTCCGAGTTCGTCTGAAATTTGCGAAACGCTTTTTCCGCGTATGTAATAGGCGACGGTGACTTCGCGGCGCGCTTTTGTTAAAAGGGACAGCTCTCGGCGTATCAGATATATCTGCTCCTCGGCTTCGGAGCGCTCCGAAATATCATCCTCCGGCGTAGGCTCGGGCGAGGGAATTATAATTTCGAAGCTGCAATTACCAGAGTACGAAACCTCCGCCTTTTGCCTCAGAGCTTCTCGGCGTATGAACTTGCGAAAGGTGTTTTCGGCGGTCTTCCAGAAAAATCCCCAGAACGCCTTGTCGTCGCGAAGATTTTCCACCGACCCCAGCACTTCGCAGACTATTTCCGAAGCGAGGTCTTCCGCCTTGTTCTGCTCATAGAGCCGCGAGGCGGCATAGGCATATACCGAAGCAAGATTTTCCGAAATAAGCCGGGCAGCCGTTTTTGTGTCCATTTTTCTGTCCCCTTTGAAAGCTTTCGTAGGTATAGTATAAGAAAGAAGTCCGCAGTTAGGATTTCTAAAAAAATTTTACCGAATTTTCCGAAAATGTCAACTTGGGTTTTAATTTTGTCCGCCTATGGGCTCGAAAAATTAACCTATCCTCACAGCATTGAAAACCTTTTTGAACGTTCTGTGAAAAATTTGAATTTGCGATTGACAAACGTCCGCCGCGCTGTTATAATAGCCGCGAGCGTAAAAGCCTTGGAACTAAACGCATCTGACTTTTAACTGGAGGAAATAAATATGCCTAAGAATCTCGGACTCACCCCGCCTATGGGCTGGAATTCATGGAACACATTCAGTTGGAAAATTGACGAAAACCTCATTAAGGGCGCCGCCGACGCTATGGTCGAGACAGGTCTTAAGGACGCCGGCTACGAATACGTCGTCATCGACGACTGCTGGAGCCTCAGAGAGCGCGACAAGGACGGCAACATCGTTCCCGACCCCGAAAAATTCCCGAACGGAATGAAAGCCGTGGCGGATTACGTACACTCAAAGGGTCTTAAATTCGGAATCTATTCCTGCGCCGGAACCCATACCTGCGCCAATTATCCCGGCTCTTTTGAGCACGAATATCAGGACGCAGCGCTGTTCGCCTCGTGGGGAGTAGATTTCCTTAAGTATGACTACTGCTACAAGCCCAAGACCGTCCCCGGCGACCTGCTCTACAGAAGAATGGCTATGGCGCTCCGCAACTGCGGCAGGGATATTCTTTTCTCCGCCTGCAACTGGGGTTCGGACAACGTTCACGACTGGATAAGAAATACCGGCGCGCAGATGTTCCGCTCGACCGGCGACATTCAGGATAACTGGAACTCCATCAAGGGTCTTGCTCTGTCTCAGCTCGACAAACAGAGTCAGGGCGGCACCTACTGCTGGAACGACATTGATATGCTCGTTGTGGGTATGAGCGGTCACTCCGAAAACGGCTGGATAGCCGGAAAGGGCTTCGGCTGCACCACCGATGAATATAAAACCCATTTCTCGCTCTGGGCGATAATGAATTCCCCGCTTATGATAGGCTGCGACATCAGAAATATGACAGAGGAAACTAAAAACATACTGCTAAACAAGGATGTAATCGCGATAAATCAGGACCCCGAGGGCAGAGGCGTATACGAAATTGACCACTGGTGCAACCAAAGCTGCAAGGGTCTTGTGAAGCCTCTTGAAAACGGCGACTACGCGGTCTGCCTTGTCAACTTTGCCGACGGTGAGCATCCCGCCGAAATATCCTTTAATTTCTGGGATATGGGTCTTACCTACAACTCAGGCTTTGCCCTCGAGTTTTACGACTGTTGGGAACACAAGACCGTAGGAACCTTCCGCGAGAGATTCTCGGCGAATATTATGCCTCATTGCTGCCAACTCTACAGAGTAAAGCTTGTAAAGGTATGAGTGCAAACTTCGAGACCTGCAAACAGTGCGGAGCAAAGCTTATGTCAGACGACATAGCGATATACAAAAAAATGGTTCTTCGCACCGCAGAGGAGTTTTTGTGCATAGACTGTCTCGCGAAGTATTTCAACGTCAGCCGTGAGGCGATAGAAGAAAAAATCCGCTTTTTCCGTGAAAGCGGAAACTGCACACTGTTCAGATGACAAACAGCCGTCCTTTGCAGGGCGGCATTTGTTATTTTTTGCAAAAACATCTATCGGATTTTAGTTATTTTTCACATGGTCTTCACACACTAAATCTTGAAACAAAAGAGCCCAGGTGATATAATGTAAGCTGAAAGAATAAAACTGTACAGCTATCAACTTAGGAGGCAGGTAAATGCTTAAGCTCGAAAACATAGTCAAGGATTACGACGCGGGCGGAGAAAAGGTCCGCGCACTCAACGGCATCTCGATAGAATTCAGAAAAAACGAGTTTGTGGCTATACTCGGGCAGTCCGGCTGCGGAAAAACCACACTTCTTAACATTATAGGCGGGCTCGACCAGTATACCTCAGGCGATTTGCAGATAAACCGCAAGTCCACCAAAAAGTTCAAAGACTCGGATTGGGACACCTACCGCAACCATTCGATAGGCTTCGTCTTCCAGAGCTATAACCTAATTCCGCACCAGACCGTACTTTCAAACGTCGAGCTTGCGCTCACGCTTTCGGGCGTGGGCAAGGCGGAGCGCAGACGCAGAGCCAAAGAGGCCCTCGAAAAAGTCGGGCTCGGCGACCAGCTCAAAAAGAAGCCAAACCAGATGTCGGGCGGGCAGATGCAGAGAGTAGCCATCGCGAGAGCTTTGGTCAACGACCCGGAAATTCTCCTTGCCGATGAACCTACGGGCGCTCTCGATTCCCAAACGAGCATCCAGATTATGGACATCTTAAAAGAGATATCCAAGGATAAGCTGATAATAATGGTCACACATAACCCCGAGCTTGCGGAAAAATACGCTTCACGCACCGTAAAACTGCTCGACGGCGAGATAATAAGCGACTCCGACCCCTATGACGGCTCTGACGCCAACGAACACCAGAGCGAAGTCAGAAGCGTGAAAAAGGGACAGAAGACCTCGATGTCCTTCTTCACGGCGCTTTCGCTTTCGCTTAATAACCTTATGACCAAAAAGACAAGGACGATTCTCACAAGCTTTGCGGGGTCAATCGGCATAATCGGCATAGCGCTGATACTCTCGGTATCTACGGGCGTTCAGAGCTATATAGACCGCGTTCAGGAAGACACACTTTCGAGCTACCCGATAACGATAAACGCTCAGGAGGTGGATATGACCCAGCTTATGACCACCCTGCGCGACACCGCCAACGGCAGCTCGGAAACAGGCCATGACCTCGACGCCGTATACGAGAGCAAAATTATGTACGAAATGATGAATTCCGTAAACTCAATGGAAGCGCAGGAAAACAACCTCGTAAAATTCAAGGAGTTTATCGAAAACGGCGACGATATCAAGCAGTATTCATCGGCTATAAGCTATGTTTACAATACCGATATGAACGTCTATACCACAGACAGAGACGGAAAAATCGTTAAATCCGACATTCTTGAGCTTATGAGCAGCATGTACTCGATGATGGGATTTGAGACCTCAAGCTCGACCCTTTCAAACTTTATGCAGATAAACGCCTGGCAGGAAATGCTTGAGGGAATGAACGGCGAGATTGTAAACGACCTTCTCAAGGAGCAGAACGACCTCGTTGCCGGACGCTGGCCTGAAAACTACGACGAAGTGGTAGTAGTTGTGAGCGATAAAAACGAGCTCAGCGATATGATGCTCTACGCGCTCGGCTTAAAGACCCTCGACGACATTCAGGACGCTATGAAAGCCGCCGCAAATCAGGAGCAGATTGACACCTCGGAATTTGGCAGTTGGAGCTACGACGACATTCTCAATCTTGACTTCCGCGTAATTCTTGACTGCGACAAGTATCAGCCCTCGGGCGACGGCTATATCGACGTCAGCGCTACCGAAACCGGACTTCAATTCCTCTACGACTCGGATAAGGCTATACGTCTCAAGGTCGTCGGAATTGTCCGCCCGAGCAAGGACGCAGTCGCCTCATTCCTGACCGGAGCCGTATGCTATCCCGCTGCACTCACCGACTACATCATCGAGCGCACTAATTCAAGCGACATAGTCAAGGCTCAGCTTGACGACCCTGAGACCGACGTTATCAGCGGGCTTAAGTTCAAGGTCGACGGCGAGGAGCCCTCTGATGAGGAGATAAAAGCCTCAGTCGACAATTGGGTATCAGGTCTTTCAAACACCGAAAAATCCGCGCTGTACATTGAACTTGCCTCTATCCCCACCGAGGAGTATCTTGCTTCGGCTGTCGGACAGTACCGCGCCGCTATGGACGACGCCGCGATAGACAATATGCTGATGAAAGCTTTTGTCTCTCAGACCCAGATGGACGAGGAATCCGTTCTCGCCTATATTCAGAATATGGACGCCGAAACCAAGGAGGGCTATCTGAATCAGATACTCGCCGCAACCGTCACTCAGCAGTACGCGGAGCAGATACAAACACAGCTCGGAGTTCTTTCCGCCGACGAAACCGCCGCGATGTTCGACGCCTCAGAGATAACTCAGGAGCAGTATCTCTACATCTTTGAAAACCGTATGCCCTCCACCCGCTCCGACTCCACCTATGAGCAAAACCTGCGTACTCTCGGTCAGGTCGACCTCGATTCGCCGCGCTCCATCTACATCTATGCGTCTACCTTTGAAAACAAGGACTTCATCTCTGACGCCATAGCCGCCTACAACGACGCCGGCGACGAGGCCGACAATATCGTCTACACAGATTATGTCGCGCTCCTGATGTCCTCGGTCACGACGATAATCAGCGCGATATCCTACGTTCTGATAGCGTTTGTCGCGATTTCGCTGGTGGTCAGCTCAATTATGATAGGAATTATCACCTACATCTCGGTGCTCGAGCGTACTAAGGAAATCGGCATACTTCGCTCGGTCGGAGCGTCGAAAAAGGACATCTCGCGTGTGTTTAACGCCGAAACTCTCATCGTCGGCTTTGTGGCGGGCGCAATCGGCATAGGTATAACGCTCATTCTGCTTCTGCCTATAAACCTCATCCTGCACTATCTCACCGGAATAGATAACCTCTCGGCGATTCTGCCCGTCACGGGAGCGGCTGTTCTTGTCATAATAAGTATGGCTCTGACGCTCATCGCGGGACTTATACCCTCGGGCATAGCCGCCAAGAAAGACCCGGTTGTAGCGCTGAGAACCGAATAAAAGGTGCATAAACAAACGACGGTATGGGTTTTCCATACCGCCGTTTTTATATACCGCTCAATATCTCAGAATAAAATAAATCACATACGCCCAGCTCATAAGCCCGTGAATTATCGCCCAGAAAACCGAATGCCACGTTGTATAGCTGATGACCATTGCCAACGCGCTGCCAAACGTTATGCCCGCCTTGACGGTCTCGGCGTGTTTTTTCTCGGACACTTTTGCTCCCCCTTTCTTCACCGGTCGAAGATCATTCCCACTTTTCCCAAATCTCTGGGCAATAGCCGACCGTCGCCTGCCTGCCGTTGCGGACAATCGGGCTTCTGAGAAGCCTTGGGTCGTCAAGCAACTTGTCAATCTTCTGCTCGCGGCTCGAAAGATACTTCATCGAAACTGCGTCGGGTGATTTTGACTTTTCGTCGATGACATTTTCCAGCCCGACCGCTAAAATCACGCTATCAAGCTCGCGCGGACTCAGACCCATTCTGTCGAGGTCAATAAGCTGGTATTTTATCCTGCGCTCTTTAAACCACCTCTCCGCCTTTTTAGAATCAAAGCATTTGCTCCTTGCATAAATCTGAATGTTCATAATTCACCTCAAATCTCAAGAAAAACCGTGAACGGACCGTCGGCGGTCATGTCTATCTTCATATTCGCCCCGAATACGCCTTTCTGCGGCTCGAAGCCCAGCGCCGCAAGTTCGTTGCAGAAAAGCTCATAGAGACGGTTTGCCGTATCCGGCTCGGCAGCTTCAAAAAAGCTCGGACGGTTTCCGTGTGAGCAGTCCGCAAAAAGCGTAAACTGCGACACCGCCAACACCCCGCCGCCGACATCGCTGAGCGATAAATTGGTCTTGCCGTTTTCGTCCGAAAATATTCTCAGCTTTGAAATTTTTGACGCGAGCTTGCGGCAGTTTTCCTCTGTATCTTCTGAGCCTACGCCCAACAGTACCAGAAATCCCCTGCCTATTTCGCCGGTCACCCTGCCGTCTGCCGTCACCTTTGCCGACAAAACCCTCTGAATTACCGCTTTCACAGTCTTTTTACCGCCTTTTACGAATCTTTATTATGATTATACTACAAATTCGGACGTTAATCAAGCGCAAAGTTTTAGAAAGTCCTATGATTTTGCAATTTTCCTCTTGCAATCCTGCAAATATTGTGCTATAATAGCTCCATTACTTTTATAGTTTACAGGAGGAAAGCACTATGACATTCAAAAACGAATACCTCGCGAAGGTGTATGCCGACGTCGAGGCGAGAAACCCCAACGAAAAAGAATTCCTTCAGGCTGTAGGCGAAGTGCTGGAAAGTCTTGAACCGGTTGTCGAGCGCAGACCCGACATCGTCGAGGCCGGCATCATTGACAGAATCGTAGAGCCGGAGCGCCAGATAATCTTCCGCGTTCCGTGGGTCGACGACAGCGGAAAGGTAAGAGTGAACCGCGGCTTCAGAGTCCAGTTCAACTCCGCGATTGGTCCCTACAAGGGCGGTCTGAGACTTCACCCGTCCGTCAACGCTTCCGTCATCAAGTTCCTCGGATTTGAGCAGATTTTCAAAAACTCCCTGACCGGTCTGCCTATGGGCGGCGGCAAGGGCGGTTCCGACTTCGACCCCAAGGGTAAGTCCGACGCAGAGGTTATGCGCTTCTGCCAGAGCTTTATGACCGAACTCAGCAAGCACATCGGCGCCGATACCGACGTTCCTGCCGGTGACATCGGCGTGGGCGCGAGAGAAATCGGCTATATGTTCGGTCAGTACAAGAGACTCAGAAACGAATTTACCGGCGTTCTCACCGGCAAGGGACTCAGCTACGGCGGCTCCCTCGCGAGAACAGAGGCTACCGGCTACGGGCTCTGCTACTTCACCGAGGAAATGCTCTCCTGCATAAAGAACGATTCCTTCAAGGGCAAGACCGTAGTTATCTCCGGCTCGGGCAACGTAGCCATCTACGCCACCCAAAAGGCGACTCAGCTCGGCGGCAAGGTAATCGCTCTTTCGGATTCCAACGGCTACATCGTAGATAAGAACGGCATAAATCTTGACGTCGTAAAGCAGATAAAAGAGGTCGAGAGAGGCAGAATCAAGGAATACGTCAACCGCGTATCCGGCGCCGAGTATCACGAGGGCTGCAAGGGCATCTGGACAGTAAAGTGCGACATCGCGCTCCCCTGCGCCACCCAGAACGAGCTCGACGGCGAGTCTGCCGACGCTCTAATCAAGAACGGCGTTATGGCTGTCGCCGAGGGCGCAAATATGCCCTCCACTCCCGAAGCCGTCTCGAAGTTCCTTGCGGCGGGCGTACTCTTCGGCCCTGCAAAGGCTGCCAACGCCGGCGGCGTTGCCACCTCGGGTCTTGAAATGTCGCAGAACAGCGAGCGTCTGAGCTGGACCTTTGAAGAGGTCGACCAGAAGCTCCACGGCATTATGAAGAACATCTTCCACAATGCCTACAACGCTTCAAAAGAATACGGCTATGAGGGCAACCTCGTCGTCGGCGCGAACATCGCGGGCTTCCTCAAGGTCGCCGACGCGATGAAGTGGCAGGGAATAGCGTACTGATTTTTCGCAGCGAATCAAATAACGGCTCTCCTTGGGGAGAGCCGTTTTTATGTTTTGAGGTCGATGTTACATTTTGTAGCGCGAATGTTACACCTCTGCGATTGACTCTGCGGCGCATTTTTCCTATAATGGAAGCATAAATTGCGAAAGGAAGTGCTTATATGCAATTCAACGAAACGCTCGTGAAGCTGCGC